>DATFRW010000255.1:0-12483 GCA_035262945.1 Solirubrobacteraceae bacterium
CTCGAGCTGATCGTCAAGCGCGGTCGTGCCCTCATCCACGCGCGCGACGTCATCATCCTGCTTCGCGACGGCGACCAGCTCGTGATCGCCGCCGGCGCCGGCCGTGTCACCGTCTCGGAGGAGGTCCGCATCCCCCTTGCCGACGCGACGGCCGGCGAGGTCCTCGCGCAGCAGCGCTCGCGGCGCATCGCGGACGCGCACCGCGAGCTGCGCGTCCCGGCCGAGCGTCTCGGCGTCGAGCACGCCGAGGCTGCGCTGCTCGTCCCGCTCGTGTACCGCAACACGAGCCTCGGCGTCCTGGCGGCCTTCGACCACGCCGAGGGCGGCGAGCCGTTCACCCACGACGAGGAGCAGCTCCTGGAGGCGTTCGCCGCCCAGGCGGCGACGGCGGTCGCCACCGCGAAGACGGTCGAGTCCGACCGCCTGCGTCGCTCGCTGGCGGCGGCGGAGTCCGAGCGCCGCCGCTGGGCGCGCGAGCTGCACGACGAGACGCTCCAGGCGCTCGGCGGCCTGCGCGTCCTGCTCTCGAGCGCCGCGCGCCTCGACGACGCCGACGCCATGCGCGACGCGATGCGCGGCGCGGTCGAGCAACTCGGCGCGGACATCCAGTCGCTGAGGTCGATGATCGCGGAGCTGCGCCCGCCGGCGCTCGACGAGCTCGGGCTGGCGCCGGCGCTCAACTCGCTCGCCCAGCGCACCTCGGCCGCGACCGGGCTCGAGGTACGCATGGACGTCGCGCTCCCCGAAGGACGGCCGCTGACGCCCGAGTTCGAGACGACGGTCTACCGGATCGTCCAGGAGTCGCTGACCAACGTGGCCAAGCACGCCCGCGCGTCGACCGTCGGGCTCTCCGTCAGAACCGACCAGGGCTGCCTGGAGATCTCCGTCACCGACGACGGCACGGGCTTCGACCCGGAGGCGACCAGCGACGGCGGGTTCGGCTTGACCGGCATGCGCGAGCGCGTCGACCTGCTCGGCGGCGAGCTCAGCATCCTGCCCGGAGCGCGGGCCGGCACGGTGATCCACGCGCGGCTGCCGCTCGGCTGACCCTAGTCCGGCCCGACGAGCCCATGGTCCAGCGCGTAGCGCACGAGCTCGGCGCGCGTCGAGCGCCCGAGCTTCTGTTGGATGTGCGCGCGATGCGACTCCACCGTGCGAACGGAGAGGAACAGCTCCTGCGCGATCTCCGCGTTCGTGTGGCCCAGCGCGATCAACCGCAGGACGCCGACCTCGCGTTCGGTGAGGTCGTCCGGCGGGCCGGTCTGCTCGGGCGGCGCCGCCGCGAGCATGGCGCCGAGACGGGGATTGAGGTACGTCGCGCCCGCCGCCACGCGGCGGATGGCGTCGACCAGCTCGTCGTCGGCGGCCTCCTTGAGCACGTACCCCGCCGCGCCGGCGCGGAGTGCCCGGCGGGCGAACTCCGGGTCCTCCTGCATCGTGAGCACGACCACGCGCGTGTTCGGCGACACGTCCGGCACGCGCGGGATCGCCTCCAGCGACGTCGGCTCGCCGGGCATGTTGAGATCGAGGACGAGGATGGTCGGCTTGTGGCCGAGGACCGTCCGCAGCGCGGAGTCGGCATCGGCGGCCTCCGAGACCACCTCGAAATCCTCCTCGCGCTCGAGGACCATCCGCAGCCCCGACCGGACGACCGCATGGTCGTCCGCAAGGACGATCGTGATCGGCTCACCGTCGGACGCCATGACCCCGGACAATCTCATAGATGAGCGCGACCCCGCGCGACGAGAGCCTGGGCAGCGTCTTCGCGGCCCTTGCCGCCAACACGGCGATCGCTATCGCGAAGGGGACCGCTGCCGCGCTGACCGGCTCGCCGGCGCTGTTCGCCGAGACGCTGCACACGCTCGCCGACGCCGGCAACGAGGTGCTGCTCTACATCGCCATCCGGCGCAGCCGTCATCCGCCCGACGCCTCGCACCCGTTCGGCTACGGGCCCGAGCGCTATTACTGGGCGCTGCTGGCCGCGATCGGGATGTTCGTCGTCGGCGGCGCGTTCTCGATCTACGACGGCATCCATGCGCTCTTCCACCCGCCCGAGCTCGAGGCGTTCTGGGCGGGCGTGGCGGTCCTGGTCATCGCCCTCGTGCTCGACGGGCTGAGCCGGACGGTGGCCGCGCGGCAGCTTCGGCTGCAGGCCTCGCGGCGCGAGCTGCGCGTGAGCGAGTACCTCCGCGAGACCGCCGACCCGACGGTGGTGACGGTGTACTTCGAGGACACGGTCGACGTGCTCGGCGCGGCGTTGGCGCTGATCGCGCTGGTGCTCCACAAGCTGACGGGATCCGCCGTCCCGGACGCGGTCGCAGCGATCATCATCGGCTGCCTGCTGTGTTTCATCGCGGTGCGCCTGTCGACGCGCAACCGGGAGCTCTTGACCAACCAATCGGTGCCGGAGCGCTACGTTCAGCGCCTGCGCGAGCGCCTTGAGTCCGAGCCGTCGATCCGCGCCGTGCCGCGCCTCGAAGCCGTCTACCTCGGCCCAACCGAGGTGCTCCTCGCGGCGGACGTCGAGATGTCCGACGGGCTCAGCGGAGACGACGTCGCCGGAGCACTCGATCGCATGCGGGCGGACCTGCACCGCGAGATTCCCGTGATCGCGCGGGTGTACCTGACGCCCGTTGAGCGCTAGGTCGCGAACTCCGCGGTGAAGCCGCTGCCCGCGTTGGCGAACACGACACGGCCGTCGCGGACCGGCGTGTCGGCGCCGTCGACCAGCACGGTCCGCGGCGCCGCGCCGTGCAGGACGAGCTCGAAGGTCGCGCGCGCGAACTCCGGGTAGCCGTCGCCCTCGACGGCCGCCCGCACGGTCACCCGGCCACCGCCGCGCGTCACCGCCAAGGTTGTGCGATAGCGCGCGCCGTCGAGCGCGCCGAACGTCAGGCCGTCGTCCTCCTGCAGCATTCCGTGATGCGTGCCATCCGCCACCGGCACGAAGAGGTGCAGCTCGATCGATTCGGGGTGATGGCCGTCGGTCGACGGCGGCGCCGACGGCCACGTCGGGATCACCGCGCCCGCGCGCGCGTAGATGGGGATCCTGTCCATCGGAGTCTGTGCCAGCACGTAGCGGCTGCCCTCCATCCGCTCTCCCGTGTGCCAGTCGAACCACTCGCCTGCGGGCAGGTAGACCTGGCGCGCGGTGGCGCCGGCGGTCACCACGGGCGCCACGAGCAGGTCCGGGCCGAGCAGGTACTCGTCGTCGACGTCGCGCGCGATCGGGTCGTCCTGGTGCTCGAAGACGAGCGGGCGCTGCACCGGTGCGCCCGTCTCGTGCGCGCGGACGAACGCGGCGTACAGGTACGGCAGCAGCCGGTAGCGCAGCTCGAGCGCGTCGCGGACGAGGTCGAGGACGGCGTCGCCCCAGGACCACGCGTACTGGTCGACGTTGCCGATCTCGGAGTGGTTGCGGCAGAACGGGGTGAGCGTCCCGTACTGCATCCAGCGCAGGAACAGCTCGGCATTCGAGTGGCCCTGGAAGCCGCCGATGTCGGCGCCGACGAACGGCTGGCCCGACAGGCCGAAGCCCATCGCCATCGGCATGCTCAGCCACAGGTGGTCCCAGCGCGACTGGTTGTCGCCCAGCCAGTTGGCGGCGTAGCGCTGGATGCCCGGCGAGCCCGCGCGCGTGAGGATGAACGGGCGCCGCTCGGGCAGCGCGCGCTCGAGCCCCTCCCACGTGGCCATCGCCATGAGCAGCGCGTACTGGTTGTGGAGGCGCTCGTGCGAGACGCGCCCGTGGCCGAAGCGCATCGCGGACGTCGGGATGCGGCCGGTCGCGGGCTCGTTCATGTCGTTCCAGATCCCCGCCACCCCCGACCGGGCGTGCTCGGCGTTCAGGTCGCCCCACCACGTGCGCCCCTCCTCGGTCACGAAGTCGGGGAACGACGTCGCGCCGGGCCACACCTCGCCGACGTAGACCTCGCCGGACTCGGTGCGGCAGAGGACGTCGCGCGCAAGCGCGTCGTCGAAGACCGGGTAGCCGCGCTCGTGCTTGACGCCGGGATCGATGATCGTGACCACCCGGAAGCCCTGCTCGGCCAGGCGCTCGAGCATGCCGCCCGGGTCCGGGAACGCGTCTCGATCCCAGGTGAAGACGCGGTAGCCGTCCATGTACTCGATGTCGAGCCACATCGCGTCGCAGGGGACGGCGAGCTCGCGGTGGCGCCGCGCGAGCGCCTCGACGGCGTCCTGCGTGTAGCGAAACCAACGCGACTGGTGGTAGCCCAGCGCCCAGAGCGGCGGCAGCGGCGGGCGCCCGGTCAGCCACGTGTAGGCGGCCAGGACGTCCGGCATCCGCGGCCCGGCGAAGACGTACTCCACGTAGTGGCCGCCGGCGAAGTGGACGCGGTACTCCTCGGCGCGCGAGAGCTCGTAGGCCGCCCGGTACCCGTTGTCGACGAACGATGCGGCCACCGCGCCCGACGGCTGCGCGTGGTGGTACATGAACGGGATCGACACGTAGTACGGGTCGAACTCGGTGCTCGTCGGATCCGCACGCGGGTCCTCGGGCGCCAAGCCCGCCGTGAACGGCGCGCTGTCGTTCGGGTCGAGGACATCGAGGTTCCAGAGCGTGAAGTCGCGGCCGCGGCGGTTGAAGCCGCCCGTCTTCTCGCCGAGCCCGTAGAACGCGTCCTCGGGGCGGCACCGCCGGCGCAGCGTGAACGCATCGTTGAGCCGCGCGTAGGCCCACGGGCGCCCCTCGGCGTCCGTCGCCGTCTCGACGACCGGGCTGCCGTCCGCGCGATGCACGTCCAGGCGGAACGGGTCCAGGCCGACCGACACCACCAGCGCGGCCGTGCGCAGCCGCACGACGTCGTCGTCGCGCTCGACCTCGAAGGCGACGGGCTCAGCGAGCGGGTCGACGCACACGGCATGCGTCGGCGACTCGTCGAACGCGCCGCCGCGGCTGATCGCGACGCGCACGACGTCGTCGCGGACGACGTCGACGCGCAGCCGCTCGTCGTCGATCTCGGCGAGCAGGCCGCGCTCGGTCGTCTCGACCGAGCGCACGCGTTCGAGGCGCATGTAGTGGTCGGTGTCGATCATGCGGGAGTAGTACCGCCGGCATGGGCGACCATGTGTGGTCCATGGGGCGAACGGCGGTGGTGACAGGAGCGAACCAGGGGCTCGGCTTCGCGCTCGCATCGGGCTTGGCGAAGCAGCTCGAGGCCGATGACGTCGTCTACCTCACCGGCCGCGACCCGGTTCGCGTGCGCCACGCGGTCGAGCGGGTCCGCTCCCCGCGCGCGCGGGTGCGCGGCCGCGTCCTCGACGTCCGCGACGACGCGGCGTTCCGCGCGCTGACCGACGAGCTCGGCGGCGTCGACATCGTGTTCTCCAACGCCGCCGCCCGCCTCACGCCGGACACGTCCTGGTCCGAGCTCGTCGAGCCGTTCGTCCAGACCAACAACCTCGGGACGACGCGGGCGCTGCGCGCGTTCGCGCCGGTGCTCCGGCCGGGAGGGCGCCTGCTCGTCGTCGCCAGCAGCTTCGGCACCCTGCGCGAGCTGCCGGCGCATCTCCATGCCCGGTTCGACACCGACACCATGTCGCTCGACGACGTGGACGCGGTCATGGCCGCCTGGCGCGATGCGGTGCTCGAGGGGCGCGCCGCGGACGAGGGCTGGCCGGACTGGATCAACATCCCGTCGAAGGTCGGCCAGGTCGCCGCGGTGCGCGTGCTGGCGCGCGAGCGGCGCGACGCGGACGCGGCGGGCGCGACGCTCGTCGCCGCCGTCTGCCCCGGGCTCGTCGACACCGAGGCCTCGCGACCGTGGTTCGCGGACATGCGGGGCGCGCAGACCCCGGACCAGGCGGCGGCCGCGCTGCTGCGCCTCGCCCTCGATCCCCGTCCGAACCAGGACTTTCACGGCGAGCTCGTGCAGTTCGGCAAGATCCTGCCCTGGCGGTGAACCACGAGAAGGGGTGACACGGCATGACCGAAACGCAGACCGTCGTCCCCGGGGGTCCGCTGGCCCCCGACGAGCTGCGCCGCATCGATGCCTGGTGGCGGGCGGCCAACTACCTGTCGGTCGGGCAGATCTACCTGCTCGACAACCCACTGCTGCGCGAGCCGCTCACCATCGACCACGTCAAGCCGCGGCTGCTCGGCCACTGGGGTACGACGCCGGGCCTGAACTTCGTCTACGTCCACGTCAACCGCGTCATCAACGCGGCGGACCTCGACGCGATCTTCATCACCGGCCCCGGGCACGGCGGGCCCGGGCTCGTCGCCAGCACCTACCTCGAGGGCAGCTACAGCGAGTTCTATCCGAGCATGACCCAGGACGAGGAGGGCATGCGGCGGCTGTTTCGCCAGTTCTCGTTCCCCGGCGGCATCCCGAGTCACGTCGCGCCCGAGACGCCGGGGTCGATCCACGAGGGCGGCGAGCTCGGCTACGCGCTCGTGCACGCCTACGGCGCGGCGTTCGACAACCCCGACCTGCTCGTGTGCTGCGTCGTCGGCGACGGCGAGGCCGAGACCGGCCCGCTGGCCGCGAGCTGGCATTCGAACAAGTTCGTCAACCCGGCGCGCGACGGCGCGGTGCTCCCGGTCCTGCACCTCAACGGCTACAAGATCGCCAATCCGACGGTGCTCGCGCGCATCCCGCAGGACGAGCTGCGGGCGCTGCTCATCGGGTTCGGGCACGAGCCGTACTTCGTCGAGGGCGACGACCCGGCGACGATGCACCAGCTCATGGCCGAGACGCTCGACCAGGTCGTGAGCGACATCCGCGCCATCCAGGATCGCGCGCGCAACGGCGCGCCGCACGAGCGCCCGCGCTGGCCGATGATCGTGCTGCGCACGCCGAAGGGCTGGACCGGGCCCAAGGTGGTCGACGGGGTCCAGGTCGAGGGCACGTTCAGGGCCCACCAGGTGCCGCTGGCGCAGCTCGCGGACCGGCCCGAGCACCTCCAGGAGCTCGAGACCTGGATGCGCTCGTACCGCCCCGAGGAGCTGTTCGACGACAACGGCGCGGTCGTGCCCGAGATCACCGAGCTCGCGCCGCACGGCGACCGGCGGATGGGGGCCAACCCGCACGCCAACGGCGGCCTGCTCCTCCGCGACCTGACGCTGCCCGACTTCCGCGACTACGCGGTCCAGGTCTCGGCACCGGGGACGACGACCGCCGAGGCGACGCGCGTGCTGGGCGGCTGGCTGCGCGACGTCATGCGCGCCAACGCGGGCACGCGCAACTTCCGGGTCTTCGGCCCGGACGAGACCGCGTCGAACCGGCTCGGCGCGCTGTTCGAGGCGACGGACCGCACGTGGATGGCGGACTTCCGCGACGGCGACGACCACCTGTCGCCCGACGGTCGGGTCATGGAGGTGCTGTCCGAGCACCTCTGCCAGGGCTGGCTCGAGGGCTACCTGCTGACCGGCCGCCACGGCCTCTTCAACTGCTACGAGGCGTTCATTCACATCGTCGACTCGATGTTCAACCAGCACGCCAAGTGGCTGAAGGTCACGCGCGGCATCCCGTGGCGGCGGCCGATCGGGTCGCTGAACTACCTGCTCTCGTCCCACGTCTGGCGCCAGGACCACAACGGCTTCTCGCACCAGGACCCCGGCTTCATCGACCACGTGGTCAACAAGAAGGCCGAGATCATCCGCGTCTACCTGCCGCCGGACGCCAACACGCTGCTGTCGGTGATGGACCACTGCCTGCGCAGCCGCGACTACGTCAACGTCGTCGTCGCCGGCAAGCAGCCGGCGCTGCAGTGGCTGTCGATGGACGAGGCGATCCCGCACTGCACCCGCGGCATCGGTATCTGGGACTGGGCCAGCAGCGACGACGGCGACGAGCCCGACGTCGTGCTCGCGTGCGCGGGCGACATCCCGACGCTCGAGACGCTGGCCGCCGCCGAGATGCTCCGCGAGCACCTGCCCGACCTGAAGGTTCGCGTCATCAACGTCGTCGACCTCATGCGCCTGCAGAGCGAGGACGAGCATCCCCACGGCATGAGCGACCGCGAGTTCGACGCCCTGTTCACGCCGAATCGGCCGGTGATCTTCGCCTACCACGGCTATCCGTGGCTGATCCATCGCCTGACGTACCGGCGCACGAACCACGGCAACTTCCACGTGCGTGGCTACAAGGAGGAGGGCACGACCACGACACCGTTCGACATGGTCATGCTCAACGACATGGACCGTTACCACCTGGTCCTCGACGTCATCGACCGGGTGCCGGGCCTGGGCCCGCGCGCGGCCGGGCTGCGCCAGCAGATGGTCGACGAGCGTCTGCGCCACCGCGCCTACACGCGCGATCACGGCGACGACGCCCCCGACATCCGCAAGTGGACCTGGCCGGGCCTCGTCGAATGAGCCTGCGCGTCCTCGTCGTCAACGCGGGGTCGAGCAGCCTCAAGCTGCGGCTCCTCGGCCCCGAGGACGAGGTCGAGGCCGCGCCGGACCTGTCGCCCGACGAGCCCGACGCACTCGACGAGCAGCTCGCGGCGATGCCGCGGCCCGACGCCGTCGGCCACCGCGTCGTGCACGGCGGCGACCGGTTTCGCGACGCGGTCGTCCTCGACGACGACGTGGTGGCGGCGCTGCGGGACCTCACGGACCTCGCGCCGCTGCACCAGCCGCTCGCGCTCGACGGGATCGAGGCGGTCGGGCGGGCGCTGCCGGACGTGCCGGCCGTCGCCTGCTTCGACACCGCGTTTCACGCGACGCTCCCCGCGCCGGCGTTCACCTACGCGCTGCCCCGTGCGTGGCGCGAGATGGGCGTGCGGCGCTATGGCTTCCACGGCCTGTCGCACGCGTACGCGTCGCGGCGGGCCGGCGCGCCGCGTGTCGTGACCTGTCACCTCGGCGCGGGCGCATCGCTGGCGGCGGTCCGGGATGGCGCGTGCGTCGACACGACCATGGGCTTCACGCCGCTCGAAGGCCTCGTGATGGCCACGCGCGCCGGCACCGTCGATCCCGGAGCGCTCGTCTGGCTGCTGCGCCACGGCGTCGACGCCGACGCGCTCGAGCAGGGCCTCGACCGCGAGGGCGGCCTGCGCGGGCTGGCGGGCGACGGCGACATGCGCGCGGTGCTGGCGCGCGACGACGCCGATGCGCGCCTGGCGCTCGACGCCTACGTCCACCGGTTGCGCGCGGCCATCGCGGCGATGGCGGCCGCGCTCGGCGGGCTCGATGCGCTCGTGTTCACCGGCGGGGTCGGCGAGCACGCGGCTGAGATCCGCGCGCGGGTCGCGGAGGGGCTCGGCTTCCTCGGCGTGAGGCTCGATGGCGAGCGCAACGCTCGCGCGCACGCCGACGCCGAGATCGGCGCGGATGGGGCGCCGGTCCGGGCGCTCGTGATCACCGCGCGCGAGGACCTCGAGGTGGCGCGCCTGACCCGGGAGGCGTTGTCATGACGGAGCGGGCCCGCGCCTGGAACCACGCCGCGCGAGCGGCGGTCTGCGACGTCATCGAGCCGTGGGAGCACGGCGCGGTGCTGCGGGCGACGCGCTATCCGACGTACTACGACTTCAACCTCGTCCGCGTCGAGGGCGACCCGGCGATGAGCGCGCAGGAGATCGCCGCGTTCGCGGACGAGTCGCTCGCCGGCCTCGAGCACCGGCGCGTGGAGGTCGAGGACATCGGCGCCGCCGAGCGTTTGCGCCCCGGCTTCCGAGCTCTCGGCTGGCGGACGACCCGGCTCGTGTCCATGCATCACGAGCAGCCGCCGCCGCCCGGGCCGGACGTCGACGTCGAAGAGGTGCCCTACGACGCCGTGCACGATTTGCGCGTCGCGTGGCACGAGGAGGACTTCCCGGGCGTGGACGCCGGCGACCACTTCGCCGAGGCGCGCGACGTCGCGCTGCAGCGCAACGCGCTCATCCTCTCCGTGGTCGAGAACCGCGTACCGGTGGCGTTCGCGCAGCTCGAGCGCGACGGCGACGATGCGGAGATCACGCAGGTGTTCGTCCATCCGCGCTACCGCGGCGGCGGGCGCGGCACGGCGATGACGCGCGCGGCGATCCTCGCGGCCGGCAACGCCGGCGACCTGTGGATCGTCGCCGACGACGAGGACCGGCCGAAGGAGCTCTACAGCCGCCTCGGGTTCCGCCCAGTGTGGACGTGGATGGAGTTCACGCGGCTCCCATGAGCGACGAGCGGCGTCCTACCGCCGTCCGTCGGTCCGGGCAGTGACAACGGCGAAGGCCGCTTGTACCCTCGCCGGACCAACACATGGGGTGGCGAATGTTGGATCCTGAGCAGGTCGACCTTGCCGACCTTGCGCTCGCGCTCGAGGATCACTCCGACGAGCACACGTGGTGGTTCGACCCGGAGACAGGGGCGGTCGAACCGCAATCCGTCCACGCGCTGGAGGTGGGGGACGACGAGCCGGCGCGGATGATGCCGATCACGCCGCTGCCGGTCTCGCTCGGCTACGGCGACATGGAGGACTTCGTCGCGTGCGTGCGCGACATCCGCGCGCGGGACTTGCTCGATCGCGCGATCGTCGGGCGTGGAGCGTTTCGCCGATTCAAGGACACGCTCTTCGACTTCCCGGAGCTGCGGCGCGCATGGTTCGCGTTCCACGACGCACGCGGCGAGCGCCGGGCGATCGAGTGGCTCGTCGAGCGCGGCCTCGTCGACGCTGAGGCCGCCGAGGAGGCGATGGCGAGCCGGGGCGATCCCGACCCGGCGGAGATGCCCGGGCTGCTCGATGCGCAGGGCCTCGCCCGGCGCGTGGCGGCCGACCTGCGGCGGATGTACCGCAAGCGGCTGCGGGCCGTGCTCCTCGTCGGGCCCTGGGCCCGCGGCGAGGCGCAGCCGGAGTCCGCGGTGGAGCTCGTCGTCGTGCTCGACCGCTTCACCGACCGCTGGTCCGAGAAGCGGCGCATGGAGCGCGTGATGTGGCGCCACTCGATGCGCAACGACGCGGTGGTGACCGAGATCCCCGTGACCGCGATCGAGTTCGAGCACGCGGTCACGCCGCTGCTCTCGCGCGCCGTCGCCGAAGGGGTGCGGGTCGCGTGACCGAGGCGATGGAGCCGCTCGAGCGCGGGCGCGAGGAACTGCGCGCCGCCCGCGCTCTCCTCGACACGGGCTTCCCGTCGCAGGCGCTGGCGCGGGCGTACTTCGCCGGCTTTCACGCGGCGGCGGCGGCGCTGATGACGACGGGCGAGTCGCCGCCGACCGAGGCCGGCGTGCTGGCCGCGTTCAGCCGGCAGGCATCGTCGAACGGGCACTTCGCCGCCGACGACGCGCGCGCGTTACGCAAGCTGTTCGAGGACCGCAACGACGTCGACTATGCGCTCGCCGAGGCGCCTGTCCACGAGGCGCAGCAGGCCGTCGACGCGGCGGAGCAGCTCGTCGCGTCCGTGTCGCAGTTCGTCGGCAGCCCGCGCTGACCGTCAGGCGTAGCTCAGGCTCTCGAGGACGTTCGACACCTCGAGCTCGCGGCGCTGGACCGCGGCGCGCGCGGCGCGGTACGCCCGGGCATCGCCGCGCCGCGCGGCGCTCGCGAGCCGCCGGTAGGCGCTCTCCGCGGCGTGCAGGCGGTCGGGCAGGCGGCCCGAGCCTGGCACGTCGAGTGCCGCGCCCGGCAGCGCGCGTTGCGCCTGCCCATACGCGTCGGCCAGTGCGGCGGCGGCCGCCGCCTGGGCGGCTGGGCGCCGCGCGTTGCGCAGGCGCCTTCGCTCCGTCGCGCGCTGCTCGCTGAGCTGCCGGACGGCGGTGTCGACGGCCCCCACGTAGGTCGTGCGCTGGTCGAGCGAGGCGGCCTCGTTCGACGTGACCGTCGCGGGAGCGCGCGGCGGCGACGTGCCGCCGGACTGGCCGAGCGCGAACCCCGCCGTGCTCATCAGCACGACGAGACCGGCCCCTATCGAGACCGGCGCCGGCCAAGCCGCCAAGCGCCGACGCGACCTGCGGCTGTCGCGTGGGGGGCGGGCGCCGCGGCGGCTTGACCGGTCTGGCGTCTGCGCGCCAGCACGCGCGTCCGCCGCCGCAGTTCTCTCGGCCGGTCGCCGTGGGACCGGTGCGGGTGCCGGCCTGCGGGGAGCCGGTTCGACCGCCGGCCTGCGCGAGGCCGGCTCGTGCGCCGGCCTGCGTGGGGCCGGCGCAACGGGGATGGGCGCCTTGACGCCGAGCGCCTTCTGGGCCGCGCGCATGAGGCGCGCCGGCGACGCGTAGCGCTGTTCGGGCTGCTTGTTGAGTCCAGACGCGACGACGGCGTCGATGTCGTTCGGCAGTCCCTTGCGCCGCGTGGAGACCTCGGGCGGCGCCTCGACGCGATGCGCCTGCAGGGTCAGCAGCGGCCGGTCGTACGGGTACGGCGGCGCGCCGGTGAGACACTCCACCAGTAGGCACGCGAGCCCGTAGACGGCGCTCGCGCGCTCGCGTGGGCGCCCGCCGATCTCCTCCGGCGAGCGGTAGTCGACGCCACCGATCGCCTCACAGCCGCGGCGCGTGGGCACGCGCACGCCGAACGCCACCAGCGTCGCCTGCCTGGGGCGGCCGTT
>DATFRW010000256.1:0-3234 GCA_035262945.1 Solirubrobacteraceae bacterium
CGACGTCGCCGATGCCTACGACCGCGGCCGTCCGCGCTACCCGGAGCATGTCGTCGAAGCGATCGCCGAGGCCGCCGGCGGCGGCCCGCGCCTGCTCGACGTCGGCGCGGGAACCGGCCGGGTGTCGGTTCCGTTGTTCCGGGCCGGCTATGACCTCGTCGCGGTCGAGCCGCTCGACGGGATGCGCGCGATCCTCGCCGCCGGAATCGGCGCCGAGCGCGCGCTGGCGGGGCGCTCGGAATCGCTGCCGCTCGGCGACGCCTCCGTCGACGGGGCGGTGTGCAGCGACGCGTGGCACTGGTTCGACGGGGCCCGCGCGGCCGACGAGCTGCACCGGGTCGTGCGGCCGGGCGGCGGGGTCGTGGTGTGCGTGCTGAAGCTCGCCGACGGCGAACGGCCGTCGTGGGCGACCGACAGCGAGAAGGTGCTGCGGCCGCTGTGGCGGTCGGTGCACCACCCCTACCGCAACGGCTCCAAGCGCCACGAGGGCCTCGACGGTCACCCCGGCTTCGACCCCCTCGAGGTCCGCGACGTGCCGTTCGTCCACGAGACCGATCGCGAGGGCATCCTGGCGCACTACCAGTCGATGTCGGCAATCGCGTCGCAGGAGCCCGCCCGCCGGGCGGAGATCATGGGCGCCCTCGACGCGATCCTCGTGCGCCACGGCATCGGGTCGATCGGCATCGAATACAAGGCCGAGCTGTCGATCACTCGGCGGCGGCCCGGGCCAGCGCAGCCTGCAGGTCGCCGGGCAGCGGCGAGCTGACGTCGACGCGCTCGCCGGTCACCGGGTGGTCGAAGGCCAGCCGGGTGGCGTGCAGGAACTGGCGCTCGAGCCCCAATCGGCCGGCGGTGCCGTACTCGGGATCACCGACGACCGGATGATCGATCGCGCGCAGGTGGGCGCGGATCTGGTGCGTGCGGCCGGTCTCCAGGCGCACGCGCAGCAGCGTCGTCCGCGGCAGCGCGCGCTCGATCTCGAAATGAGTGATCGCGGGGCGCGGCTCGTCGCTGTCGGTGGACATGCGCGTGCGGATGCGGCGGTCGCGACCGATCGGCGCGTCGATGGTGCCGCTGCGCGCGGGCGGGCGGCCCTCGACGAGCGCGACGTACTCCCGCGTGATCTCGCGCGCCTGGAGCGCGGCCCGCAGCGCCCGGTGCACCGCCTCCGAGCGAGCGACGACGAGCAGGCCCGACGTGTCGCGGTCGAGGCGATGGACGATCCCGGCGCGCGCGGCGTCCTCGCCGCCGGCCGCGATCCCCGAGAGCGCCTGGGAGAGCGTTCCGGTCTGGTGGCCGCGGGCCGGGTGCACGACGACGCCGGCGGGCTTGTCGACGACGAGCAGGTAGTCGTCGCGGTAGGGCACGGCGTAGGGCGCGTCGGGGACGTCGGCGGGCGGCGCCTCGGGCGGCTCGTCCACCGTGACGACCTCCCCCGGCGACAGCCGGTGGCGCTTCGGTGCGGCGCGCCCGTCGACGAGCACCGCCCCGGCCTCGATGAGCCGCTGGGCGCGCGCCCGCGAGCCGAGCGGTTCTGCAAGGAACGCGTCGAGCCGGTCGCCCTCGTCCTCAGGCTTCGCGCGCAGCTCCATCGCGCTTGAACTCCGTGACGTAGAGCAGCACGATCACGCCCAAGGTGATCGAGATGTCGGCGAGGTTGAACGCCGGCCACGCCGGGAACTTGATGAAGTCGGTCACCGCCCCGTCGCGCGCGCGGTCGATGATGTTGCCCAGGGCGCCGCCGAGCAGCATCCCGGTGGGCAGCCAGACCAGCGGCTTGTGCAGGTGGGTGACGAAGTAGGCGACCAGGGCGACGAGCGCGATGCCGACGATCACGGTCACGATCGTCCCGCCGCCCGAGAAGCGGCTGAACGCGACGCCCTCGTTGCGCACGTGCACCAGGTCGACGCCGGGGAACACCCCGTCGGTCTCGCCGACGCGGATGTTCGACCGGACCAGCGCCTTCGTCGCCTGGTCGAGCACGACGACCACGACCGCCACCGCGGCCGCCTTCAGCCACGGAGACATCAACCGGCGATGAGCGAGTACACCAGCCGCCCGACGATCTGCAGCACGAAGATCGCGATGATCGGGCTGAGGTCGATGGGGCCGAGCGGCGGGATGAACCGCCGGAAGATCGACAGATATGGCTCGCAGACGTCGCGCAGGAAGCCCAGCAGCGCGCTCGACCACCGCGCGTACGGCACCCGCCCCCCGAACGCGAAGAACAGCGAGCTGAGGATGTAGGCGATGATCAGCAGCGTGTACACGACGAACACCGCGTACACGTAGCTCGCGAGATCCTCCCGGAAGGTGGCGAGCACCGCGATCATCGCTTGAGGATGGCATCCAGAGCGGCAGAGAACGCCGAGCGCAGCCCGCCGCGCTCCAGCGCGTCGAGCCCGCGGGCCGTCGATCCGCCCGGAGAGGTGACCGCGCGGCGCACCGCGAGCGTGTCGTAGTCATCGCGGCGCAGCAGCTCGGCGGTGCCCGCCATGGTCTGGACGACGAGCCGCGACGCCTGGTCGGGCGTGAGCCCATGGCGCACGCCGGCGTCGACCTGGGCCTCGACGACGAGCGCGTAGTACGCCGGCGCGTTCGACATCAATCCCATCGCGACGTCGACCATCCCGTCGTCGAGGACGACGAGCGTGCCGAGCTCCTCGAACAGCTCTCGCACCGACCTGTCGAGCTCGGCGTCCTGCTCGGCGTCGCCGGCGAGGATGACGGCGCCTTGTCGCACGGCGACCGGGGTCGACGGCAGCGCGCGGTACACCGGACGGTCGGGATACGCAGCCTTCACGTCGGCAAGCGGGGTCGCCGCGAGGATCGAGACCACCGCGCGCGCGTGCGGCGCGACCTCGGCGGCGACGCCCTGCAGCTGCGCGGGCTTGTGACAGAGGATCACGAGGTCGGCGCGCTGCGCCAGCTCGGCGTTCGAATCGACCGCCTCGCCGCCGGTCTCGTCCGCGAGCGCCTGCGCACGATCGGGGAAGACGTCGGTGCAGAGGATCGGGCGGCCCCAGCCGAGAGCCAGCCCCCGAGCCATGTTGCCCGCCCCGATCAACCCGATCCGCACGGGCGGGAACGGTACACGCCAGCGGGTGGTCAGCTCTGGTTGAAGAAGCCCTTCTCGATGAGCTGCGCGCGCTCCTCCGCCGAGATCTCGACGTTGCGCGGCGTGAGCATGAACACCTTGTCGGCGATCCGCTGCATGCCGCCGTCGAGCGCGTA
>DATFRW010000257.1:0-13838 GCA_035262945.1 Solirubrobacteraceae bacterium
TTCCCGAGCTTCCGTGAGCCGTGGTCTTCGGAGTGAAGGACGCGACGGCGCTCGGTGCGCTGCGCCAGGTCAATCACGCCTGGCCCGTCGGCGGCGAGCCGTACGTCGTCGTCAACTTCAGCGGAGCGGAGGAGTACGCGAAGCCGAGATGGCGGCGGTCCAGCGGACCGGCACCGCCACCGCGGGGTCGAATCCGAATCGAGCGATGGCCGAGCGGGCGCGCCGTGCTCACCGGTCCGACGGCTGCGGCAGGAGTCGGCGCAGCTTGTCGCGGTCGGTGATCAGATCGATGGCGACGATGCGCCCGCGGGCGCTCGTGAACCCGACAACCGCCATCGGCGTACCGCCGGGCGCGATGACGACGCCTGCGCGACCGTTGACGAGCGCGGGCCGAGCGAGGCGAGCGAACGGCCGGCCGCGGGCGAGCACCTGCCGCGCAACCGGGGCGGCGCCGGTGACGGGCTCGCGTGCGCGTGGCCCGCGGCCGCCGGCGTCGATCCGGAATACGACGTTGGGATCAAGGATCGCCACCAGTTCATCGAAGTTGCCGTCGCGCGATGCCGCCAGGAACGCGTCGACAAGCGCTCGCTGCTGCGCCAGGTCGGCGTCCTCGGGCGGCGCGGCACCGCGCACGCGTCGCCGGGCGCGGCTGGCGAGCTGCCGCGCGGCTCCCGGCGTGGTGGCGACGATCGGCGCGATCTCGTCGAACGGCACGGCGAACATGTCGTGGAGGACGAACGCGAGCCGTTCGGCGGGGGCGAGGGAGTCGAGCACGACGAGCAGCGCGAGCCCCACCGAATCGGCGAGGAGCGCCTCGTACTCGGGGTCGCTCTTGCCGTCCTCGAAGGCGACCACCGGCTCCGGTAGCCAGCTGCCGACGTAATCCTCATGACGGGCCCGGCGCGCCCGCAGCATGTCAACCGAGGCGCGCGCGACCACGGCGGTCAGCCAGCCCGGGAGGTTGGCGATCGCCTGCGTGTCCGCGCGGCTCAGGCGCAGCCAGGCTTCCTGAACCGCGTCGTCGGCGTCGCTGATCGACCCGAGCATCCGGTAGGCGACCGCGCGCAGACGCGCGCGATGGCGCTCGAACTCCTCGGCCAGAAGGTCGCGCTCGCCCATTCGCTCACAGCCTTCTCTCGGTGGGGGTCGTCTGCACTGTCCTGGGATGTCGAAATGACAGCCTCGGATGTGACAGACGCCGATCGGCCTGCGCGGTCACATCTCCGTTCACGATTTCGACATAGGCCTCAAACGCCGCAGCCACGAGCGGCAGGCATCGCTGGACAAGGAGAACGCGCAGATGGCAACGCACACGAATGGCAGGTCCGAGGCGGGGACCCTGACCCAAGCCGAGCTGCTTGCCGTCCCGGCAGTCGAGGTGAGGCAGCTCACGAAGACATACCCGGGCGGCGTCGAAGCGGTCAAGGCCATCGACTTCGAGGTCGCGCCCGGAGAGGTGTTCGGCCTGCTCGGACCCAACGGCGCGGGCAAGTCCACGACGATCGGGATGTTGACGACGACGATCGCGCCCACCAGCGGCACCGCCGCGCTGGCAGGCTACGACGTTGCGAAACAGCCGCTCAAGGCGCGCGCGCTCAGCAGCGTCGTCTTTCAGGAGCCGGTCGTGGACCGGGGCCTCACCGGCCGCGCGAATCTCGAGCTCCACGGGCACCTGTGGGGCGTCGACACCGCTCTCGCCGCCGGCCGGATCATCGACCTCGCCGAGACGCTGGGCCTCGCCGGGATCCTCGACCGGGAGGTCGACAGCTACAGCGGCGGCGAGCGCCGGCGCCTGGAGATTGCGCGCGCCCTGGTCTCCCAGCCGCGCGTGCTGTTCCTCGACGAGCCGACCGTGGGCCTCGACCCCCGGATCCGGCTCGAGCTGCTCGACGCGATCGCCGGCCTGCGCGAGCGCGAGGAGATGACGATCGTGCTCACCACCCACTACCTCGAAGAGGCCCAGCGGCTCTGCGATCGCGTCGCGATCGTCCACATGGGCGAGATCGTCGCGCTGGACACGCCGGCCACGTTGCTCGCTGGGCTGGGCGGCGAGTTGCTCGACCTCCGCGTCGACGGCGATGTTCAGGTCGCTCTCGCGGCGCTTGGTGCGCATGGTCTGGCGGCCGCCGAGGCGTTCGTCGCCGGGCAAACCCTGACCGTCCCGCTGCACGACACCGCCGCCAGCGATGCCATCGCCGCGCTCGACGAGGCCGGGCTGACGACAAGCTCGATCAGCAGCCGCCAACCAACCCTCGACGACGTCTACCTACGGCTCACCGGCGAGAGCTTCGCCGCCGCCGCCTGAACCCGAGAAAGGACCCACCCGTGGCCACGACAATCGCCGAACCCGTCGCCTTCGCGCCGCGCGCCGCGCCGCCGCGCACACGCCTGGGCCGCGCGCTGCGCACGCTCGCCTCGCGCCGGGCCGCGCTGACCGCTCACAACCCACGTCAGATCGCGGTCCCGATGCTAACCCCGATCCTGTTCGCACTCGTCATCGCTCCGGCGCTCAAGACCGCGCTCGGCGGCCTGCACACGAACATCGACTACACGGCCTTCGTGGCCGTGGGCACCGTCGGGCTGCTCGTCCCGCTGGCGACCACCTTCGCCGGTCTCAGCGTGATCGTCGACCGCGAAAGCGGCGCCCAGCGCGAGTTGCTCGCGGCGCCCGTCCCCCGCCCGCTGCTCATGCTTGGAAACCTCGTCGTCGTGCTCGCGTTGAGCGCACTGCAGGTAACGGTGGTGATCGCCGCGGCCGCGCTGCGCGGGGCCGACTTCCATATCAGCGCGTCCGGCGTCGCCTGGTTCGTGGCGGCCGCCGTGCTGTTTGTGGTCCTCATGTACGGGATCGCCGAGACCCTCGCCGCGCGCATCCCCAAGCAGGAGGAGTACATCGGCGCCACGCCCGCGATCGCGATCCTGCCGTGGTTCTTCGCAGGCGCCCTGTTCCCGATCGGCGCGCTCCCCGGGGCGCTGACCACCTTCGCCAAGGTGCTGCCGCTCACCCACGCCATGGCGCTCATGCGCTACGGATTCGTCGACCCGCAGGGAACCGGGCTGCACGACATCTGGGGTATGAGCAACACCACGGTCGAGGCATGCCTCAGCCTCGCGGTGGTCGCGCTGTTCGCCGCCGCCTTCACCGCCGTCGCCGTCCGGGCCTTCACGCGCTCGGCCGTGGGCCGATGACCGAGCCGTCGCTTTGTTTCACGCGGCTGCGGCGTCCCGCGTGTCCCACGCCGCCCGCGCCGTCAGGCGCGCCAGGGCCTCGACGAACGCCTCGGAGAACGTCGGGAACGGCTGGATGGTGTCGCCCATGACCGACAGCGGCACGCCGGCGCGGATGGCCAGCGTCGCCTGCTGGAGCCACTCGCCCGCCTCCGGGCCGAGCGCGTACGCGCCGGTCAGCCGATCGTCATCGGCCACCAGCGTCAGGAAGCCGGGGTGGTCCGCATACGCGCGCGTGTACGTGGCCGTCCGCGGGACCTCGGCCATGCGGACCGTCGCGGTCCGCTCGCCATCGGGAGCGCCGACGGCCGCGGCCTGCGGATCGGTGAACACGACGCGGGGCACGGCGCCGTAGCTCGCCTCGCGTGGCTTGCCGAGAATGTTGGCGGCGGCGATGCGCGCCTGGTACTTGCCGACGTACGTCAGCGGCCAGATGCCCGTGACGTCGCCGACCGCCCACACGCCTGGGGCCGCGGCCATCCGTCCGTCGACGGCGATCCCATGCCGGTCGAAGCCGACGCTCGCGGTCTCGAGTTCCAGCCCATCGATGCGCGGCCGGCGGCCGGTGGCAACCAGCAACCGGTCACCGCGCAGCTGGTCGCCGTCGGGCAGATCGAGGACGTATTCGTCCCCGTCGCGCCGCGCTCCGCTCGCGTGCTGCCCGAAGTGCAGCTCAATGCCCTCGCCCGCAAGCGCCTCGCCGAGCGCCTCACCGAGCGCCCGGGGCTCGCGCGGCAGCACGTGGTCCATGCCCTCGACGACGGCGACCTCCGCACGCATGCGGCGGATCGCCTGCGCCATCTCGACGCCGACGGCGCCGGCCCCGAGGACGAGCAGACGGCGCGGTACGTCGGTCAGGGCCGTCGCCTCGCGGTTGGTCCACAGGCCGTCGAGCTCCGAAAGGCCCGGGATCGGCGGCAGGACCGGCTCGGAGCCGGTGGCGATGATGACGTGGCGGGCCCTGTACCGCTCGCCGTCGACGGCGACGACGCCCGGTCCGTCGAGTCGGCCGTCGCCGCGCAACAGGTTGATCCCCTTGTCGCGTAGCCACGGCAGCGCGCCGGCGTCGTCGTGCCCGGAGACCATGAAGTCCCGCCAGGCGAAGGCGGCGGCCGGATCGAGCGCACCGGTGATCGCCTCGCGCGCCCCGG
Organism: Solirubrobacteraceae bacterium; assembly: GCA_035262945.1. Lineage (GTDB taxonomy): Bacteria > Actinomycetota > Thermoleophilia > Solirubrobacterales > Solirubrobacteraceae > JAOPZW01. Next base: position 4,380 of record DATFRW010000257.1, read on the forward strand.
GCGCGTTGGCCGCCGCCGCGAGAGCCTCGCCTGGGCGCAGGAGCGTCTTGGACGGAATGCAGCCCCAGTAGGAGCACTCGCCGCCGACGAGCTCGCGCTCGACCAGCGCGACGCGCATACCGGCGTCGGCGAGCTCTCCGGCGCAGACCTCGCCGGCGGGGCCGCCGCCGATGACGATGGCGTCGTAGTCGCTCATCGCGCTCGCGCCTTCGCCTGGTCGATCTCCCAGGCGGCCGTGATGAAGCCGATGTGGCTGTAGGCCTGCGGGAAGTTGCCGAGCTGCTCGCCGGTCGAGGTGTCGATCTCCTCGCCGAGCAGCCCGAGGTCGTTGGCGTAGCCGACGACCTCGTCGAAGACCGCCTCGGCGCGATCGACCTCGCCGGCCTGCGCGAGCGCGATCACCAGCCAGAACGTGCAGATCGCGAAGGTGCCCTCCTCGCCGGTCAATCCGTCGGCGTTCAGGCCCTCCTCGTTGCGGTAGCGCAGCACCATCCCGGCCTCGGTCAGCTCGCGCGCGACCGCCTCGATCGTCGAGCGCATCCGCCCGTCGGTGGCCGGCAGGAAGCCGTAGATCGCCATGAGCAGCGCCGCCGCGTCGAGCTCGTCGGAGTCGAAGGACTGCGCGTACGCCTGCTTGACCTCGTTCCAGCCGCGCGTGAGGATCGCCTCGCGGACGCGGTCGCGCTCGGCGGCCCACTCGGCGGCCTTCGCGTGATCCCCGAGGACCGGTGCGAGCTTGACCGCGCGGTCCAGCGCCGTCCAGCACAGCACCTTCGAGGACAGGTGGTGGCGCGGCTCGCCGCGCATCTCCCAGATCCCGGCGTCCTTCTCGCGCCAGCGCCGCGCGGCGGTGTCGGCGAGGTCGGCGACGAACGCCTGGATCTCGGGGTGCAGCTCGCCCAGGCGCTCGTGGTAGAGATACAGGGCGTTGAGCAGCTCGCCGTAGACGTCGAGCTGCGTCTGGTTCCACGCGCCGTTGCCGACACGCACCGGCCGCGAGTCACGCCAGCCGCGCAGGTGCGGCAGCTCGCGCTCGGAGAGGTCATGTTCGCCGCGGATCCCATACATGATCTGCAGCGATCCCTCCGACGCCCGCCCCCCGGCCGAGCTGGTCATGAACGAAACGAACTCCTCGGCCTCGTCCGAGCACGCACCGACGTAGAGCGCCTCGACGGTCAGGCTCGAGTCCCGGATCCACGAAAAGCGGTAGTCCCAATTGCGCTCGCCGCCGACACCCTCGGGCAGCGACGACGTGGGCGCCGCGACGATCGCCCCGGTCGGACGGAAGGTCAGCCCCTTGAGCACGCGGGAGCTGAAGCGCACGAGCTCCTTGTGCGGACCGTCGTAGATGTCGTGCTCGGCCTCCCACGAGCGCCAGCCCTCGACCGTGTCCTCGATACGCGCGGCGATCCGATCCGGCGGGCAAGCGTCGGGGCGCTCGCCCTCGGCGGGCGCCCAGTGCAGGCCAAAGCCGACGCGCTCGCCCTTGCGCACGGTGAACCGCGCGCGCATCGTCGAATCGGTGATCGTCGCGGGCACGCCCGCCGACACGGCGATCTGGTTGGGACCGCCGAAGGTGCGGCCACCGTTGCCTTCCATGCGGAACAGCGGCTGCACGAGCCCGTACTCGGGCCGCGGCGCCAGCTCCATATCGAGATCGACCTCGCCGGACACGCCCTCGATGAGGCGGAGCACCTCGTGCGGGGCGCGCCGGCCGAGGTCGTGACCGCGCTGGCCCGGGGCAAAGGCCATCGCGTCGATCAGGCGCACCGCCCCGGTGGCCGTGGTGAAGGTCGTCTCGATGACCAGCGTGCCGGGCACGTAGCGGCGCGCGGAAGTGCATTCGCCCACCGGCGCGATCGACCAGTGGCCGGCGTTCGGATCGAGGATGCGCGCGAAGACCGCGGGCGAGTCGTAGTGGGGCATGCACAGCCAGTCGATCGACCCATCACGATCGACGAGTGCGGCGGAGGTGCAGTCGGCCAGCAGGCCGTAGTCGGCGATCGGCCTGAAGCCGGAGGCGCGGCGGTCTGCGACGGTGGAAGCGGGCTCGGAGATCGTGCTCATGGTGCCCAGGTCTCGGCGGGGCGCGCGAAATTACGCGTAACGGCGTTTGACGCGGCGGGGACTGCGCGGCGCCATGGACCTCGCCTTCACGAACTTGCTCATCGTCGTCGTCGCCGGCTTCGCCGCGCCGCTGGCGCTCGGCTTCGTTCCGTCCGTGCGGCTGCCTTCGGTCGTGCTCGAGATCGTCATCGGGATCATCGTCGGCCCCGCCGTGCTCGGCTGGGTGCACGTTGACGACCCGGTACAGGTGTTCTCAACGGTCGGCCTCGCGTACCTGCTCTTCCTCGCCGGCCTCGAGATCGACTTCGCACGTCTGCGCGGGCGCGTCCTGCGCCTAGCGCTGGCCGGCTTCGTCGCGTCGCTGACCATCGCGGTCGTCGTCGGCCTGCTGCTCAAGGCGGGCGGGTTGGCGTCGCAGCCGGTGTTCGTCGCCATCGTTTTGTCGGCGACGTCGCTGGGCGTGCTCGTGCCCGTTCTGAAGGACGCGGACGAGAGCAGCTCCACGTTCGGTCAGCTCATCATCGCCAGCGCCACGATCGCGGACTTCGCCACCGTCATCCTGCTCTCGCTGTTCTTCTCGCGCGAGTCCGGCTCGACCGCGTCGAAGGTGATCCTGCTCGGCGGGCTCTTCCTCGTCGCCCTCGCCGTCGCACTGACCATCGTCGGCGTCGAGCGCTCGATGCGCGTCGGCGAGGTCCTGCGCCGGCTGCAGGACACCACCGCCCAGATCCGCATCCGCGCCTCGTTCGTCCTCCTCGTCGGCCTCGTCGCGCTGGCCACCGCGCTCGGACTCGAAGTCATCCTCGGCGCGTTCATCGCCGGCGCGATCATCGCGCTGGTCGATCGCGATCGCGCGATGACCCACCCGGACTTCCGACGCAAGCTCGAGGCGGCCGGCTTCGGGATCTTCATCCCTGTCTTCTTCGTGACCACCGGTGTCCGCTACGACCTCGACGCGCTCACCGCGCATGCCTCGACGCTCCTGCATGTCCCGGTCTTCCTGGCCGCCCTCGTCGTCGTCCGCGGCCTCCCCGCCCTGCTCTACCGCTCGGTCATCCCGCGCGAGCGCCTGCCCGTGGCGGTGTTGATGCAGGCGACCTCGCTGCCGTTCATCGTTGCCGCGACCGCGGTGGGGCTCGCGCTGAACGTCGTCACGCCAGCCAACGCCGCCGCGCTCATCGCCGCGGGCCTGTTGTCGGTGGTGATCTTCCCCGCCCTGTCGCTCGTGCTGCTGCGGCGCAGTCAGCGTGATCGCCAGACAGCGAACGCGACACCGAGCGCCAGCCAGCCCGCGACAACGTAGGGGAACGCGTCGTAGGGCGACGCGGGTACCGGATAGACGTTGTGGTAGAGCACGTAGACCGCCACCGCGATCCCGGCGAGCGGCAGCACCAGCTCGAGTCGTGACCCCTTGGCGAAGAGGAAGCGGCCGGCCGCGACGTTGGTGAGCACGTACATGCACAGCAGGCTCAGCGTGCCGATGGTCGCGAAGTAGAAGAAGACGTTGAACGGCTTGGCCTTCGCCGCGCCGAAGATGACGAGGATCGCCAGGTCGAGGACCATGACGAAGGCAAGGCCTCCCGCGGGAGCGCCCTTCGATGACACGGCGGCGAGCCGCTCGTCGAGCAACCGGTCGCGCCCCAGCGCGAACAGCATGCGCGCGGCCACCGACGCGCACCCCAGCCCGGCACCGATCGCGCTGACGATCGCCGCCAGGTTGAGCACATCCGCCATCCCGCGGCCGACGTAGGTCTGCGCGAGCTCGCCGATCGGGGCCGTCGAGCCCGCAAACGCCTTCACCCCGGCGTCGTTTGTGCCGAAGCCGAGGGTCTGCACGACGACGCACAGGACGTAGAAGACCCCGCCGAAGGCAATCGCGACCGCCATTGCGCGCGGAATCATCCGGCGCGGATCGTTCGACTCTTCCCCCAGCGACCCGGCGGACTCGAAGCCGGCGTAGGAGAGAAAGCCGAACACCGACGCCAGCGCGATCGTCGACAGCGTCGTCCCGGGGGGCGGCGAGAAGACCTGCAGCGTGAGCCCGCGCCCCTCAGGCGCTCCGCCGAAGGCGAGCTTGGCCACGATGATCGCCATGAGCACGAGGATCACGGCAACCGATACGACCTCGAAGAGCAGCAGGGTGCGGGCCGCGGTGATGATCTCGCGCGAGGCGATGAGCCACACGAGTCCCCAGCCGACGAGCGCGAGCGGCAGCCAGGCGGCGTGCTCGGCGACACCCGTGCTGCGCAAGAACGCCTGGCCGAAGATCGCGATCGCCGAGATGGACACGACCGGGAAGATCAGGTAGGTCCCCAGCAGCAGCCACCCGGCCACGAACCCCGCGCGCGGTCCGAGCGCCCCGCCGACGAAGGCGTAGACGGAGCCGGCACTGCTGAACTCCGCCGACAGGCGTGCGAAGCCATACGCCACAAGCGCGACGCCGACCGCCGCGACGACGTAAGCCAGCGACGCCGCCCGGCCCAGCCGCTGGGCCGCCGCGACGCCGGTGATCGAGACGGCGAGCGTGGGCGCCATCACGCCGATGGAGATCGACAGCGTGGCCAGCTGGCCGAGCTCGCGGCGCAGCCGACGGCGCTGCGGAGCGGAGGTGTGCGATGCGGCGACGGCGCTGATAGGCGACTCTAGCCCGGTCGCGCGCACCGGAGCCAGCGCCGTTACGGTAGGCCCGGGATGAGGGGGCTGGATGGCAAGCGCGCGCTCGTCACCGGCGCGGCCCGCGGCATCGGCCGAGCGATCGCCGAGCGCCTGGCCGCCGAGGGCGCACGCGTGGCCGGCGTTGACGTCCTCGCCGTGGAGACCGCGGCGCTTCCGCTCCACGCGGACGTCCGCGACGAGCCGTCGATGCGCGCGGCGGTCGACCGCACCGTGGCGGAATGGGGCGGTCTCGATGTTGTCGTTGCGAACGCGGCCGTCCAGCTGACCGGGTCGGATGACCGCGCCGACCGCCTCGACCTCGACGTCTGGCGGGAAACGGTGGACGTCAACCTCACTGGCGCCTTCCTGACGGCCAAGCACGGCGCGCGCGCCCTCCTCGAGGACGGCGGCGGAGCGATCGTGTGCATCGGCTCGCCGGCCGGAGCGTTCGGCATCGCGCCCGGCCTCCAGGCCTACGCGGCGAGCAAGGCCGGCCTGCTCGGCCTCGTGCGCACGATGGCCGTGGACTACGCCCGCCAAGGCATTCGCGTGAACGCGGTCTTCCCCGGCATCACGGAATCGCCGATGAACCGGTGGTGGATCGACGATCCGGCGAAGCGTGCCGAGGTGCTCGCGCCGGTGCCGATCGGTCGCGCGGCGCGGACCGACGAGATCGCCGCGGTCGCGGCGTTCCTCGCCTCCGACGACGCCTCCTATGTGACGGGCGCCGTGTGGACCGTCGACGGCGGGCTGACCGCGATATGACCGTTGTTGCCGCCACGAAGCTCGAGATCCCGCCCCACCGCGAGGGCCTGGTGCCCCGCGCGGCGCTCGTGTCGCTCTTGGCCGGCGCAGAGCACACGCGCCTCAGCATGCTCTCCGCGCCGGCCGGCTCCGGGAAGACCACGCTCCTGCAGCAATGGCACCTCGAGGCGCCTGCCAGCCGGCCCTTCGCCTGGCTCTCCCTCGACCCGGGCGACAACGACCCCGTTCGCTTCTGGACGTGCGTGATCGAGGCGCTGCGCATGGTCGCGCCGGAGACCGGGGCGCGGGCCGAGGGCGCACTGCACTCGCCGGGTGCCAGCCTCGAGCAGGTCGTCGTTCCCCTGCTGGTCAACGACTTGCGCGAGCTGCCCACGCGGGTCGTCCTCGTCCTCGACGACCTCCACGCGGTCACGGACGAGGCGATCCACCGCTCGCTCGTCGCCTTCGTCGAGCGCCTGCCCGCGACCGTGCACCTCGCCGTCGCGACGCGCACCGACCCCCCGTGGGCGCTGCTGCCACGCCTGCGCGCCCGCGACCAGGTCGTCGAGATCCGCGAAGGGCAACTTCGCTTCAGCGAGGCCGAAGCCGGCTCCTATCTGGCCGCGCTCGGACTCGACCTGAACGACGAGCAGGTCGCGGCTATCCAGCGGCGCACCGAGGGCTGGGCGGCTGGCCTGCAGCTCGCCGGCCTGTCGCTGCGCGAGCTGCCCACCGACGGCGTCGCCGACGCGCTGGCCGGCGACACCCGGCACATCGGCGACTACTTCGCCGCAGAGGTGCTCGATCGCGTGGCGCCCGACGAGCGCCGCTTTCTCCTGCAGACATCGATTCTCGAGCGCATGTCCGGCCCCTTGTGCGACGCGGTCACATTGGGTCAGAGCAGCGCGGCGCTGCTGGCCGAGCTCGACCGGCGCAACCTCTTCGTCATCGCGCTCGATGCGCAGCGGCGCTGGTACCGCTACCACCCGCTCTTCGCCGACCTGCTCCGCTCCCGGCTCGAGGAGGACGAGCCGGAGGCGGCGGCTGTCCTTCATGCGCGAGCGTCGGCGTGGCTCGTACGCGAAGGACAGATCGCGGATGCGATCGGGCACGCGATCGCCGCCGGGGATCGCTCGGTCACGGCCGAGCTTGTCGCGGCGCACTGGCTCGTGTTCTTCAACCGCGGGTGGTTGACCACCGTCCGCCGCTGGCTGGAGACGCTCCCCCGCGAGAAGGTGGTCGGCGACCACCAGCTGTGGCTTGCGTGCGCGTGGACGGCGATGGACCTCGGCAGGCTCGACGAAGTGGCCGACTGGCTGGACGCCGCGCCCGCGGGCGACGAGTGGGTCGGGGTCCTGCGCGCGCTGCGTCTCTTCAAGCTCGGCGATGTCGGCGGGGCGGCACGCGCTCTCGGCGGCGCGAGTGGGCAGACGGCCGCCGGCTCGTTCTGGCGGACCGTGGCCGCAATCGTGACGGGGGTGACGGCCTACTGGCGCGGGCGGTACGCCGACGCCAAGCCGGCACTGGAGTCCGCGGCGGAGATCGCCGGCGCGGCGAGCAACGCATTGGCCCGACGGTACGTCCTCGGCTACCTGGCGCTCGACGCGGCCGACCACGACGGTCCACACGCCGCACAGGCGCTGCTCGATGCAGCCGCCGATGGTGCTGCCGAGCCGCAGGTGCGCGAGCACTTCACCGCGATGATCGGACATCTCGCGCAAGGGCGCGTCGCCGAGCTCGAGCACCGCCCGGTCGAGGCCGAGCGCGAGCTGGCACGGGCAGGCGAGCTTGCACGCCGAGGCGCCGGCGTGCTCGAGCAGGCGGCCGCCGCAATCGCGCACGCACGGGTGCTTGCGGCACTCGGGCGCCGCGACGCCGGCCGCGCACGGCTGGCGCACGCGCAGCAGCTGCTCTCGCGCTGCACCGATCCCGGATTTCTGGGACGCTCGCTCGAGCAAGCCGAGCGCACGCCGGGCCTCGTCGCGCCGCGGCCGCCGGCCGCTAGCGGCGAGGAGCTCAGCGATCGCGAGCTCGGCGTCTTGCGGCTCCTGCACTCGGAGCTGTCGCTGCGCGAGATCGGGGCGGAGCTGTTCCTCTCGCCCAACACGATCAAGACGCACACGCGCAACATCTACCTCAAGCTCGGGGCGGGCAACCGCGACGAGGCCGTCGCACGCGCCCGCGAACTCGGACTTCTCTAGCCGTCTCACCCGGGTGAACGGCGGCAAGGGTGATGACCGACCACCCGTCCTCGGCGGAGGGTCGGCTCATGCCAGAGCTTGCAGTTCATCTCACCGATCCGGCCCGAGCCGACGACGAGCAGTTGCTCGAAGCGCTGCGCCGCGGTGACGAGCGGGCCTTCGTCGCGTTGGTGCGTCGCTACGGCGCCCTCATGCAGCGCGTCGCCCTGGGCTATGTGCGCACGCCCGCGGTCGCCGAGGAGGTCGTCCAGGAGACCTGGTGCGCCGTCCTGACAGGGCTCGAGCGCTTCGAAGGACGGGCGGCGCTGAAGACCTGGCTCTTCCGCATCCTGACCAACCGCGCCAAGACGCGCGGGCAGCGCGAGGCGCGCAGCGTGCCGCTGTCGTCGCTGACCGGCGAGGACGACGACGGTCCAGCCGTCGATCCCGACCGCTTCCTGCCCGCCGACCACGCACGCTGGCCAGGACACTGGGCGGCGGGGCCCGCGCCGTGGAGCGCACTCCCCCACGAGCGCCTGCTCGCCCGTGAGGTGCGCGCCCGCGTCCGCGCGGCGATCGAGACGCTGCCCGAGCGCCAGCAGGCGGTGGTCGTCCTGCGCGACGTCGAGGGCTGGCCGCCCGAGGAGGTCTGCGAGACCCTCGACCTCAGCGAGGGCAACCAGCGCGTGCTCCTGCATCGCGCGCGGTCGAAGGTGCGCGCCGAGCTCGAGCGCTACTTCGCCGACGAGGTGGCGGCATGACCGACCTGGCATGCAATGAGCTCGTCGAGCTCGTCACCGACTATATGGAGGGCACGCTGCCTACCGCCGAGCGCGCCCGGTTCGACGCGCATCTGACCGAGTGCCCCGACTGTGTCGAGTACGTCGCCCAGATGCACCGCACCATCGTCGCGGCTGGCCTCTCCGCGGCGGAGCTCGAGCGCACACCACCGGTGACCGCCTTACTGCAAGTGTTCCGCGACTGGAAGCGCGGACTGGCGACGGGATGACGATCGAGGAGTACGACGGGCCGAGGAGAAAGCTGCGGGAGCTGTTCGAGCTCGCCGAGGACTCCGGGCAGGTGCTCGACGCATATATCGACGAGGGACGCGTGCTGGTTGCGTTCGAGGGTGACGAGGCGATCGGCCATCTGCAGCTCACCGACACCGACGAGCCGACGACCGCCGAGGTCAAGAACATGGCCGTTCTCGCGTCCCACCAGCGCCGCGGCGTCGGGGCCACGCTCATGGCGGCAGCGATCGCCCTGGCCCGCGAGCAACGGCGCTCGACGCTGATCGTCGCCACCGCCGCGGCCGACATCGGCAACCTGCGCTTCTACCAGCGGCTGGGGTTCAGGATGCGGTCCGTCGAGCGCGATGCCTTCACCGCGGCGACCGGCTACGCGGACGACATCGACATCGAGGGCATCCCGCTCCGTGATCGGGTCTGGCTCGATCTCGAAATCGACGCACCGTCGTAGGCGGTGTCACCGCGGACAGCGACGGGGCCCTGTGATCCGAGGCTCGTGCCCGAGCCGAGCCCGCCGGTGGCGAACGATCCGGCCGGGGCTAGGTGGCCGTCGGGGGCGCGGTCGAACGCCAGAACGGCGTTGCCCGTGGCGCTATTGGTCTGGGTGAACACCTGGCCGGTGTGAGCCGACGCGAGTGTCGTGACGACGCCGACCTCTATTCGCGCGGTGTGGAGACCCTGCTCGCCTCCTGGGAGGCGTACGCCCGCGCGATGGTCGTGCGGCGCTCCATCGCCTGCAGACCGTCACCGCGGCCGTCTTCCCCGCCAGCGTCCAGTCCACCCCG
>DATFRW010000258.1:0-5077 GCA_035262945.1 Solirubrobacteraceae bacterium
TGGCCGCACCGACGATGCACGTCGCGCCCCACCCCGCGGCCTCGTACACGGTGGCCGAGAGCAGCGAGCCGACGACGCCGCCGAGGTAGAAGGCGACCATGTACGCGGTGGTCAGCCGGCTGCGCGCCTCCGGTCGCAGCCGGTAGATCACCGCCTGGTTGGAGACCTGCGCGCCCTGCACGCCGAGGTCCAGCAGGACGATGCCGGCGATCAGGGCGACGACCGAAGGCGTCGCCGACGAGGTTCAGGAGCGGCTGGATGTAATAGAGGTTCGCGACGGCCGCGCCCGCGGTGACCGCGAGCAGGGCGACGACGCGGCGCGAGAGCCGGGTGGGCGCGGCGGCGGCCACGCGACGGTCAGTGCGATCCCGTGACGACCTCGACGCGCAGGCCGTCGGGATCGAGCAGGTAGGCCGAGTAGTAGCGCGGGCCGTACTGGTGGCGCGGGCCCGGCGCGCCGTCGTCGGTGCCGCCGGCGGCGAGCGCGGCCTCGTAGGCGGCGTTGACCGCGGGGCGCCCGTGCGCCGTGATCGCGACGTGGCCGAAGCCGGGCCCCGGCCCGCGCCCGCGGGCCACGATCCACAGCCGCGCATCGTTGATGCCGTAGCCGATGGCGTCGGGTGACTCGAAGATCCGCCGGCCGCCGAGCGGGTGGAACAGCGCGTCGTAAAAGGCCGCGGAGCGGGCGAGATCGGTGACCTCGAAGCCGACGTGGTCGAGCACGCGCGCATTCTCGCCGCTCGGGCGGACGCGGGCGGGCGCGCCCCCCGGCGCGCCCGCCTCGCCTTCCTATGCGCGAGTGCTACGCGGCAGCCGGTTGCGGGTCGGGCCGGACGACGACGGTGTCGGCGACCGCGATGATCTCGTCGACGGGCAGGTCGGCGAGCGATGCGTGCTTGCGGATCGCCTCCGGGCTCGTGGCCTCGTAGATGCAAATGGTGCCGACCGAGCCGGCACCCTCGTCGAGGACGTAGCTGCGGATCCACCGCACGTCGTCCGGCATGTCTTCATTGCCGACGCGGGTGGAGCGGGCAGCGGCGTGCTCGAGCTCGTCGCCCGAGCGCCAGCCGCTGCGGCGAAGGATCGCGTAGAGGTTCATGCCGCCACCGTATGGCCGCGCACACGCGCCGACATCGGGAGGAATGCCTATCTTCGGCGAAGCGAGGCCGTCAGCCCGCGGCCCGGTCGCTGTCGCGCCGGTCGGCGCGCTCGACGTCGCGGTGCGTGACCTCGACGAACACGTCGTCGCGCCCGCGCCAGCGGCCCGCAAGGTGCTCGACGATCGCGACCGAGCGGTGACGCCCGCCGGTGCAGCCGATGGCGATCGTGAGGTGCGCCTTGCCCTCGGCGACGTATTGCGGCAGCAGGAAGTCGAGCAGCGGCTCGAGGCTGTCGTAGAACTCTTGGAGGCGGCCATCGCGGCCGACGTACTCGACGACGCGCTGGTCGTAGCCCGTGAGCGGCCGCAGCGACGGCTCGTAGTGCGGGTTGGGCAGGAAGCGGACGTCGAGGACCATGTCGGCGTCGCGGGCCGGGCCGTGCTTGAACCCGAACGACTCGAGCGACACCGCGAGCTTCGACGCGGGCACGCGCGGCAGGAACTCGTCGGCGATGCGGCGGCGCAGCATGTGCGCCTTCAGGCCGGTCGAGTCGATGACGACGTCGGCGAGGCCCTTGATCGGCTCGAGCACCGCGCGCTCCAGCGCGATGCCGCGCTCGACGGTCGACGCCTGGGCGAGCGGGTGGCGCCGGCGGGTCTCCTGGAAGCGGGTGAGGATCGCGTCGTCGGACGCCTCGAGGAACAGCACGCGGTGGCGCAGCCCGAGCGCCTCGAGATCCTCCAGCACCGCGCGCAGCGCCTCGAAGTAGTCGCCGCCGCGGACGTCGGACACGATGGCCGCGCGCTCGACCTTCGATCCCTCGTGGACGAAGAGCTCGACGAGCGCGCGGATCATCTCCGGCGGCAGGTTGTCGACGCAGAAGTAGCCCGCGTCCTCGAACACGTTCATCGCCGTGGACTTGCCCGCGCCGGAGTAGCCGGTGATCACGACGAGATCCTCGAGGCGGGTCTCCGCGTACGGCCGCGGCTCGGGCTCCGGCAGCTCCGCACCGCGGGAGCGGCGGCCGAGGCGCAGGCGGGGAAGCCGCGGCTGCGGCTTGACGGCCATGTCCTGCAGTTTTTCGGGTTCTTCGGACATCCCTGTGAACGAGTGGCAATGGTCGCACGCCGGCCGGAGGCGGCCTCCTACGTGACGTATGACAAACGGGCGCGAAAGCACTAGGCTGCCGCGCGATCCGGGCCCGTCCCCAGGGCCCAAGCAACGCTCAAAGGGAGGGAGTGCCTTGAGAAGGAGTGCAATCGCGCTCGCGATCGCGTGCGCCACCGTGCTCGTATCCGCGTCCGGCGCAGCCGCGGCGAGCGGGTCACCGAAGGACCCCGACGCCAAGCGCTTCGTCGATGCGGTGTCGGTCGACCGCATCGTGCAGCACCAGGTCGCCCTGCAGCAGATCGCCAGCCTCAACGGCGACACGCGCGAGGTGTTCTCGCCGGGCTACTCGGCGTCGCTCGACTATGTGACCTCGACGCTCGAGAACGCCGGCTACGACGCCAAGGTCACGCAGTTCAACTTCCCGTTCTGGCGCGAGTCGCAGCCGCCGGTGCTCAACCAGGTCACGCCGACCGCGAAGACCTATCGGCCCGGCACGGCCGCCGACAACGACAGCCCGAACGTCGACTTCATCACGATGGCGAACTCGCCGACCGCGGTGCTCGACAACGCCAGGGTCGTCCCCGTGGGCGGCATCGTCATCCCGAGTCCGGGCGGCGGCGCCAGCGGCTGCCAGGCGTCGGACTACCCCGCTGAGGTCCGTGGCAACGTCGCGCTGGTCCAGCGCGGGACGTGCGCGTTCGTCGACAAGTGGGCGCTGGCCCAGCAGGCCGGCGCCACCGGCGTGATCATCTTCAACGAGGGCAACACGCCTGCACGCCAGAACCCGCTGTTCGTCGACAACCAGATCGATGCGACGATCCCCGCGGTGATCTCGAGCTTCGCGCTCGGTAACGAGCTGTACCAGGCCTTCCAGGCCGGGCAGAACCCGACGGTCGATTTCGAGGTCTACGGGACGTTCCAGGATCGCTTCCTGCCCCAGGTCCTCGCTGAGACCAGCGGCGGCGACCCGAATCACGTGGTCGTCGTGGGCGCCCACCTTGACTCGGTGCCGGCCGGCCCTGGCATCAACGACGACGGCAGCGGCACGGCGTCGCTGCTGGCCATGGCGCAGGAGGTGGCGTCGCGGCCCAAGAGCAAGCTGCGCCAGAAGATCCGCTTCGCGTGGTGGGGCGCCGAGGAGAACGGGCTCGTGGGCTCGAGCTACTACGCCCACACCCTGCCCCAGGAAGAGGTGGACAAGATCGACGTGATGCTGGACTACGACATGCTCGCGTCGCCCAACTACGTCCGCTTCATCTACGACGGCGACGGCAATGCCGCGCCGGACAACCCGGCCGGCCCGGAGGGATCGGGCAAGGTCGAGCAGGTGTTCGCCGACTGGTTCGCCTCCAAGGGCATGGCGTCGGACCGCGTGCCGTTTGACGGGCGCTCGGACTACGTCGGCTTCACCGACCGCGGTATCCCGGCCGGTGGCGTCTTCGCGGGGGCCGAGGGCCGCAAGACCGCGGAGCAGGAGCAGATCTACGGCGGAGCCGCGGACTCGTGGTACGACCCCTGCTACCACCAGCTCTGCGACAACCTCATGACGGTGATGACGGGGATCCCGCCGATGGATGCGCAGGGTCTGGCCTTCTATCTCGACGACCCGACCGATGCCGACCGGCAGGCCGCGCGCGAGAAGATGGTCGGCGGCTCGCTGAAGAGCCTCGACGAGCTGTCCGATGCCGCGTCGTACGCGGTCTGGTACTTCGCGTCGGTGCGCGATCCGTTCGGGTCGCGCGGGCACGGAAAGGGCGCGAACGCCCTGAGGGGTGCCAAGGGCCACACGTTCCAGGGCCCGAGCCGCCTGAAGCGCTGAACGAGGGGTCGGGCGCCGCTGCCTGCGCGGCGGCGGCGCCCGCCCGTCAATCGCCGGTGCGGTGCAGGTGCGCCCAGATGTCCCGCGCGGTCTTGCCGGGCAGGCCGGGCACCGCCTCGAGCTGCTCGCGCGTGGCCGCCAGCACCGCCTCGGGCGAGCCGAAGTGGTTGAGCAGCGTGCGCTTGCGCGCAGGCCCGATCCCCGGCAGGTCGTCGAGGATCGACGTGGTCATCGCGCGGTCGCGGCGGGTGCGGTGATGGGTGATCGCGAAGCGGTGCGCCTCGTCGCGCACGCGCTGCAGGAGCTGGAGCTCCGGCGTGTCGTGGCCGAGGACGATCGGGTTGCGCTGGCCCGGGAGGAAGACCTCCTCGATGCGCTTGGCCAGCGAGATGATCGCGACGCCGCGCTCGCGGAAGCCCTCGAGCGCGCGCAGGCCCGCTGACAGCTGACCGGGGCCGCCGTCGATCACGACGAGGTTCGGCAGGGTGGCGAACGACTCGTTGCGCTTGGGGTCGTGCGGGCTGAGGTCCTGCTGGGTCTCCCACTGCGACAGGCGGCGGCCGAGCACCTCCTCCATCGCGGCGAAGTCGTCGGGCACGCCCTCCGTGGTGCCGCGGATGTTGAAGCGGCGGTAGTCGGACTTCTTCGGCGCCCCGCCCTCGAAGACCGCCATCGAGGCGACGGTGTGCGTGCCCATGAGGTTCGAGATGTCGAAGCACTCGATGCGCAGCGGCAGCGCGTCGAGCCCGAGCGCGTCCTGCAGGCCGTCGAGCGCCTCGACGCGCTGCTGGCGGCGGCGCTCGGCCTTCAGCCGCTCCTGGTCGAGCGCGAGCAGCGCGTTGCGCTCGGCGAGCTCGAGGATGCGGCGCTTGTCACCGCGCTCGGCGGCGCGGACCTCGACCCGCGCGCCGCGGCGCTCCGCGAGCGCCTCGGCGAGCACGTCGCGCTCGGGCACCTCCTCCTGGACGATGACCTGAGGCGGGATCGCCATCTGCGCGCCGTAGTACTGCAGGACGAACTCCTCGGCGACCTCCCCCACGTCGCCCTC
>DATFRW010000259.1:0-10472 GCA_035262945.1 Solirubrobacteraceae bacterium
GGCGTGGTGTGGCGCACCCAGCCGATGTACTTGTCGACCTTGTGGCCCGGCAGCTGGCCGCCCTCGCCGGGCTTGGCGCCCTGCGCCATCTTGATCTGCAGCTGGTCGGAGTTGACGAGGTAGTGGATCGTCACTCCGAAGCGCCCGGACGCGACCTGCTTGATCGCCGAACGCCGCCAGTCGCCGTTCTCATCGCGGACGAAGCGACGCGGGTCCTCCCCGCCCTCGCCGGTGTTCGACCGGCCGCCGAGGCGGTTCATCGCGATCGCCAGCGTCTCGTGCGCCTCGGTCGAGATCGACCCGAGCGACATCGCGCCCGTCGCGAAGCGCTTGACGATCTCCTTGGCGGGCTCGACCTCCTCGAGCGGCACGGGCTCGAGGTCGGTGCGGAAGTTCAAGAGGCCGCGCAGCGTGGCCTTGCGCGCCGCCTCGGTGTTGATCATCTCGGCGTACTCGTCGTACTTCTGCTGCGCGTTGCCGTCGTCGGCGCGGACCGCGTGCTGGAGCAGCGAGATCGTCTCGGGGTTCCACATGTGGCGCTCGCCGTCGCGCCGCCAGGCGTAGACGCCGCCGACCGGCAGGAGGTCCTCGTGCGAACCCGGCCACGCCCGCGCGTGGCGGTCGAGCGCCTCGCGCGCGAGCACGTCGAGCCCGACGCCGCCGATGCGCGACGCCGTGCCGGTGAAGTGGCGGTCGATGAGCTGCTTCTCGAGACCGACCGCCTCGAAGATCTGCGCGCCGCAGTAGCTCTGGATCGTCGAGATCCCCATCTTGGAGATCGTCTTGAGCAGCCCCTTGCCGAGCGCCTTGACGACCCGCTTCTCGGCCTCCTCGGGCTCGGTGACGCCGGCGATCCGCCCGTCGATGGCCAGCTCGCCGAGCGTGTCGAGCATCAGATACGGGTTGACCGCGCTCGCGCCGTAGCCGATGAGGACCGCGAAGTGGTGGACCTCGCGCGGCTCGCCGGACTCGAGCACAAGGCCGGCGCGCAGGCGCGTGCCCTCGCGGACGAGATGGTGGTGCACGGCGCTGACGGCGAGCAGCGACGGGATCGGCGCGCGGCCGGGCCCGGTCGCGCGGTCGGACAGGATGAGGATGTTGATGCCGGCCGCGATGTGGTCGGTCGCCTCGTCGCACATGTTGGCCAGGCGCTTCTGCATCCCGGCCGGCCCCTCGGCGATCGGCCAGGTGATGTCGATCGTGTGGGCGCGGAAGACGTCGGTGGAGACCTCGCGCAGCGTCTCGAGCTCGTCGTTGCGCAGGATCGGCTGATCCATCACCAGCTGGTGCGCGTGCTTGGGCGTCTCGGCGAGGAGGTTGCCCTCGGCGCCGACGCCGGTGCCCAGCGACATGACGATCGACTCGCGTATCGAGTCGATCGGCGGGTTGGTGACCTGCGCGAAGAGCTGCTTGAAGTAGCTGAACAGCGGCGGGCGCTGGTCGGACAGCACAGCCAGGGCCGCGTCGTTGCCCATCGAGCCGACGGGCTCCTCGGCGGCCTTCGCCATCGGCGCGTGGAGGACCCGCAGGTCCTCCTGCGTGTAGCCGAAGGCGAGCTGGCCCTGGCGCAGCGGGAGCTCCTGGTAGGCCGGCGGGCCATCCGCCGCAGGCAGATCGTTGAAGTGGACGACGTGCTCGTCGAACCACGTGTCGTACGGGCGCTGCGTCGAGATCGTGCGCTTGACCTCGGAGTCCTCGACGATGCGGCCCTGCTCGAGGTCGACGAGGAAGATCTTGCCCGGCTGCAGGCGCCCGAGGCGCTTCACGTTCTCCGGGCGGATGGCGAGCATCCCGGTCTCTGAGCCGAGCACGACGTAGCCGTCCTTCGTCTCGACCCAGCGGCCGGGGCGCAGGCCGTTGCGGTCGAGCGTGGCGCCCACGACGCGGCCGTTGGTGAACGCGACCGCGGCCGGGCCGTCCCACGGCTCCATCAGGCACGAGTGGAAGGCGTAGAAGCCCTTGAGCTCGTCGGAGAGGTCGTCCCGGTCCTGGTAGGCCTCCGGGATCATCATCATCACCGCGTGCGGCAGCGAGCGGCCGGCGAGCATGAGCAGCTCGAGGACGTTGTCGAACGTCGCCGAGTCCGACCCGCCGGGGCGCACGATCGGCATGACCTTCTGCAGGTCGATGCCGAACAGCTCGGACGCGAGCTGCGACTCGCGCGCCCGCATCCAGTTGACGTTGCCCATCAGCGTGTTGATCTCGCCGTTGTGGCAGATCACCCGGTAGGGATGGGCGAGCTCCCAGCTCGGGAACGTGTTGGTCGAGAAGCGGCTGTGGACGAGCGCGAGCGCGCTGGCGAAGCGCTCGTCGCTCAGGTCGGGGTAGAAGCCGACGAGCTGGGGCGCCTTGAGCATCCCCTTGTAGACGCAGGTCCGGCTCGAGAACGAGGGCGCGTAGAAGTCCGGGCCGATCGCCAGCTCGACGATGCGGCGGATGACGTAGAGCTTGCGCTCGAACGCGTCCTGGTTGTGCTCGAAGCCCGGGCCCGCCTCGACGAAGAGCTGGCGGATGTGCGGGCGCGAGGCGTTGGCGGTGTCGCCGACGTGCGCCGGATCGACGGGGACGTCGCGCCAGCCGAGGACGCGCTGGCCCTCGACGCGGACGTTGACCTCGAGCAGCTCCTCGATCTTGCGCCGGTGGAGCTCGTCGTTGGGCAGGAAGCACACGCAGACGCCATACCGGCCGGGGTCGGGAAGCTCGAAGTCGACGACCGCGCGGAAGAAGGCGTGCGGGAGCTGGACGAGGATCCCCGCGCCGTCGCCGGTGCGGATGTCGGCGCCCTCGGCGCCGCGGTGCTCGAGGTTGTCGAGCGCCTCGAGCGCCTTGACGACAACGTCGTGGCCCGGAACGTTGTCCAGGCGGGCCACCATGGCGACGCCGCACGCGTCGTGCTCGAACCTAGGGTCGTAGAGGCCGTCGGCCTGTGGCGGCATGCGATGAGTCATCTGTGAGTCCCCGTGGCGCGGCGGGCGAACCCGAGAGTGGGCTGGACATGATAGGGAGCGCGGCCATGGAACGGGAAGTCCTGGTGTTGGCGACCGGCGGCACCATCGCGATGCGCGGAGCGCGCGCGGTGCCGGCGACCGGACCATCCGAGCTGCTGGCGGCGGTCGGGCTCGATCGCGTAGAGGCTAGGGCGCTGCTCGGCGTACCGGGCGCTCACGTGACCCTCTCCGACGCCCTGGAGGTCGCGCGCACGGCGGCCGCGGAGGCCGAGGCGGGCCGCGGGGTGGTGGTCACGCACGGAACCGACACACTCGAGGAAACGGCCGTGCTGTGCGACCTCTTGTACGCCGGTGCGGCGCCGCTGGTGTTCACGGGCGCCATCCGGCCGGGGAGCGCGCCGGGCGCGGACGGCCCCGCCAACCTGCTCGACGCGGTGGCCGTCGCGGGCGCGGCGGACGCCGCGGGGCTGGGCTGCGTGGTCGTGTTCGGCGGCGAGATCCATGCGGCGCGCACGGTGCGCAAGGTCGACTCGGCGGGGCCGAGCGCGTTCGGATCGCCCGGCACGGGGCCGATCGGGCGGGTGGTCGAGGGCCGCCTGGCGCTGCGATCGCGGCCGGTGCGGCCGGTGCGAGCGCTCGCGCCCGAAAGCCTCGACTTCCGCGTACCTGTCGTCGTGGCGACGCTCGGCGACGACCTCGAGGCGCTCGAAGCGCCCGCCGACGGCGCGGTGCTCGTGGCGCTCGGCGGCGGCCACCTCTCCCCCGCCGCGCTGGCGCGGCTCCGCGGCGCGGTGGCGCGCATGCCGGTCGTCCTCGCCGTCCGCCCGGAGCGCGGGGCCGTGCTGTCGTCGACCTACGGGTTCGAGGGCGCCGAGGGCGATCTGCGCGCGACCGGGGCGATCCCTGCCGGCCCGCTCTCGCCGCAGGCGGCGCGCATGAAGCTTCTCGCCTGCCTCGGTGCGGGACTGCGCGGCGAGGCCCTCGCGGAGGCCTTCGCCGACGATGATCCGTAAAGCGGACTACACCATCGGGCGATCCATGTTCGTTGCCAACGCGAACGTGGTTGACATCGCTGGGGCTGGGGCAAGGCGAGCGGTGCGGGAAGGATCTCCCGCCACATAGAGCATCACGGACAGTCGCCGGATCCCTGCCCCGGCGCGATGCGATGACCTCCCCCACATCAGCGCCGGGACGCCGTGAGGCGTCCCGGCGTCGTTAAGGGGGTACGTCCGTCCGCTCGTCGTTACGAGGTCCGCCCGTCCGGGTATCAGCACCGCTCGCGGCGTATCCTCCCGACGGCCGGCGTTACGGAGGAACTCGCCGGAGGAGCAAGAGGGGGCTTGATGAGCGAAAAGAGACACGGCCCGCCCACAACCCGGCGGATGCTGGCCTCGTGACCGAGATCGCCGAATCACCGCGCGTGGGTACCGAGACCCCCGATCTGGAGATCATCCTTCCGGCACGCGCCGAGAACGTCGCGGTGGTCCGCCACGCCGTCGGCGGCCTCGGCGAGGTCCTCGACGTCGACGACCAGACGCTGTCGGACATCAAGCTGGCCGTCACCGAGGCGTGCACGAACGTCGTGGTGCACGCCTATCCGGACAGCGTCGGGCCGATGGGGCTGCGCGCGACGGTCGACGACCGCCGCCTCGACCTCGTCGTCATCGATCGCGGGCGCGGCATCGTGCCGCGCGCCGACAGCCCCGGGCTTGGCCTCGGGCTGCCGCTGATCGCAACGCTGGCGGAGTCGCTCGAGCTCGGCACGGGCCGCGACGAGGAGACCGAGGTGCGGATGGTCTTCGACCTCGGCGCCCCGGGCCCCGGCGAGGAGCTGGGCGCATGAGCGAACAGGCCGGCACGAACGAGGCGATCGTCCGCGTGCGCAGCGGCCCGCTCGTCGGAGCGGTCCTCGGGCGCGTGGTCGGGATGCTCGCCGCACGCGCGCAGTGCCCGATCGACCGCCTCGACGACGCGATCCTCCTCACCGACGCCGTGGCAGCGCACGCCCCCGTGCACGCGCTCGACCACCACGTCCACGTCGTCGTCGCGGCTGACGACGAGCACCTCGAGCTACGGGTCGGCGACCTGCGCCCGGCCGGCGGCCGCCGGCTGCTCGCCGACGGCGACCTGCCCGGCGTCGGCAACGTCTTCGATCGCGTCGCCGACGACGTCCAGGCGGGCCCCGCCCCCGGCGGCGACAGCGACGAGCTCATCCTGCGCCTGAACTTCCGTACCTGAACGGAAATGAGCGATGCTCCGCCACGATCCGTAACCTGAGAGGCCGATGCCACCAGAGTTCACACTCAACAGCGAGCCAATCGACGAGTCGCGTCACGTCGTGGCGGTCGCCGGCGAGATCGACCTGTTCACCGCGCCGGAGCTGAAGGCAGCACTGGGCGAAGCGCTGGAATCCGGTCGGACCCGCATCGTCGTCGACCTCACGGAGACGACATTCCTCGACTCCACCGCGCTCGGGGTGCTCATCGGAGCGGTCAAGCGCCTGCGCTCGCGCGACGGCGTCCTCACGATCGTCAACACGGACGCGAACATCGCCAAGACGTTCGAGATCACGGGACTCGACCAGATCTTCACGATCCGGCCGACGCGCGACCAGGCCATCGAGGCGCTCGACGCGGACGAAGCCGCCGCCTAAACGCTTCGGTCAGCTCTTCGCCGCGGCCTTCTTCTTGGCTGCCGGCGCCTTCTTCTTCGCTGGTGCCTTCTTGGCCGGCGCGTCGCCGTTGTCGTCGCCGTCCTTGTCGCGCACCGCATCGAGGCTGGCCTTGAGAGCCGCCATGAGGTCGGGCACCGGCTCGGCCTCCTCCTCGACGGGCTGAACGGTGATCTCCTCGCCGGCGGCCTTGCGCTCGATGAGCCCGAGGACGTCCTGTCGGTAGGTGTCGTGGTACTTGTCGGGTTCGAAGGGGCCGGCGAGCGACTCGACGAGCTGCTTGGCGATGTCGAGCTCGCGGTCGGTCGTCTCGACGTCCGCCGCGGCCATGAGCTCGTCGATCTTCTCGGGCTCGACGACCTCGTCGGCGAACAGCATCGTCGACATGCCGAGCACGTCGTCGCCCATCGGGCGCAGCGCGACGAGCTGCTCCTTGGAGCGGATGACCACGCGCGCGATCGCCACGCGCCCGGTCTCGCGCATCGCCTCGAGCAGCAGCCGGTACGGCTTGGCGCCGCCGGCCGCCGGGGCGAGGTAGTACGGGTGGTCGTAGAAGATCGGGTCGATGTCGGAGAGCTCGACGAAGTCCTCGATCTCGATGGTCTTCGTCTTCTTCGGTTCGAGGGTCTCGAGCTCGCCCGGCTCGATGACGACGTAGCGGTCGGGCGTCAGCTCGTAGCCCTTCACGATGTCCTCGTAGGGCACCTCGTCGCCTGTCGACGGGTCAACGCGCTTCTGCGCGATGCGCACGCCGGTCGTGCCGCTGAGCTGGTGGAAACGCACGGTCTTGCGGTTGACCGCGCTGTAGAGCTTGACCGGGACGGTGACCAGGCCGAAAGAGATCGCCCCGGTCCAGATGGATCGCGCCATGCAATCAGTATTCACCATCGGCCCGACGCCAGTCCCGAGCGCATGGCGAGTTGCGATGCGGGGAAACGCGCCAACTCGTCGCCACGCGTACTAGGGCGTCTGCGGTGGAGCGGGCGGGTCGATCGGGTCCTCGCGCGGCGCGTCGGGCTCCGGCACGGACGGCGGCGGGTCGGGGGTGCCCGGAGGGCCGTCGGGCGTCCGCGGCTCAGGGTCGGGGACGACCGACGGCTCTGGCACAGCCGGCGTAGGTGTCTCGCCGGGCTGCGGGACCTCCAGGCTCACGATGTCCTGCGCTCCAGATCGGCGACCTCGTCGGCCTTCGCGTCGGCGCGCTCCTGCGCCCTGGCCATCTCGTCCTTGGCCTCGCCCTTGCGCTCCTCGTCGCGTCCCTGCTTGCGCAGCGATGCGTCGTCGGTGAGGTCACCCGCCGCCTTCTTGAAGCGGCCGCTGATCTTGTCGAGGATGCTCATGTCCAGGCGCTACCCCAGTGGCGTGCCGGGCAGTCGCCGCGCTCAGCTGCGCACGCGGCGCCATACGCCATAGCCGAACCACAGCCACGCGAAGAGCGACGCCAGCAGCACCGTGGTCACGATCACCGTCGGCGCCTGGAAGAGCACGTCGGTGACCAGCAGCACCGCGCCGTTCATCGCGACCGCGAGCGCGATGAGCCCGAAGATGAACTGCCGCGTCCCCGTGCGGATGATCTGCCGCTTCTCGTGGTGCTGGAACGCGATGCGGTGGTACGCGCTCGGCGCGATGAAGAACGCCGTCGCGGTCGCCGCCGCCAGCAAGGTCACGAAGTAGACGTCACGCTGGAAGGCGTCGACCTCGCCGAAGCGCTGCTGGAACGGGACAGCGAGCAGGAACGCGAAGAGGACCTGCACGCCGGGCATGGCGACCCGGATCTCGTTGAGCAGCTCCGTCATCTGGCGGTTGAGCCGCTCCTGCTCCTCCTCGGTCCGGCCCTGCTCCTCCGCTCGCTCTCCGGTCGACACTGCGGGGCTGTATATCCCCGCAGCGGCCCGAAGTCACGCGGCAGTCGCCATCGGCTGCGCGATCGTGTCGCGCAGCGCGTCGACCGACCGGCGGATGAGGCGTGAGACGTGCATCTGCGAGATCCCGACCGCGTCGGCGATCTCGCGCTGCGTGAGGCCCTCGAAGAAGCGCAGGCGCAAGATCTCGCGCTCGCGCGGGGCGAGCTCGTCGAACCCGCGCCGAAGCAGCAGGCGCTGCTCGGTGCGCTCGAAGCCCTCGTCGTCGTGGCCGATTGCCTCCAGCGCGCCGGCGCCGTCGGCCAGGGGCTCGTCGAGCGACATCATCCGGTAGGCGTCGCCGGCGCTGAGCGCCTCCACGACCTGATCGACCGTGGACTGCGCTCCCGCGGCGAGCTCCTCGACCGTCGGCGAGCGCCCGAGGTCGCGCGTGAGCATCTCGCGGGTGCGGGTCAGGCGCGCGTTGAGCTCCTGGACCTCCCGCGGCACACGCAGCATCCACCCGCGATCGCGGAAGTGGCGCTTGATCTCGCCCGCGATCGTCGGCACCGCGAACGTCGCGAACTTCACGTCGCGTTCGACGTCGAAGCGGTCGATCGCCTTCAGCAGGCCGACGGATGCGACCTGCTCGAGGTCGTCGAGCGGCTCGCCCTTGTTCGCATAACGCCGCGCCAGGCTGCGCGCGAGCGGCAACATGCGTGCCACAAGCTCTTCCCGCGCCGCGTAGTCCTCCTGATCATGCCAACGGCGCAGCAGTTCGCGCGTCTCTCCCGCCAGATCCAACGCCCTGCCTCCCCGGACCGATTCTTAACCCTGCCGCCGGGGATGCTTGTGGTCTTCTTCGCAAGCGCAAGGTGGACACGCCTGGTCAGGCCCCGACGTGGAAACATTGCACATGGAGGTCCAGGGTGGACAGGGGTGGACAGACTGTTTCGGCGACCCGCTTCGCATCGCTGACGGGGGTGTCACGCGACCGCCTGCGCACCTGGGAGCGCCGCTACGGCTTCCCGGTTCCGAAGCGCGTGGGGTCCGGCCCGCGCCGCTACCACGTGGAGGATGTGCAGCGCGTCGTGGCCGTGCGGCGAGCGAGCGAGGCCGGCGTCCCGATCGCCCGCGCGATCGAGCGCACGGGCTATGACAAGGCCCCCGACCACCTCGCGTCCAACACGTTCGCCGCCCTCGTCGAGCACGCGCCGGTGCCCGTCGTGGCGCTCTCGGGCCCCGCGCCGCTGCGGGTCGAGTTCGTCAACGGCGCGCTGCGCTCGCTCGCGGGCGCGCCGCGTCCCGGCGAGGAGCTGACCACCGCGCTGCCCGCGTTCACCGACTCGCCCTGCGTGATGGCGCTGCAGCGGCTGTTCGCGACCTCCGCCGAGCCGACCGAGGCCGAGCACCCCACCTGGGACGGCGACCCGCGCAGGACGATGCGCTCGGCGCTGTTCCGCCTTCCCGCCGAGCCCGAGGCGCGTCCGCTGGTCGCCATGCTCGGCCTCGAGGGCGACGGCGAGCGCGTCGCGCGCGCCGCCCTGGCCGACGTGCGGCGCGAGGTCGACGAGCTGCGCCGCAGCGAGGACCGCCACACGCGCTGGCTGGACGCGATCGCCGCGATGGCGGCCGAGTTCCGCCACGAGACCGGCCGCGCCGCCGTCGACAACGGCCTCGACGCGGTCATCCGCCACACGCACGCGATCGACGGTGCGATCGCGTTCTACGTCTCCGGCCAGCTCGTGGTCCCGAGATCGCGCCGCGGGCTGCTCGAATCCGCCCCGATCACGGTGTCGGCCCACCCCGAGCTGGCGCGCTGCCTGCGCGACCGCGAGGCGGTGTGGCTGGAGCCCGCGGCCTGCGCGGCGCTCGGGGTCCCCGCCGACCTGCACACCTCGGCCGTGCCGATCCTCGTCGCCGGCGAGCCGCTCGGCGTCCTCGTGTTCGTGTTCGACGAGGTCGAGCCCCACGACGACGACAACGGCCGCCTGCTCACCGCGATCTCCGCCGCGATGGGCTTCGCGCTGCTGCGCGACCGGCTCGCGCGCGAGCTGCGCGAGGTCGCGGGCGCCGTGGGTTAGCGGACGTCCTCGTCCTTCCCGCGGGGCGTCGTGGCGTACGACCGCAGCCGGCCGAGCGCTTGGCGGATGATCCGCGACACCTGCATCTGCGAGACCCCGATGCGCTCGCCGATCTCGGCCTGCGTGAGGTCCCCCTGAAAGCGCAGCCGCAGCACCTCGCGCTCACGTGGGGTGATCGAGCGCATGAGGTGCTCGATCGTCGCGCGGTCCTCGGCCAGGCTGAACCCGAGCTCGTCCGTACCGAGCGTGTCCCCGAGCGTGTCGCCCTCCTCGCCCTCGGCGCCCCGCGGCGCCTCGAGCGACGTGGCCCTGTACGCGCCCGACGCCTCGAGCGCCTCGAGCACGTCCTCCTCCTCCGCGCCCACCTTCTCCGCGATCTCCGGCACCGTCGGCTGGCGGTGCAGGTCGACCGCGAGGTCGGCCACGGCGCGATCGACGCGCAACGCGAGCTCCTGCAGATCGCGCGGCACGCGCACCGACCAGGTCCGGTCGCGGAAG
This sequence comes from Solirubrobacteraceae bacterium, assembly GCA_035262945.1. Taxonomy (GTDB): domain Bacteria; phylum Actinomycetota; class Thermoleophilia; order Solirubrobacterales; family Solirubrobacteraceae; genus JAOPZW01. The sequence continues at coordinate 10,043 of DATFRW010000259.1, forward strand.
TACCGCTTGATCTCGCCGAGGATCGTGGGGACCGCGTAGCTCGAGAACGCCACGTCGCGGTCGAGGTCGAAGCGATCGATCGCCTTGACCAGGCCCAGGCACGCGACCTGGAAGATGTCGTCGAAGGGCTCGTCGGAACGCTGATAGCGGCGCGCGAGCTGCCGCGCGAGCGGCAGGAACCGCTCGACCAGCGCGTCGCGATCGACGGGATCGCGCTGGTCGAGGAACCGCGCGAACAAAGCACGGTCCTCCTCGGCGCGGTTGTTCGAGGGAGTGCCCTCGTGTGGGGACGACGTAGCAGTCATGGCGCTCGATGCGAAACGACGAGCGCCGGGGTGCTGGGGCGCACAGCTGGGACGTGGCGGGGCTCTGGGCCGCGTCCAAGCGAAGGCCGACAGTGTACTGCCCGTCGTTTAACCGCCGGTGTAGG
>DATFRW010000260.1:0-19277 GCA_035262945.1 Solirubrobacteraceae bacterium
GCCGATGGACGTCCGGCACGATGCGTTCCTCGCCGCCGCGCGCAGCGCGCTGGCGTTCCGCGAGGACGCTGCGGCGCGTCACGACGTGCGCGCGACCACCGGCATCGTTCGTGTGAGCCCCGGGATCGTCACGGCGTTCAACGGTGTGTGCGAGCTGTCGCTCGACCAGCGCTCGCTCGACGCCGACGTCCTCGCCGACATGCTCGCCCGTGCACAGGAGGCGAGCCGCGACATCGCGGCCGATGAGGGCTGCGAGGTCGCTTGGGAGCGCATCTGGCAGATCGAGCCGATCCCGTTCGATCCGGAGCTCATCGATCTCGCCGACGCCGTGATCGCGGAGGTCGCCGGGACGTCGACGCGGCTCCCGAGCGGTCCGCTCCACGACGCTGCCGAGATGGCGCGCGTGATCCCGACCGTGATGCTCTTCGTCAAGAGCCTGCGCGGGCTGAGCCACACCAAGGAGGAGGACACGCCGGTGGAAGACCTCGAACTGTCGGTGCGCGCCTTGGACCAGCTCACGCGCAGGACCCTCGACTGGGCGGGCTGAGCCATGGACTTCGGCGTCACCTTCCAGACCGACCCGCCGGCGAGTCGCATCATCGAGCTGACCCAGCGCGCCGAGCGCCTCGGCTTCGGCTACGCGTGGACGTTCGACTCGCACATCCTGTGGCAGGAGCCGTACGTCATCTACTCGCAGATGCTCTCGGCGACCGACCGCATCATCGTCGGGCCGTTCGTCACCAACCCGGCGACCCGCGATCCCACCGTCACCGCCTCGCTGTTCGCGACGCTCAACGACATGTTCGGCAACCGCACGATCTGCGGGATCGGGCGCGGCGACTCGGCGCGGCGCGTGCTCGGCCTGCCGCCGACGACGCTGAAGCAGACCGAGGAGGCGATCCACGTCATCCGCGACCTCGCCGAGGGGCGCGCGATCCAGACGCCGGCGGGCGAGGTACGGATCCCGTGGGTGCGCGACGGGCGGCTCGAAGTGTGGATGGCGGGGTACGGGCCGAAGGCGTTGGCGCTCGTCGGTCGTGCCGCCGACGGCTTCATCCTCCAGCTCGCCGATCCGGACATCACGCGCTGGACGATCACGAAGGTGCGCGAGTCCGCGGTGGAGGCCGGCCGCGATCCCGACGCGATCACGATGTGCGTCGCCGCGCCCGCCTACGTCGGCGACGACCTCGCCCACGCCCGCGAGCAGTGCCGCTGGTTCGGCGGCATGGTCGGCAACCACGTCGCGGACATCGTCAAGCGCTACGGGGAGGGCGGCGACATCCCGCGTGCGCTCACCGACTACATCAGGGGGCGCGAGGGCTACGACTACTCCCACCACGGGCGCGTCGGCAACCCCGACACGGAGTTCGTGCCCGACGAGATCGTCGATCGCTTCTGCGTGTTGGGCACGGTCGACGACCACGTCGCCAAGCTGCGCGAGCTCGAGGCGCTGGGCGTCGGCCAGTTCAACATCTACCTGATGCACGACGCGATGGACGCGACGCTGGAGGCGTACGGCAGCGGCGTCATTCCGGCGATGGCGCCGAGCGCCGCCTGACGCACAGTCGGGCTCTGCGCTCGCGGCGGCCCGAGCCGCGTTACTCCAGCTCGTCGAGACGGGGCGGTGACGCGCCGGGGCGCGCGACCGTCCGCGCGGCGACGAGCACCGCGAAGCGTGTTGCCTCGACGACGAGGTCCGCGTCGGCGAGGTCGTCGCGGCCGAGACCCTGCGAGCGCCACCACGCGAGGAAGCCCCCGCCGAAAGCGTCACCCGCGCCGATCGTGTCGACGACCGTGACCGGCGGCGCGGGGACCGGGGTGTCGCCCGCCGGAGTGATCGCGACGGCCCCGTCGGGTCCGCGCGTCAGGAGCACCGCCTGCGGGCCAGCGTCGAGCAGCGCGCGCGCCGCGGCGGACGGGGTGCGCTGCGGATCGAGCCAGGCGAGATCCTCCTCGGAGACCTTCACGACGTCGCTGTGCGCGAGGACGCGGCGCAGACGGCGGCGGTAGGCGTCGGCATCGCCGACCGCCCACGGGCGGATGTTGGGATCGATCGCGACGAGCGCCTTGCCGCCGAGCTCCTCGACGACGGCCTCGTACGCGGTCGCCATCGGCTCGAGTGTGAGCCCGAGCGTGCCGATGTGCAGGATGCTCACCGCCGCTGGAAGCGCGGCCAGCGCGACGTCCGTCGTCAGGCCGGGCGCCGAGGTGGCGCGCTCATAGAAGCGGTACCGGGCGCTGCCGGTCTCGTCGATCTCGGCGAGCGCGAGCGTCGTGGGGTCCTCGGTGCGCACGACGGCGTCGAGCCGGACGCTGTCGGCGGCGAGCATGCGCTCAAGCCTCGTGCCGAACCGGTCGGTGGAGAGGCGGCCGAGGTAGGCGACCGGCTGCTGGAGCCGGCCGATCGTGCGTGCGGTGGTGAACGCGGCGCCGCCGGGGTGGCCGCGGAGGTTGTCCGAGCCGTCGACGACGAGGTCGTACAGCGCCTCGCCGCCGACGACGATGACGTCGTCGGCCGTGATGGCGCCGGCGTTTGCGGGTGCGTCACTCATCGGCGACCTCCGGGTCGCAGCTCGCCCGAGCCGCGTTGGATCAGCGTCGTGGGGTGCACGACCCGGCGCGACGGGCCGTCGTAGCCGTCGAGCCGGGAGAAGAGCAGCTCGGCCGCGCTGCGCCCGAGGGCAAAGGGGTCCTGCGCCATGACGGTGAGACCCGGCTCGACAACGTCCGCCAGTGCCACGTCGTCGAAGCCGACGTGCGCGATCTTGCGCTGGAGGCCGAGGGCGTGGATGGCCCGCACGGCCGCGATCGTGATCAGGTTCTGGCTGGTGAAGAGGGCGGTCGGCGGGTCGTGACTGGTCAGCACCTCGGTGACAACGTCGTACGGGCGCGCGTGCGCCCCGCGGATGAGTGCGACCTCCTCGCGGATGCCGCGCCGGGCGAGCGCGTCTCGGTAGCCGCGTAAACGTTCGCTCGCGGTGTGGAGCTCCGGCCGGTCGCCGAGGTAGGCGATCCGCTTGTGGCCGTGCTCGATGAGATGCGTGACCGCCGCCCTGGCGCCGCCGGTGTTGTCCGTGAGGACGACGTCGGCGTCGATGAAGCTGGCGGGGCGGTCGACGAAGACCAGAGCGACGCCGGCCGCGCGATCGCGCTGCAGGTAGCTGTGGTCGGTCGAGGCCGGGGCGATGATGAGGCCGTCGACCCGCCGGGCGCTGAGCGACTCGGCCAGCTCACGCTCGCGTTCGGGCAGCTCGTCGGAGCTGGCGGCGAAGGTGAGGACGCCCCGCTCGCGCGCGACGTCCTCGACGCCGCGGTGGACCGCGGAGAAGAACGGGTTGGCGACGTCCTCGAAGATCAGGCCGATGCTCGCCGAGAGCCGGTCCGCGCGGCGCAGCGAGCTCGCGGTGTGGTTGTGGCGGTAGCCGAGCAGCTCGACGGCCTCGTTGACGCGGGCCGCGAGATCCGGCCGCACCGTCGGGCCGCCGTTGATGACACGCGAGACGGTCGCGAGGCTCACGCCGGCTACCGCGGCGACCTGCTTCATCGTCGGCCGTCGTCCGTTGCCGCCTCCCGCGCCCGGGCGGGGATGCTCGGCGCCCGGATCGAGGTGCACCGCGCCCGGACCGACGTGGTCGGCGTCCGGACGGGGACGCTCCGCGCCCGGATCGAGGTGCACCGCGCCCGGACCGACGTGGTCGGCGTCCGGACGGGGACGCTCCGCGCCCGGACCGACGTGGTCGGCGTCCGGACGGGGACGCTCTGCGCCCGACCCCTCCTCATTGGAGAACGTTTCCTGACGAATTTCCTGCTCGTGATCACCAGTGTTCATGGGCGATGCGCAGTATACACACAGAAGTCAAGTAAACGTATTCTCTTGACAGCTCCACGCCGCATCCCTACAGTGCCCGCACTGCTGAAAACGTTTCCTCGGGAGTTGAGGAGCTCGCGAGGGACAGGGTCCAGAGAGAGAAGGTCGCAGGAGAAATGAGCAAGACTCGCGTGAAGTTCTCGCTGTCGCTGGTCGCCGTCATCGCGCTCATCGCGCTGGTCGTCGGCGTGGTCGGCGGTCGGGCGTCCGGCAACTCGTCGACCTCGACCGGCGGCGGCGCCGGCGGCAAGGCGGCCGGCAAGAAGGTCGACGTCATCATCAAGGCGTCGGACTCGTCGTTCTGGCAGACGATGCTCGCCGGAGCGCGTAAGGCCGGCGGCGATTACGGCCTCAAGGTCGGGCTGTTCGGCCCCACCTCCGAGACGGACATCAACCAGCAGGTCCAGCTCATCGAGAACTCGATCTCACGCGGGGTCGACGCGATCGTGCTGGCCGCCAACTCGTCCGACGCCCTCAACAGCGCCATCAAGCGCGCGCGCAAGTCGGGCATCAAGATCATCACCGCCGACACCGCGGTGACCACGGACACCGAGGGCTTCATCGGTACCGACAACGTGAAGGCCGGTCAGCAGGCCGGCGAGCGCCTGTGCCAGCTGGCCAAGCAGGCGGGCAACACGACCGGCGACGTGCTCATCGAGTCCTCGGTCGCCGGCATCCAGACCCTCAAGGACCGCGACGCCGGATTCCGCGCCGGGCTGCGCACCTGCCCGGGCCTGCGCGTGGCGACGCAGCGCTACAACAACAACGACCTCAACACCGCGGCCAGCCAGGTCAACGACGCGCTGACCGCCAACCCGAACCTCGTCGGCATCTTCGCCGACAACAACACTTCGGGCACCGGCGCGGCCCGCGCCATCAAGGACAACCGGGCCGCCAATCGCATCCCGGTCGTCGCCTTCGACACCGACCCGCAGGAGAACGCGGCCCTCGCCGACGGCTCGATCGACGCGCTCGTCGTCCAGAACCCGTACTTCTTCGGCTACCAGGGCGTCGTCGAGGCCGGCATGGGGAGCGTCGGCAGCCAGCCGCCGCTGAAGCTCGATCCGGGCGCGGTCGTCGCGGACAAGTCGAACATGGGCTCGCCCGCGGTCAGGCCGCTGCTCAACCCGCCGACCGCGAAGGCGCAGTGACATGGGAGCCACGGTCACTCCCAAGCGCGAGCCGGAGCAGCCGGTCGTGGCGCCGGTCGTCTCGCTGCGCGACGCATCGAAGTCCTACGGGCCGATCCAGGCGCTGCACGGCGTCACGCTCGACCTCCGCGCCGGCGAGGTCATGTGCCTCGCCGGCGAGAACGGGGCCGGCAAGAGCACGCTGATCAAGATCCTCACGGGCGCGATCAAGCGCGACGGCGGCGAGTACCTGATCGACGGGGCCGAGGTCGGCAACCCGAGCCCGGCCGAGGCGCGCGAGGCGGGCATCGGCGTCGTGTACCAGGAGCTCAGCCTCCTGCCGGACTTGTCCGTGGCGGAGAACCTGCTCATGGGCCATCTGCCGGCCGTCCGCGGGGTCACGCGCCCGATCGAGCTGCGCCGCCGGGCGAAGGAGATGCTCGAGCGCGTCGGCCTCGACTGGCTCGACCCGGGCACCGAGGTCGCGTCGCTGTCGCTGGCCGTCCGCCAGCTCGTCGAGATCGCCAAGGTGCTCGGCGAGTCACCGCGGGTGCTGATCTTCGACGAGCCGACGACGGCGCTCTCCGAGAGCGAGACGAAGGCGCTCCTCGCCCGCATCCACGCGCTGCGCGACGAGGGCCACGCGGTCATGTACGTCACGCACCACCTCGAGGAGATGTTCGAGATCGGCGACCGCGTGACGGTCCTGCGCGACGGCGGCCTGGTCACCTGCAAGCCGATGGCCGAGTTCGACCACGAGAGCCTCATCGCCTCGATGGTCGGGCGCAAGATCGAATCCCTCTACCCGGCCTCGAATCGCACCATCGGCGAAACGCGGCTCCGGGTAAACGGTCTTACGCCCGTCGGTGCGTCGGCGCCGATCGACTTCGACGTCCGCGCCGGCGAGATCGTCGGGATCGCGGGTTTGCTCGGGTCGGGCCGCAGCGAGTTGCTGCGCGCGATCTTCGGCGCCGACCCGGTCGAGGCCGGTGGCATCGAGGTCGACGGCGAGCGCGTGCGCCCCGGCGACCCGCGGCGGGCGGTGCAGGCCGGCCTCGGCCTGCTCACCGAGGACCGCAAGCAGCTCGGCCTCCTGCTCGAGCTCTCGATCCGGGAAAACGCTTCCTTGGCGCACCTGGAGGAGATCTCGCGCTTCTGGATCGTCGACAAGCACCGCGAGCGCAGCATCGTCGACCAGTACCTCGGCGGGCTGCGCCTCCGCGCGGCGAGCTGGGAGCAGCCGGTGTCGTCGTTGTCGGGCGGCAACCAGCAGAAGGTGCTGCTCGCACGCTGGCTGGCGACGAAGGCGAAGGTGCTGATGTTCGACGAGCCCACGAAGGGCGTCGACGTCGGTGCCAAGGCCGAGATCTACAAGGTCATCGGCGACCTCGCCGCCGAAGGGCTCGGCGTGGTCGTGGTGTCGTCGTACCTGCCGGAGGTCCTCGGCCTCGCCGACCGCGTCCTCGTCATGCGCGAGGGCACGGTGGTCGGCGAGGTGCCCGCGGCGGGCGCGACGGAGGAGGACGTGCTGCACCTGGCGAGCACCGGCGGTGCCGCGGGGAGCGGCGCGCCCGGCGGTGGCGCTGCGGCGAGCGGCGCGGCAAACGACGGCGGCGTCGCTGCGAGCGGCGCGGCGAGTGACCAGAGCAGCGACGGGCGCGGCCGGCGCGACGAAGTAACGAGGAGCGAGACATGCCATCCCTGAAGATCCCTGGCCGCAACGCGGCCACCACCCTCGAGCCGGCGACCGCCGGGGCCGCCGTGCCGGACACGCGGCCGCAGCAGCAGGAGCGGGTGCTGACCTTCGGCGACGTCTTCGGGCGCGACGCCGGCGGCCTCATCGTGCTGCTCGTCCTCTTCGGCGCGCTCACGTTGGCGTCCGACGAGTTCCTCACCGGGGACAATCTGGCCAACCTGTCCCGCCAGGTCGCGGTGTTCGGCATCATCGCCGTCGGCCAACTCCTGGTGATCCTGACCGCCGGCATCGACCTCTCGGTCGGCTCGGTCCTCGGCCTCACCGGCTGTCTGACCGCCGAACTGCTCGTGCACGGCGCGGGCATCGTCCCGGCGATCCTCGTCGGCCTCGTGGCCGGGGCCGCGATCGGCGTGTTCAACGGCTCGCTCGTCGCGTACGGCAAGCTGCCACCGTTCATCGTGACCCTCGGCATGCTCGGGATCGCGCGGGGAGTCGTCCTCGTTCTGACCGACGCCAGCACCGTCCAGCCGCTCCCGGATTCGTTCGGCAACATCGCCAACGGCTCGTTCCTGGGGCTGCCGAACCTGCTGTGGATCTTCCTCGCCGTGGTCGTTATCGCCGCATTCGTCTTGCGGCGGACCGTGTTCGGCCGATATGTGTACGCCGTGGGCAGCAACCCCGAGTCGGCGCGCCTGGCCGGTGTCCCCGTGACGCGCGTCCTGGTGGCGGTCTACGCCATCGCCGGTCTGCTGGCGGCGGTCGGCGGCGTGCTGTTCACGTCGCGCCTGAATGCCGGCATCCCGACCGCGGGCACCGGATACGAGCTCAACGCGATCGCCGCATGCGTCATCGGCGGGGCGAGCCTGTTCGGCGCCAAGGGCGGCGCGTTCGGCGCCGCCGCGGGCGCCCTCATCGTCGGCGTGCTCAACAACGGCGGCAACCTGCTGGCGATCAACTCCTTCTACCTGCAGATCATCATCGGCGCGCTGATCCTCGTCGCGGTCGCCTTCGACCAGTGGCAGGGTCGGCGGGCGAGAGGAGCGTGAGGGGTGAGCAAGCGCTCATGAGCGTGAGCGAGCTCGCAGGGCGGCTCCCGGATCCGGCCATGCTCGTCGACGTGGACGCCCTCATCGGCGCCTACTACGACGAGCGGCCGGATCCGGAGGTTCCCGGCCAGCGCGTCGCGTTCGGAACGTCCGGGCACCGCGGAACATCGACGGCCCGGACGTTCAACGAGGCGCACGTGCTCGCGATCGCGGAGGCGGTCTACCGCTACCGCTCGGCGCACGGCATCGACGGCCCCCTCTTCCTGGGCCGCGACACGCACGCGCTCTCCGAGCCGGCCGCGCGCACGATCGTCGAGGTGCTGGCGGCGCACGGCGTCACCGTGATGGTCGCCGCCGACGACGGCTACACCCCGACGCCCGCGGTGTCGCACGCGATCCTCACCCACAACCGCGACGGCGCCGGACCGACCGCGGACGGCATCGTCGTCACGCCGTCGCACAACCCGCCCGAGGACGGGGGCGTCAAGTACAACCCGCCGCACGGCGGCCCCGCGGACACCGACGTCACCGGCTGGATCCAGGACGAGGCCAACGCGCTGCTGGAGACGGGCCTGCGCGACGTCCAGCGCACGAACGACACGACCAGCGTCCAGCGCCACGACTACATCGACGCCTACGTCGGCGACCTGCCGTCGGTCATCGACCTCGAGCTCATCCGCCAGAGCGGCCTCAAGCTCGGCGTCGACCCCCTCGGCGGCGCGAGCGTCGCCTACTGGGCCGCGATCGCCGAGCGCCACGGCCTCGACCTGACGATCACCAACGACAAGGTCGATCCGACCTTCCGCTTCGTCCCCGTCGACTGGGACGGCAAGATCCGCATGGACTGCTCGTCGCCGTACGCGATGGCCAAGCTCACCGAGCTGGCCGACCGCTTCGACGTCGCGTTTGCGAACGACCCCGACGCCGACCGCCACGGCATCGTCACGCCGGGCGCGGGGCTGCTCAACCCCAACCACCACCTCGCCGTCTGCATCGCCTACCTCTTCGGCGGCAACCGCGAGTGGCCGGAGCAGACCGGCGTCGGCAAGACGCTCGTCTCGAGCGCGATCATCGACCGGGTAGCGGCGGATCTCGGGCGCACGCTCTACGAGGTGCCCGTCGGCTTCAAGTGGTTCGTCCCCGGCCTGCTCGAAGGCTCGCTGGGCTTCGGCGGCGAGGAGAGCGCCGGCGCGTCGTTCCTGCGCCGCGACGGCGGCCCGTGGTCGACCGACAAGGACGGCCTCATCCCGTGCCTGCTCGCCGCCGAGATGACGGCGCGCGGCGCCGACCCCGGACAGCGCTACGAGCAGCTCGCCGAGCGCTTCGGCCGCTCGTCCTACCGGCGCGTCGACGTCGCCGCGACCCCCGACCAGAAGCGCGTGCTCGGGAAGCTCTCGGCCGACCAGGTAACCGGGACCGAGCTCGCCGGAGAGCCAATCCGCGACGTGCTCACCCACGCGCCCGCCAACGGCGCGCCGCTCGGCGGCGTGAAGGTCGTCGCCGACAGCGCGTGGTTCGCCGCGCGCCCATCCGGGACCGAGGACGTCTATAAGGTCTACGCCGAGAGCCTCCTCGGGGACGAGCACCTGGAGCGCGTCATCGCCGAGGCCGAGAAGCTCGTCGCCGACGCCCTGGGAGCCGCGTGATGCCCGACGTCTTCGCCATCGTCCTCGCCGGCGGCGAGGGCAAGCGCCTCGCGCCGCTCACGGCCGACCGCGCCAAGCCCGCGGTCCCGTTCGGCGGCAACTACCGCCTCATCGACTTCGCGCTCTCGAATCTCGTCAACGCCGGCTACCGCCGCGTCGTAGTGCTGACCCAGTACAAGAGCCACTCGCTGGACCGCCACATCTCGATGACCTGGCGGCTGTCGACGCTGCTCGGCAACTACGTCACGCCCGTTCCCGCGCAGATGCGCCGCGGCCCGCACTGGTTCGCCGGCTCGGCCGACGCCATCTACCAGAACTTCAACCTGCTCAACGACGAGCACCCCGACTACGTCTGCGTCTTCGGGGCGGACCACATCTACCGCATGGATCCGCGCCAGATGGTCGACCAGCACATCGAGGGCGGCGCCGCGGTCACCGTCGCCGCGCTGCGCGCCCCGCTCGACCAGGCCGACCAGTTCGGCGTGATCGAGACTGGCCCCGACGGCCGCACCATCGCCGCGTTCCGCGAGAAGCCGAAGGACGCCGTCGGCCTGCCCGACGCGCCCGACCAGATCTACGCCTCGATGGGCAACTACGTCTTCACGACCGAGGCGCTGGTCGACGCGCTCGTCGCCGACGCCCACGACGGGACCTCCGTGCACGACATGGGCGGCAGCATCGTGCCGACGTTCGCCGACCGCGGCGAGGCGCAGGTCTACGACTTCTCGCGCAACGACGTGCCCGGCGCGAGCGAGCACGAGCGCGGCTACTGGCGCGACGTCGGCACGCTCGACGCGTTCTACGAGGCCCACATGGACCTCATCTCGGTCGAGCCGGAATTCAACCTCTACAACCGCGACTGGCCGATCCTGACCCTGCCCGAGCCGCTGCCGCCGGCCAAGTTCGTCTTCGACGACGACGCGCGCCGCGGCTTCGCGGTCGACTCGATGGTCTGCGCGGGCGTCGTCGTCTCGGGCGCCGCCGTCCGCCGGTCCGTGCTGTCGCCCGGCGTGCACCTGCACTCCGGTGCCGTGGTGGAGGACGCCGTCGTGATGCAAGGCGTCGACGTCGAGCGCGACGCGATCGTGCGCCGCGCAATCGTCGACAAGAACGTCCACATCGCACGGGGCGCGCGGATCGGTGTCGACCCCGTGGCCGACCGCGAGCGCTTCACGGTGTCGGCGGGCGGGGTCGTGGTCATCCCGAAGGGCGAGACCGTCGAAGCGTGAAGGTCGCGCTGCTCACGCGGGAGTACCCGCCCGACGTCTACGGGGGCGCGGGCGTGCACGTCGAGTACCTCGCGCGCGAGCTGCGCGCGCTGCTCGACGTCGACGTGCACGCCTGGGGACACAGCCGCGAAGGCGCGATCGGGCACGTGGCGTGGGACGCGCTCGCCGGCTCCGAGCCCGAGCTCGCCGCGCTGCGCGCGATGTCGATCGACCTCACCATGGCCGCCGCGACGAGCGACGCCGACGTCGTGCACAGCCACACCTGGTACGCGAACCTCGGCGGCCATCTTTCCAAGCTCGTGCACGACATCCCGCACGTCGTCACCGCGCACTCGCTCGAGCCGCTGCGGCCGTGGAAGGCCGAGCAGCTCGGCGGCGGCTACGCGCTCTCGTCGTTTTGCGAGCGCACCGCGCTCGAGGCCGCGGACGCCGTTATCGCGGTGTCGAAGGGGATGGGCGAGGACGTCCTGCGCGCCTACCCGGCGATCGACCCCGCCCGCGTCGAGGTCATCTACAACGGCATCGACACCGCGGAGTACGCCCCCGACGCCGACACCGGCGTCCTCGCCCGCCGCGGCATCGACCCCGATGTGCCGACGATCGCGTTCGTGGGGCGCATCACGCGCCAGAAGGGCGTCGCGCATCTCGTCGAGGCGATGCACCACGTCGACGAAGGCGTCCAGCTCGTGCTCTGCGCCGGCGCGCCCGACACGCCCGAGATCGGCGCGGAGATAGAGCAGCGGGTGCAGCGCCTGCGCGAGCAGCGCGGCAACGTCCTCTGGATCGAGGAGATGCTCCCCAAGCCCGAGGTCATCGAGATCCTCAGCCACGCGACGGTCTTCGCGTGCCCGTCGATCTACGAGCCGCTGGGGATCGTCAACCTCGAGGCGATGGCGTGCGAGACCGCGGTCGTCGCGACCGCGACCGGCGGCATCGTCGAGGTGGTCGACGACGGCGTCACCGGCCTGCTGGTGCCGATCGAGCCGGGCGACGCCACCGGCGAGCCGCGCGATCCCGACGCGTTCGCCCACGCGTTCGCCGATCGCCTCAACGAGGTCGTCCGGGACCCGGCGCGCGCGCAGGCGATGGGCCGCGCCGGGCGCGAGCGCGTCATGGAGCACTTCGCATGGCCGGCGATCGCCCGCCAGACCGCGGCGCTCTACGAGCGCGTCACGGGCTGAACAAACCGGCTCGGTAGCTTCCAGGGATGCCCGCCGCCGCGCATCCCGTCCGCGACCACTGCCTCGCCCCCGACCGCCCCATCGATGCGCCGATCGCTCCGGTCGAAGGCCGCTACGGGCGCGCGTTCCCCGACCTGCCGCCGCTCGTCAGCGACCACGACGCCCTGCTGGCACTCGGCACCGCGGGCGGCCTCTGCGATGGCAGTGACTCGACCGGCGACGACGGCTCGGCGGCCGCCGGCTGGCCCTTCTTCGGCCAGTTCATCGCCCACGACATCACGGCCGACCGGTCGCCGATCGGCCCCCACGCCGACGCGACGACCATCGCGAACTTCCGCTCGCCGCGCGCGAACCTCGAGAGCGTCTACGGCGCCGGGCCGGTCGGCGAGCCGTTCCTCTACGACGCGGAGGACCCCGCGAAGATGCTCGTCGGCGACGACGACGTCCCGCGCAACGCGCAGGGCGTCGCGCTGCTCGGCGATCCCCGCAACGACGTCCACGTGTTCATCTCCCAACTGCACGTCGGCGTGTTGCGCGCCCACAACCGCCTCGTCGATCGCCTGCGCGAGGACGGCCTGGACGACGACGAGTGCTTCGAGGCCGCGCGCCGCTCGACGCTGTGGCACTACCAGTGGGTCATCGTCGAGGACTACCTGCCGACGCTCGTCGGGCGCGACCTCGTCGAGCAGGTCAAGGACCCGGCGGAGCGGTGCTATCGCCCCGACGGCGCGCCGATCATCCCGTTCGAGTTCGCCGACGCGGCGTTCCGGTACGGGCACGGGCAGGTCCGCCACCGCTACCAGCTGCAGGAGGGCGGCGACGAGTACGCGGTCTTCCCCGACCTCGTCGGCTTCCGACCCGTGGCGCCCGAGCACCGGGTCGACGCGCGGCTCATGTTCGGGCCAGACGCCCAGCCGGCCAAGCGGATGGACGGGCGGCTCGCGGCGTCCCTGATCGGGTTGCCGCTCGCGATCACCGGCGCGGTGAACGTCGATGCCTACCACTCGCTCGCCGCCCGCGACCTGCAGCGCGGCGAAGCGATCGGCCTGCCGTCGGGCGAGGCGGTCGCGCGGTCGATCGGCGTGGAGCCGCTGACGCGCGAGGAGGCCGGGCTGGCCGCGTTCGGGTGGGAGGGCGAGACCCCGCTGTGGCTCTACGTCCTGCGTGAGGCCGACGTCCGTGGCGGCGGCGACCGTCTCGGCGAGGTCGGCGGGCGGGTCGTGGCCGAGGTGCTCCTCGGCCTGCTCGACGCCGACCCGGAGTCCTACCGCGCGCTCGACCCGTCGTGGCAGCCGACGCTGCCGGCGCGCGGCGAGCGCTTCACGCTGCTGGACCTACTCGTCGCGCCGGGCTGAGGGTGAAGCGGTCGGACCGCCCGCGGCGGGCGAGTGGTCGGTGTGAGCAGGCGTGCCCGCTCACGTTCGTTGGCGCGTTGAGTACCGGATAGGTACCCAAGGCGCCACGCGCGCACCGAACGCGCGGCCGTCACGCTGCGCAGTGTGGCGATCCTCGATGGAGACGGGGTTGACGCGCCTATAGCTACCGGGTATATATACCGGCTACTTAGCTCGTGAAGTTCCCGATCCTGGCAATGCTCGCGTCGTCCCCGGCTCATGGCTATGAGCTCAAGCGCGAGCTCGAGCAGCACTTCGGGGCGGCGCTGCCGCCGCTGAACACCGGCCAGATCTACACGGCGCTCGGGCGCCTCGAGCGCGACGGCTTCGTCGTCGCCGAAGGCGTCGCGCAGGACAACCGGCCCAACAAGCGCGTCTATCGCCTCACCGACGACGGACGCGCGGCGCTCGAAGACTGGGTGGCGCAGCCGACCCCGGCCACGCGCCTGCGCGACGAGTTCTTCATGAAGCTCGTCCTCGCCGGCAGGGGCGGCATCGCCGACCCCAGGGCACTCATCGAACGCCAGCGCGGCGAGTACCTCCAATCGCTGCGCGACCTCGACCGTCTCCAAGCCGGCGCCAACGGAGACCCGGCGCAGTCGTTGCTCATAGAAGGCGCCGCGCTGCACCTGGAGGCCGATCTGAAATGGCTCTCGCTCTGCGAGGAGCGACTACTCACGGCGGAGGTCTCGCCATGAAGCATGTCCTGGTCACCACGGGTCTCGAGAAGACCTACGACAGCGACGGCGTGCCGGTGGCGGCGCTGCGCGGCGTCGACCTCGCCGTCGCGGAGGGCGAGTTCGTCAGCGTCATGGGCCCCTCGGGGTGCGGGAAGTCGACGCTCCTGCACCTGCTCGGCGGGCTCGACCGCCCGTCGCAGGGCGAGGTCCACCTCGACGGCAGGCGCGTCGACCAGCTCAGCGAGGCGGCGTGGGCGATCCTGCGCCGCCGCCAGGTCGGGTTCGTCTTCCAGTTCTTCAACCTGATCGCGAACCTCACGGTGGCCGACAACGTCGAGCTGCCCGGGCTGCTGGCTGGGCAGTCGCCGCGCGAGGCCAGGGGCCGCCGGCGCGAGCTGCTCGCCGACCTCGGGATCGAGGAGGTCGCGGGCTCCGTGCCGAGCCGGATCTCGGGCGGCCAGCAGCAGCGAGTCGCGCTGGCGCGCGCGCTCGTCAACCACCCGGCGGTGCTCCTCGCCGACGAGCCCACCGGCAACCTCGACACGCAGAGCACCCGCGAGGTCCTCGAGCTCCTGCGCGGCCATCACGAGCGCGGCCAGACGATCGTGCTCGTCACCCACGACGCGCGCGTGGCGAGCGCGGCCGACCGCGTCATCCACATGCGCGACGGGCTCATCTCCGAGGAGACGAGGCTGAGCGGCGAACGCGATCCGGCCGCGCTGGCCAGCCAGCTCGTGCGCCTGGAGGTGTGACGCCGTGACCCGCCTGCTGCTGCGCACCGCCGTCGTCAACCTCCGCAGCCGGCCGCTCCAGACCACGCTCGTGGCGGTCATCATCACCGCGGCCGCCGCGACGCTTGCCCTGGCGCTCAGCCTGCGCGCGGGCGCCGCCGACCCGTACAACCAGATCGCGCGCGCCACGAACGCCGCCGACGTCCACGTCTTTGCGCCTTCGGGATCGCGCGCGGACCTGGCGGCGCTCGCGCACGCGCCCGGCGTTCGTGCCGCCGACGGCCCGTACGACGTCGGCGAGGCCACGGTCCGCTATGGCGGGTCAAGCGTCGACATGCCCTTCCAGGCCGCCACATCGCAGCGGCCGCGCATCGATCGCCCGCGCCTTACCTCCGGGCGTTGGCTGTCAGGTGCACCCGGCGAGCTCGTGCTCGGCCGCTGGGTCGCTCAGGAGCGCGGCATTGCAGTCGGCGACCGCCTGACCGCCATCGCGGACGGGCGACGCACCGCGCTCACCGTCGTCGGCGTCGCCGTCTCGGCTGGCCCCACCGGGCCGTGGGTGACCCGCTCGACGCTGGCCGCGCTCGCGCCGGCGCGCGACCAGTCGGGGCGCCTCCTTGAGCTCAAGCTCGCCGACCGCTCCAAGAGCGCGGCGTTCGTGGACGGGCTGCGCCGGCGCTACCAGCCCGACCAGCTCAGCGCGGACGACTGGCGCCAGGACCGCCAGGACGTGACCGATCGGACCTCGACCGCGACCGTCGTCCTGGGCTCGGCGAGCCTCTTCGCGCTACTCGCGGTCGGCTTCATCATCGCCAACGCGATCACCGGCCGGATCCTCGCCTCGCGCCGGGACATCGGCCTCCTGAAGGCCGCCGGCTTCACCCCCGGCGGCGTGACGGCGCTGTTCGTCGTCGAGAACCTCATCCTCGCGCTGGGCGCCGCGATCGTCGGCACCGCAATCGGCATCGCCTTGAGCCCGCTGCTGCTCGAGCCGACGGCGAACCTCCTCGGCACCGCGACGCCGAGCGGGGTGCGGCCGGTGACGATCGCCGTCGGCGTGCTTGGCGTCGCGGCCGTCGTGTGCGTGTTCACTGCGCTGCCCGCGTGGCGTGCCGGCCGCCTCGGCGTTCTGGAGGCGATCGCGCTCGGGCGCACGAGCATCAACACCAAGCCCTCGCGCCTCGCGCGCGCCGCGACCGCGCTGCGCCTGCCGCCGTCGGTCGTGCTCGGTGTCAAGGACGCGTTCGCCAGCCGCTCGCGCGCGGCGATGACGATCGCCAGCCTCGCGCTGACGATGGCCACGGTCGTCTTCGCGCTGGGGGCCGAGGCGACCTACCGACGGGTGATCCACGACTCGTCGCTGCGCGCCAAGCCGTACGAGCTCCTGGTCAGCACGAACGACGTGTCGGCCCCGCGCATGCGCGCGCTGATCGCGGGCGAGGGGGGCAAGATCGCCGGGACGGCGACCGTCGCCGGCACGACCGCGTCGGTGCCGGGCCACACCGTCGACATCTGGGCGCGTGCCCTCGGCGGCGACTACGAGCGCCGGCCCTACGCGATCCGCGACGGACGCATGTTCGCGGGGCCCGGCGAGGCGATCGTCGGGCGCGGGCTGCTCGATGCGCTCGGGCTCCATGTCGGCGACCGCCTGCCGCTCGACGCCGGCGGTGCGAACGTCAATCTGCGCATCGTCGGCCGCTACATCGAGCCCGACAACGACGCCATGACCGCGATCTTCGACGAGCGCTCGGTGCCGCCGGCCGCGCTTGCACGGTTCGGGCCCAAGCAGTACGAGCTGCAGCTCACCGACCATTCGCAGGCGCACGCGGTGGAGAGCGCGCTGCTGCGCGCCTCCGGTGGCCGGCTCGACGTCGAGGCCACCGAGGACTCCGTGCGCCAGGAGCGCGACGACCTGCGCCCGGTCCTCTACGGCACCGAGGTCGTGTTGCTGGCGATCGGCCTGGTCAACCTCCTCACCACGCTGCTTCTCGGTATTCGCGAGCGCGTCCGCGACTTCGGGATCTTCAAGGTCGTCGGGCTCACGCCGCGGCAGGTGCTCGCCTCGGTGACCGCGGGCGGGACGGTGCTCGCTGTAATCGCGGTCGTCGCGGGCATCGTGATCGGCCTGCCGATCTTCCACGCGCTCGTCGTGCTGACGAACCCGAGCGACGGGCCCGACCTCGCCACCGCGCCGACGTGGTGGTGGGTGCTGCTCATGCTGCCGGGCGCGCTGCTGTTCACCACGCTGGCAAGCGTGCTGCCGGCGCGCCGCGCGGCGGCGATCAAACCCGCCGAGGCGCTGCGCTACGAATAGAGCGCGACGACCGTCACGGTGCCGGGCGGCACCTCGGTGAGCCCGGCATCGACCACCCGGGCGACGCAGTCGTCGCGCGCGGCAAGCGCCGCGAACCCCTCCGGGGAGGGCGCGACGACGCAGCCCGGGCAGCCGGCGGCGACCCAGTCCTCGAGCTTGCCGCTGTCGGCGGCCATGACCGCCGCGTGGGCGACCTGCGCCACGGTCTTGCCCGAGCTCATGACCGCCGCGGGGTTCAGGGCGTAGGTCACGGCGCCGCGCGAGGTCTTCGCCTCGGCGGGCGGCGGCTCGAGCGCCGTGCTCATGGCCTGCAGGCGTTCGAGCAGCGGCCCGCGCTGGGAGCGGCGGCGCGGCGCCAGCGCGGCGACCGCCTCGCCGTCGCGGTCGCCGGCGAGCGCGTGCGGCTCGGCGAGCACCTGCTCCCACTGGGCCTGGGTTCGCGCGCGCAGGCACACCTTGCCCGGCCGCTCGCGCCATGCCGCCATGCCCTCGTCGTCCGCGAAGGCGCGCACGCACGCGACCGCCGCGGCGCCCGCCAGCTCGCCCGCCCGTGCCAGCTGCGCGATCGCTCCGCGGCGCAAGACCAGGTACATCCGCAGCGGGTCGGCGGGCATGCCGCGAGACGCTAGCGTCGTCCGTACGATCTGCCCGTGCCCGGCGACCTGATCATCGCTGTGCAGCACGCCGCCGGCGCGCTCGGTCAGGAGCCCAACCAGCCGCAGCTCCTGCAGGCCCGCCAGATGCAGGCGCTGTCGTTCGCCGTGCACATCCCACTCGTCTGCTTCGGCATCGCCTTCCCCGCGATGGTGCTGTTCGTCGAGGCGCTGTGGCTGCGCACCGGCGATGCGGCCTACCTGGCGCTGGCCAAGCGCTGGTCGCGCGTGATGCTGACCCTGTTCGCGGTCGGCGTCGTGACCGGGACGATCCTGTCGTTCGAGATGGGCCTGCTGTGGCCCGCGTTCATGGCGACGTTCGGAGACGTCTTCGGGCTCGCGTTCGCCCTCGAAGGGGTCTCGTTCTTCGTCGAGGCGATCTTCATCGCGATCTACGTCTACGGCTGGGACCGGATGTCGCGGCGCGCCCACTTCCTCACCGGGGTGCCGATGGCGATCGCCGGCGTTACCGGATCGCTCATGGTGATCGCGGTCAACGGCTGGATGAACGCGCCGACGGGCTTCGACATCGTCGACGGCAAGGTCACCAACGTGCACCCGTTCGCCGCGCTGTTCGGCGGCAACCTGTGGCACGAGCTCACGCACATGTACCTGGCGGGCTACATGGTCACCGGCTTCATCGTCGCCGGCGTGTACGCGTACGCGTGGGCGAAGGGTCGCCGCGACCGCTACCACCGCGCGGGGCTGGTCGTTGCGCTGAGCGTCGCGGCGCTCACCGCGCCCGTGCAGGTCATCGTCGGCGACTGGGCGGGACGGACGGTGGCCGAGCGCCAGCCGACGAAGCTGGCTGCGTTCGAGGGGCTGTCGCGGACCTCTAAGGGTGCGCCGCTGGACCTCCTCGGCTACTACGAGAGCAACGGCGAGATCAAGTGGGGCATCAAGATCCCCAAGGGCCTTTCGATCCTGGCCCGGCACGATCCGAACGCGACCATCCAGGGCCTCGACTCCGTGCCGGCCAACGACCGCCCGCCGGTCAACATCGTGCGCTACTCGTTCCAGACGATGGTCGGGATCGGCACCCTGCTCGCCCTGCTCGGCGTGCTCTACATCGCGACCTGGCTGCGGCGCCGGCGCCTGCCGCGCTCGGTGTGGTTCTACCGAGCCGTGATGGTCGCGGGGCCGCTGGCGGTCGTCGCGCTCATCGCCGGCTGGGTGACCACCGAGGTGGGCCGCCAGCCGTGGGTGGTCTACCGGATCATGCGAACGTCCCAGGCGGTGACCGATGCCGGCGGGCTGTGGGTGGCCTACGGGGTGCTCGTGGTCACCTACGTGCTGCTCGCGATCGCGGTCGCGTGGCTGCTGCGCCGCCTGGCGCGCCAGTCGCCCACGCAGGAGCTCGAGGCGTGACGCTCGCCGACGTCTGCGTGGGCCTCATCATCGCGGGCATCACCGCCTACGCGGTGTTCGGCGGCGCCGACTTCGGCGCCGGCCTGTGGGACCTGACCGCGGGCGGCGCGAAGCGCGGCGCGCGCGTGCGGGGGATGATCGAACGCTCGATGAGCCCCGTGTGGGAGGCCAACCACGTGTGGCTGATCTTCATCCTCGTCGTGTTCTGGACCGCGTTCCCCGTCGCGTTCGGCTCGGTGTTCTCGACGCTCTACATCCCCTTCGGCCTGGCCGCCATCGGGATCATCTTCCGCGGCTCGGCGTTCGCGCTGCGCGGGCAGGCGGCGACGATCAACGAGGCG
>DATFRW010000261.1:0-10099 GCA_035262945.1 Solirubrobacteraceae bacterium
CAGGCGCTCGGCGCCGAGATCCAGGCGACGCTGTTCGAGGGCGACCTCGACACCGCCACGTGGGAGCGCCTCGAGGAGGCGCTGATCATGGCCGACGTCGGCGCGCGGACGACCGCGGAGGTCGTGGGCAAGCTCGAGCAGGAGGCCGACGCCGGCGACCTGCAGGGCGGCGAGGCGCTCTCGGCGCGCCTGACCGAGCTGCTCGCGGACATCGCCCGCCCCGGCGAGGGGCGCATCGACCTGACCCACGAGCCGACCGTGATCATGGTCGCGGGCGTCAACGGCACCGGGAAGACGACGACCATCGGCAAGCTCGCCTGGCACCTCCAGCGCGAGCTCGGCAAATCGGTCGTCCTGGGCGCCGCGGACACCTACCGCGCCGCCGCCGTCGAGCAGCTCACCGAATGGGCCGCGCGCGCCGGGTGCGAGATCGTCACGGGCCCCGAGGACTCCGATCCGGGCTCGGTCGCCTTCGAAGCGGTCAAGCAGGGCCGCGAGCGCGGCGCGGACGTGGTCATCGTCGATACCGCCGGGCGCCTGCACACGCAGGATCACCTGATGGCCGAGCTGACGAAGGTCCGTCGCGTCATCGGCAAGCAGCTCGAGGGCGCGCCCCACGAGACGCTGCTCACCGTCGACGCCACCACCGGCCAGAACGGGCTGCGTCAGGCGCAGCTCTTCTCGCAGGCGGTCCCGGTCGACGGCATCGTCCTCACGAAGCTCGACGGCACCGCCAAGGGCGGGATCGCGCTCGCCATCGCGGGCGACCTGGGGATCCCGGTGAAGCTCATCGGGGTCGGCGAAGCGCTCGAAGATCTCCGGCCGTTCGACGCAGACGACTTCGCTCGGGCGCTGATCGCGCGCGAGGAGTGAGCCGGTTGCCGTCTCTGCACGACCGGCCTGCCGAACGCGACCGACGACGTCGGCAACTGGACGGAGCCGCTCGGCGTCGCCTCGCCGCTTCGTCGAAGGTTGCGTCGTCGTGCTGAGCGTCCTCGCGCTGCGCGTGAGCGCCGAGTCGAGGGTCGCCCTGCAGCGCCTGCGCGCCGCCGCCGTGAACTAGTCGACCGTCGCGGGCGCGCCGGGCCCGGCCGACCACCGCCCGGTCTACCATCAGATCACGGACATGGATGCGTGGGTGATCTGGCTGATCGTGGCGGTGGTCTTCGCGGTGGCGGAGGCAATCAACCTGAGCTTCTATCTGTTCCCGTTCGCGGTCGGCGCGGCGGGGGCGGCGATCGTCGGGCTCGCGGGAGGCGGCGCGGCGTTCGAGTGGATCACCTTCGTCGTCCTCACGGCCGTGAGCTTCACGGTCGTCCGGCCGATCGCGCGGCGGCACATCTCGATGCCGCCGCAGCTGCGCACCGGCACCGCCGCGCTGATCGGCCGCACGGCCATCGTCACCGAGCGGATCGTCAACGACGAGTCGCTCGGCAAGGTGCGCATCGACGGGGAGGTCTGGAGCGCGCGCAGCTATGACGAGGACCGCGTCCTCGAGCCGGGGACGCGGGTGCACGTCATGGAGATCCGAGGCGCCACGGCGCTCGTCAGCGACTAGGAGGCAGGGATGGTTGGAGCGATCGTCGCGGTGGTGCTGGTCTTGTTCGCCATCTTCGTGGCGGCCAAGACGATCAGGATCATCCCGCAGGCGCGTGCGGGCGTCGTCGAGCGTCTCGGGCGCTACAGCCGCACGCTGACTCCCGGCATGACGATCGTCGTGCCGTTCATCGACCGCGTGCGGCCGCTGCTCGACCTGCGCGAGCAGGTCGTCACGTTCCCGCCCCAGCCGGTCATCACCGCCGACAACGTCTCGGTCCAGATCGACACGGTGCTCTACTTCACGATCACCGAGCCGAAGTCGGCCACCTACGAGGTCGCAAACCCGCTCCAGGCGATCGAGCAGCTCACGGTCACCACGCTGCGCAACATCATCGGCTCGCTCACCCTCGAGGAGACGCTGACCAGCCGGGACGCGGTCAACGACCGCCTCCGGGTCGTGCTCGACGAGCGCACCGGCAAGTGGGGGATCCGCATCAACGGCGTCGAGCTGAAGTCGATCGACCCGCCGTCGACCATCCAGGAGGCGATGGAGAAGCAGATGCGCGCCGAGCGCGACCGGCGCGCGGCGATCCTCAACGCCGAGGGCGTCAAGCAGTCGCAGATCCTGACCGCCGAGGGCGAGAAGCAGTCGGCGGTGCTGAAGGCCGAGGGCTCCAAGCAGTCGGCGATCCTGCGCGCCGAGGGCGAGGCGAAGGCGATCGACACCGTCTTCAAGGCCATCCACGACGGCGACCCGGACCCCAAACTGCTCAGCTACCAGTACCTGCAGATGCTGCCCCAGCTCGCGCAGGGCGAGGCGAACAAGATCTGGGTCATCCCCAGCGAGTTCACCCAGGCGCTCTCGAACCTCGGCGGCCTGGCCGCCGGGGTCGACGAGCGGCGGCGGAAGGCAGAGCCCCCGCCGCCGCCCGAGGTCACGCCCGGGGACGACGCTCACTCATAGGCGAGCGCGCCCAGCACGTCCATCCGCGCCGCGCGCCGCGCGGGCAGCACGGCGGCGAGTGTGCCGGCCAGCAGCCCGACGACGACGAGCACGGCCAGGCCGCCGATCGGCAGCGCGAACGTGAAACCTAGATGGCCGAACACCGCCACCACGATCGCCGCGAGGCCGATGCCGATCCCGATCCCCAGTGCCGAGCCCAGCAGCGCGGTGATGACGCTCTCGCGGCGCACCATCCGGCGCACCTGGCGGCGCGTCATTCCCACCGCGCGCAGCATCCCGATCTCGCGCGTGCGCTCGAACGTGGCCAGGACGAGCGTGTTGGCCAGGCCGAACAGGCTGACGATGACGGCCAGCGCGAGCAGCACGTCGAAGATCGTCAGCAGCTGGTTGATGCCGCTGGTCTGCTTGTCGATGTAGGCGTGCTTGGTGAACACCTCCGCGCCCGGGAACGAGCTGACCGCGCGCTGGAGCGTCTCCGTGTCCACGGTCGGGGCGTCAACCAGCGTCAGGTGGTCCTGGCGCCCGCTGAACCCGCCGACGGCGTACGCGTCGGTCCCGATCGTGATCGGGCCCATGGCGAGGGCGTCGATGACCGGCGAGTCCTCGATGCCGCGCACGGTGAGCGCCAGGCGCTTGTCGGAGGGCGTGGTGATCGTGAACCGGTCCCCGACTGCGAGTTGGTGCTCCTTGGCCCAGCCGTCGTCGACGACCGCGCCGTTGGCCCCGAGCCCGGCGAGCACGGCGCGCGAGCCGTCCTTCCACTTGAAGTCGAGCACGCGCCCGATCGTGGACGGATCCACGGCGTTGACGCCCTCGGTCTGTCCGTAGGCGCGCACGGCGTCCTGGCGGATCGACGATGCCGTGCGCACGCCAGGCACCGCGGCGACCTTGCGCGCCGCGTCGCGGTCCACCGGCGACCAGCCGTCCTCGCCCGCCAGCACGTAACCCGCGGTGACGCGCTTCTCGAGCCCGGCCTTCGTCGAGTCGCGCAGGCCGGCGGCGATGATCGTCACCGCAGCGACGAGCGCGACGCCGATGGTCAACGCTGACGCCGTGATCGCGGTGCGGCCCGGGGCGCGCATGGCGTTGCGCCGCGCGAGCATCGACGCCGCGCCGCCGGTGGCCGTGACCGGCCGCCCGAGAGCGCCGACGACGGCGCGCACGACACGCGCCGGCACCCGCAGCCGGTGCGACGACGCGTCGGCGTCGCGCAGCGCCTCCACCGGCGCGACGCGCGTCGCGCGCCACGCCGGCAACAGACCGGCGATCAGCGTGACGAGCACGCCGACGAGCAGCGCCACGAGGACCGTGCGCCCGGCGAAGACCGTCGCCGTCTGCGGCAGGTCCATGCCCATGCTCTTGAACAGCGCGTCCAGGCCCTTGGCGAGCCCGTAGCCCGCGGCGATCCCCACGGCGCTGGCGGCGAAGCCCATCGCGAGCGCCTCGACGACGACGGTGCGCAGCACCTGGCGCCGCGACGCGCCGGCCAGCCGCAGCAGGCCGAACTCGCGCGAGCGCTGGGCGACCGTGATCGACAGCGAGTTGAAGATCGTGAACGCCCCGACGAGCAGCGCCACGGCGCCGAACCCGAGCAGCACGCCCTTGATGATCGAGATGAACGTCTTCAGGCCGTCGAGGGTGAAGCGGTCCTGCTTGGCCGCGGTCTGGACCTTCGCGTCGGGGAGGGCAGCGGCGAGGTTGCGGCGCACCTGCGCGGCGGGCACGCCGTCGCGGGCGGCGACGAGGATCGCGTCGACGCGCCCGGGCTTGTCGAACAGCGTCTGCGCCGCGCGCAGGTCGAACACCGCGATGGTCGCGGTGCCGATCGACTCGACGGAGCCGAACGTGGCGAGACCCGTGATCCTGAACGGGCGCGCGGGGCCCGCGGTGGCGATGCGCACGTTGTCGCCGACGTGGAGGTGCTGCTTACCGGCCGTGCCGGCGTCGAGCACGACCTCGCCCGGGCCGGCGGCCCAGGCGCCGGACTTCAAGCGGAACGGGCTGAGCTTGCCGTCGCTGCGGGCGGCGGCCGGGTCGAGGCCGATGCCGAACCACGGACCGTCGCCGGCGGCCTTGCCGTCCTTGCCGACGATCCGCGCGTTGAGGTCGGTGATGTCGCCGGCGGCGGTGGCGACGCCGGGCACCGCGCGCACGCGGTCGATGGTCCGCGCGGCGATCGTCGGCTGCTGGAGGTTCTCGTTGTCGGTGGTGGAGGCGAAGGGGCTCGGCGCGGTGACGACCGCGGCGGTCCCGTCGTAGGCCGAGGACGACAGATCGTCGGCGGCGCGGCCCATCGTGTCGGTGAGCGTGAACGCGGCCGTGATCGTGGCAACGCCGACGACGATCGCCAGCGCCGTCAGCGTCGTCCGGAGCGGCCGGGCCACGAGCCCCTTGAGCGCGATCCGGAGCATCAGGCGCTCACCGCCTTCATCTGCGCCAGCACGTCGCCCTCGGTCGGCGCGGACAGGTCCGCGACGATCTCGCCGTCGGCGAGGAAGAGGACACGGTCGGCGCGCGCGGCGGCGCGCGGGTCGTGGGTGACCATGACCGTCGTCTGGCCGTCGAGGTCGACGGCGTCGCGCAGGAGGTCGAGCACCTGGCCGCCGGCGGTGGAGTCGAGGTTGCCGGTCGGCTCGTCGGCGAAGAGAACGGTCGGCTCGGAGATCAGTGCGCGCGCGATCGCGACGCGCTGCTGCTGGCCGCCGGACAGCTCGGCGGGGCGATGGCGCCGGCGGTCGGACAGCCCGACGCGGTCGAGCAAGGCGTCGAGCCCGCCGCGGTCCAGCTTGCGGCCGGCGATGGTCAGCGGCAGCACGACGTTCTCCTCGGCGCTCAGCGTCGGGAGCAGGTTGAAGGACTGGAACACGAAGCCGATGTGCTCGCGGCGCAGCTTCGTCAGCGCCTTGTCGCTCATCGCCGTGATGTCGTGGTCGCCGATGTGGACGCTGCCCGACGTCGCCCGGTCGAGGCCGGCGAGCAGGTGCATGAGCGTCGACTTGCCCGAGCCCGACGGCCCCATGATCGCCGTGAACTGCCCGGCGGGGACGCCGATGGTGACGCCGCGCAGCGCGTCGACGGCCGCCTCGCCCTCGCCGTAGCGGCGGGTGACGGCCTGCGCGGACACGGCGGTGGTGGTGTCGACCGCAGGCGCGGTCGCAACGCTCTCGTTGAGCATGGGTGGATGGCCCCTTTGTGTGGTTGGTGTCAGCAGGTGGCGGCCTCGCGGGCAAGCCGCGAGATCGCCGCCTGGAGGGCGCCGGCCGCGAGCAGGGCGTTCGCGGCCTCCGCCATCAGTCGCCCGGTCAGCCCGCGGTTGGCCCGGACTGAGACCGATGCGCGCACCTCGCTCCCGCCCGCGGCGGGCTCGAGGTCGTAGCGCACGTCCATCCCGACCGGGCCGTCTGCGCTCAGGCGCAGGCGCCCGTCGATCGCCTCGTGGACCTCGACGTCGAAGCCGACGCGCCGGCCCGCGAGGCGGCCGCTCACGCGCGCCCGGCTGCCGCACCGCAGGCGCGGCGTGCGCAGGTCCTCGACGTCGAACGGGATCGGCGCCCAGCGAGCGCAGGCCTGGGGATCGGTGAGGACATCGAGCACGGCCTCGGGCCGCGCCTGCACCGTGGTGGTCGCCGTCCATTGCCTCATGGCGAGACATTCCCAGGGCGCGGGCGCCGCGTCGTCGCCCGCGCGGGCGATTTCGCCCTGCTCAGCGGACGAATCCGTGTCCTCCTTGAGGATGAGGCGACGATCGTCTAGGCGGACGAGGATGACCTGGCCGCGGCGGGTTAGAGTCGGCGCGTGGGGCAGTCGACGACGTTATGGGGGCGCGTGCGCAGCCTGCCGCCGCGCAAGGCGGACCTCCTGCTCGCCGCCGTCTACCTGCTCGTCTGCAACGTCGAGCTGACGTTCGTCGACGCGCCGTCGGGGACGGTGCTCGCCATCCGCGCGCTCACCGTTGCGATGGCGTGCGGCGTGGCCGTCCGGCGGCGCGCGCCGCTGGTCGCCGCGGGCGTCGTGTTCGCCGGGTTGGTGGCAATGGAGCGGGTTGCAGGGGACCATCAGGCCGAGTTGGTCGGCCCGTGGCTGGCGGCGTTCGTCGTCTCCTACACGATCGGTGCCGAGTTCCAGGGGCGCCGGCTCGGCGTCGGGGTCGCCTGGCTGGCGGCGCTGGTCGCCGCGCTCGCGCTCGCCGACCCCACGGCTGACGGCCAGGGGCTGAACGTCGTGTGGGGATGGCTGGTGATCGTGGCCGCGCCGGTGCTCGCGGGACGGCTGCTGCGCGAGCGCGCGCGCGTGGCCCGGGCGCTGCATGCCGCCGCCAGCGACGACGGCCGCGACGGATGGGCGGTTGAGGCGGTGGCCGAGGAACGCGAGCGAATCGCCGCCGAGCTCCATGACGTCGTCGCCCGTGCGCTCGAGCGCATGGTCCGCGAGGCCGACCAGGCCGCGGAGCTCGTCGTGACCCAGCCCGCGTTCGCGGCGCTCTCGTTCAGCGCCGTCGAGCAGACCGGCCGCGACGCGCTGGCCGAGATCCGCCGCCTGCTCGGCGTGCTGCGTCACGAGGACGACGAGCTGGCGCTCGCGCCGCAGCCCACGCTCGCGCACGTCGCCGACCTCGTCCGCCGCGCCGAGGGCGCCGGGCTCGCGGTGACGCTGAAGCTCGAGGGCCACCCGGTCCCGCTTGCCGCGGGCGCCGACCTCACGGCGTTCCGCGTCGTCCAGGAGGCGCTCGCGGATGCCGTCCGCGACGGCGGCGCCGTCAGCGCGAGCGTGCGCGTGCGCTACAGCGGCGACGTCGTCGAGCTCAAGGTGCTCGACGACGGCGCCCCGCGGTCCGCGCCGCCCGGCATCGCGGAGCGCGTCGCGCTCTACGGCGGCGAGCTCCGCACCGCGCGGCCGCGCGCGGGCGGCTTCGCCGTGCTCGCACGCCTCCCGATCGGGAGCGGGGCATGACGAAGCCGTCGCGCCTCGACTGGGCCATCGCCGCGCTTGCGCTCACGACGGGCATGGTCGAGTTGGCCTCGAGCGATCACCTCCGCGGGCCGCTCGTGCTCAACGTCATCGCGGTCGCATGGATCACGCTGCCGGTCGCCTGGTGGCGCAGCGCGCCGCTGCCCGCCACCGTCGCCCTGTTCGTCGGCGCGTTGCTCGGCACCGGGCTGACCTCGGCCGGCGACTTCGTGACGATCTGGTTCTGCCTGCTGGCCCTCTCGTTCGGGCTCGGGGCACACGCCTCGGACGCGGGCGCCGCCGTCGGGCTCGGGCTGCTCGTGCTGGGCGTCTTCGTGGCGAACGCGATCGACGACACCATCACGGCCGGGGACGTCGTGTTCCCGATCGCGATGATCACGGCGCTCGGGCTGGCCGGCCGGGTCGCCCGCAGCCGCGCGCGGCTCGCGGGCGAGTTGCACGAGGCGGTCGCGCGGGCGAAGGAGCGCCGGGCGGCGGAGGCCGAGCTCGCGGTGGCCGAGGAGCGCCGGCGCATCGCGCGCGAGATGCACGACGTCGTCGCCCACTCGGTCAGCGTGATGGTGGTGCAGGCCGGTGGCGCGCGCCGCATCCTCGAGCGCGATCCGGCGCGCGCGGAGGACGCGGCGCGGCTGATCGCCGCGACCGGCCGCGAGGCGATCGTCGAGTTGCAGCGCCTGCTCGGGGTGCTGCACGTCGAGCACGGCCCGACGCCGACGCTCGAGGGGCTCGACGGCCTCGTCGAGCGCGCGCGGGCGGCGGGACTGCCGGTCGCGCTGGAGATCGAGGGCGAGCGCCGGACGCTGCCCGCCGGCGTCGAGCTCGCCGCCTACCGCGTGCTGCAGGAGGCGATCACGAACGCGATCAAGTACGCGGGCGGCGCGCCCACCGACGTCCGCGTCCGCTACGGCGACGACGAGGTGCAGCTCGAGGTTCGCGATCGGGGGCGCGCGAGCGCCACGGCGAGCGCGCTGGGCGGCGGCGGGCACGGGCTCGTGGGGATGCGCGAGCGCGTCCGGGTCTTCGGCGGTGAGCTCGAGTCGGGCCGCTGCTCCGACGGCGGCTTCGAGGTCCGTGCGAGGATCCCGGTGGGGGACCCGTCACTCAGATGAGCGTTCGCATCCTGATCGCAGACGACCAGGCGCTCGTGCGCGCCGGTTTCAAGATGATCCTCGACGCCGAGGACGACCTCGACGTGGTCGGCGAGGCGTCTGACGGCGGCGAGGCGGTCGACCTCGCCGAGCGCCTGGAGCCCCAGGTCGTGCTCATGGACATCCGCATGCCGGAGGTCGACGGGATCGAGGCGACCCGGCGGATCATCGCCGAGGCGGGCGAGCGCCCGGTGCGCGTGCTCATGCTCACGACGTTCGACCTCAACGAGTACGTCTACGAGGCGCTGCGGGCGGGCGCGAGCGGCTTTCTCCTCAAGGACGTGCCGCCCGAGCAGCTCGTCGCGGGGATCCGGGTCGTGGCCGGCGGCGAGGCGCTGCTGGCGCCGTCGATCACGAAGCGCCTGATCCAGGAGTTCGCCACCGCTCGCCCTGCGCCCGCCCAACCGCCGCAGGGGCTCGACGAGCTCACCGCGCGCGAGCTCGAGGTGTTCAAGCTCGTCGCGCGCGGCCTGTCCAACGCGGAGATCGCGGAGGAGCTCGTCGTCTCGGAGACGACAGTGAAGACGCACGTCGCCCGGGTGTTGATGAAGCTGGGCCTGCGCGACCGCGTGCAGGCGGTCGTGCTCGCGTACGAGTGCGGCGTCGCGGTGCCCGGGCGCGCGGGCTGACAGCATGGGGGCATGACCCCGCTGCTCGCCGACGGCCTCGAGGAGTACGCCGAGGCGCACGTGACGCCGCTCGAGCCGCTGCTCGCGGAGAACTACGACGAGACGTTCGCGTCGTTGACCTCGCCGGGGATGATCGCCGGGCCGGTGCTCGGGCGGCTGCTGCGCTTCCTGGTGGCGATGTCGGCGCCGCGGCTGGTGCTGGAGATCGGCACCTTCTCGGGGTATTCGGCGCTGGCGATGGCGGGCGGCCTCCCGGCCGGCGGGCGGATCGTGACGTGCGAGCTCTCGCCGGAGCGCGCCGACTTCGCCCGTCGCTACTTCGAGCGCTCGCCATATGGGGACCGCATCGACGTGCGGGTCGGCCCGGCGCTGGACACGATCGCCGGGCTCGACGGCCCGTTCGATTTCGTGTTCATCGACGCCGACAAGGAGGGCTACACGGGCTACTACGAGGCGGTGGTGCCCAAGCTCTCGCCGCGCGGCGTGATCGTCGCCGACAACACCTTGGCCGGCGGCGACGTGGTCGCGCCGCTGGACGAGCGCGACCGCGGGATCGCCGCGTTCAACGACCACGTGCAGGCCGACCCGCGCACCGAGAACGTGCTGCTCACCGTGCGCGACGGTGTGACCGTCATCCGGCGCGCTGCAGGGCCCTAGACTGGGCCGTTCGTGTTCGACGCTCTTTCCGAGAAACTCCAGGCCACCCTTGCCGACGTCCGCGGCCACGGCACGCTGACCGAGGCCGACATCGACAAGGCGATGCGCGAGATCCGCCTCGCCCTGCTCGAGGCGGACGTCAACTTCAAGGTCGTCAAGTCGTTCACCGCGACGGTCAAGGAGCGCTGCCTGGG
>DATFRW010000262.1:0-11240 GCA_035262945.1 Solirubrobacteraceae bacterium
CTGCTCAGCGACGACCGGCGCTGCCTGTTCGCGGCGGCGATCGACGCGCGTACGGCGGCACGGCCGGGAGATCGCGTCTCGCTCGCCGTCGACCCGTCGGCGTTTCACTTCTTCGACCCGCAGAGCGGCGAGAGCATGTGCTGCGGCGGGGTTCCCGCGGCGAGCCGCGCGGCCTAGTCCCGCGGCGACCCGGCGGCCTGGTCCCGCAGGATCTCGTCGATGGCGACCGTTCGCCGCTCCTCGGCGCTGCGGATCGCGGTGAACACCATCGCGAGCGTCTGCAGGTTGTCCGCGCCGTCCGTCTCGGACGGCCGACCGCTGTCGAGCGCCGCCAGCAGCTCGTCCAGGCAAGCGGCGTGGCCGGTCGCGTCGCGCGGGATCGGCACCCGCCACGCCTCGCGCCGTCCGCCTGCCCACTCGCATTCGGGATCGCCGAAGCTGTCCCACCGCGCCGTTCCGCGGTCGCCGCTGATCCGCCAGGCCGCGTCGTACGAGGTCGCGAAGCCTTCGGCGATCCAGTTGCCGCGGTAGGAGAAGACGGCGCCGCCCTCGAGCTCGAAGGTGCAGATCGCGGCGGCGGGCCCGGCGTACCAGGAGTGCGGGGCGCTGAACTCGGTGCAGGACGCCGAGACGGCGTCGGCGCCGGCGAGGAAGCGCGCCTGGTCGAAGGTGTGCACCGCCATCTCGAGCAGCAGCGGGTGCGGTGCGTCCGCGAGGTGGCCGGCCGAATGGCGCGGCGCCATCGACATGTCGGCCTGGAAGGCCATGGGCCTGCCGATCGCGCCGCCCGCGACCTCGTGGCGGAGCCTGCGGATCGCGGGATGGTGGCGGCGGTTCTGCATCACCGCGAGCGTCAGGCCGGCCGCACGCGCGGCGTCCGCGCAGGCGCGAGCGTCGTCGAAGGTGGGCGCCAGCGGCTTCTCGGTGAGGACGTGGCATCCGGCGCGCAGCGCCGTCTCGATGACCACACGGTGGTGCGCGGGCGGGGTGAGGTTGACGACGATCTCCGCGGGCACGGCCGCGAGCGCGTCGTCGAGCGAGCCGAACGCGGGGCAGTCGAGGCCGAACCGTTCCACCGCCGCCCGCGCGGTCTCTTCGTCGCGTTCGACGAGCGCGGCGAGGTCGGCGCGCCGGCGCAGCGGCTCCATCCAGAACGTCGCCACGAGGCCCGCTCCTACCACGATTGCCCGCATTGGAATAGCGTTTACCACGCCAGGATCGCCGATGTCTACTGGGTTCTTGACAACGTCTGTCCGACGGCGTAGAAAACGTTTGCCATGGAGGAGGGCACGTAGGCGTGCGGCTGTCGGCGATCACCGACGAGATCTCGCAGGATCTCGACGTCGCGCTCCGCGTCTGCGACTCGCTCGGCGTCGAGACCGTCGAAGTGCGCACCGTGGGCGACACCAACATCGTCGACCACGACCCCGCAGCGGTCCGCCGCATCGGCGCCGCCATTCGGGCGGGTGGCTTTCGCTGCACCGTCGTCGACACGCCGTTCCTGAAGACCGCCGCGGCGCGTGCCGACGTGCCCGATGCCGAGTGGGCGCGGTTGCAGCGCGGCATCGAGGCCGCCACCACCTTCGAGGCGACCACCCTGCGCGTGTTCTCGGGCGCGCGGCCGGGCGCCTCCCAAGTCGCTCCCCCAAACGGCGCCGCGCGCTGGGCGGCGGACGTCCTCGGGCGTGCCGCCGACCTGGCGCGCGACGCCGGTCTTCGCGTCGCGATGGAGATCGAGTGGGAGTGCCTCGTCGGCACCGGGCTCGAGGCGCGCGCCGTCCTCGACGCGGTCGCCGACGGCGACATCGGAGTGGTGTGGGACCCCGGCAACGAGGCGCGCCTGGCCGGCGCGGCGCCGGACCCCGACGGCTACGCAGCGGTGCGCGACCGCATCGTTCACGTCCACGTCAAGGACGTCGACGGCGCCGGGCAGTGGACGCGCGTCGGCGACGGGATCGTCGACTGGCACGCCGAGCTGCGCCGGCTCGCGGCAGACGGCTACGACGGCCTGCTCTCGCTCGAGACGCACTACCGCGACCCGACCGGCGGGTTGGCGGCGGCGACGCGCGAGTGCGCGGACGCGCTGCGCGAGCTCGCGGCGCGAGACGGGATCGCGCTGTGACCGAACGTCTGCGCGCGGTCGTCGCCGGGGCGGGCGCCAACGTCTGGCAGTTCCACGACGCCGCGCTCGACGCCATCGGCGCGCAGGTGGTCGCGGTCTTCGACCCCGACGAGGACGCGGCCCGCCGCGTCGCCGCCCAACGGGGTTGCGCGGTCGCCGCCGACCTCGACGAGCTGCTTGGGCACGACGCCGACCTCGCCATCGTGCTCGCTCCGCACGTGCATCACGCGGAGACCACCGTCGCCTGCCTGCGGGCCGGGCGTCACGTGCTCGTCGAGAAGCCGATGGCCGTGACGGCCGCCGAGACCGACCGGATGATCGGCGAGGCGGTCCGCGCCGGCCGCATCCTCGCGGTGGGCGTGCAGCAGCGCACCCGGGACGAGGTCATCGCCGCAAAGGGCCTCGTCGACGCCCGCGAGCTCGGCGAGCTGCGGCGGGCCGACCTGCTGGCGACCTGGCCGCGTCGCGGAAGCTACTTCCGCACGTCGCCGTGGCGCGCGACGTGGGCGGGCGAGGGTGGCGGGATCCTCATCAACCAGGGCCAGCACGACCTCGACCTGCTGTGCTGGCTCCTGGGCCCGCCCGCGACCGTCGTCGCTCGCACGTCGAGCGCGATGCACGGCCTCGAGGTCGAGGACACCGCCGCCGCGCTGCTGCAGTGGCCCGGCGGCGCGCTCGGCGCGGTGCGGATCTCGAGCGCGGAGCGCGACGAGTCCCAGCGCATCGAGCTCACCGGCACACGCGGGCGCCTGCGGCTCACGCCGGGGCGGCTCGAGGTCCGTCGCAGCGAGGTGGACTTCCGCGAGTACGCGGCCGCGGACGGCGACCCGTACGCGCCGCCGGCCGACGGCGCCACCGAGATCATCGAGGGCGGCGGCGGCACGCACGTCGAGCTCTACCGCAACCTCGCGCGCGCGATCGCCGGCGAGGAGCCGCTGCTCGCGCCCGGCCACGAGGCCGCCGCGGCGGTCGAGCTCGCCAACGCGATCGTGATGTCCGCGCACCTTGGCGGCGCGGTCGAGTTGCCCATTGACCGCGACCGCTACGCGCGCCTGCTCCAGGAGCTGAGGCAGGGCGCAGCCATCGTCAATCCAGGAGGAGGGTGAAGGGAATGGGTCTGCTGTCTCGCCGCCGGCGCTGGGCGCTCGCGGTACTCCTGCTGCTCGCCATCACCGCCGGCCTCGCGGCCTGCGGCGGCAGCGACAACAGCAACACCACCGGCTCGACGACCAAGGCGGCATCGGGCCCGACGACGATCACGTGGTGGGACTACTTCGGCTACTCGCCGGAGGGCAACAACGCGATCAACGGGATGATCGCCGCCTACGAGAAGTCGCACCCGGGCGTGAAGATCAAGCGGACGTCGTACGCCTACCCGGACTTCTTCACGAAGTTCAACCAGACCGTCGCGACGAACCACACGCCGGACATCGCGGCGATGGACGCGGGCCAGATCCCCTCGTACGCGGCCCAGGGCGCGCTGCAGGACATGACGAAGTACGTGTCCAACTGGCCGGTGAAGTCGCAGTTCTTCCCGCAGGTGCTCGACCAGGTCACCGTGCAGGACAAGACCTACGGCGTCCCGTTCCGGAGCAACTCGATCGTGCTCTGGTACAACAAGGACCTCTTCAAGCAGGCCGGCATCTCGACGCCGCCGCAGACCTGGGACGAGCTGCGGGCCGACGCCAAGAAGCTCACCAACGGGCAGCACTCCGGCATCTGCTTCCCGGCCACGAAGGACGAGGTCGGGGCGTTCATGTTCGAGTCCTTCCTCTGGCAGTCCGGCAGCGACCTGCAGAAGATCGGCGACCCCGCGAGCGTCAACGCGCTCAACTACGTCAACACGCTCGTCAACGTCGACAAGAGCGCGCCGAAGTCGGTGCTGCAGTGGTCGTGGGACGACATCGCGGCCCAGTTCACGAGCGGCAAGTGCGCGACGATGATGAACGGCCCGTGGGTCTACGGCGCCGTCGACAGCGGCAAGAAGGTCAAGAACTGGGGCGTCGCGAAGCTCCCGACGGGTCCCGCCGGCGGCTCGGCGCCGCTCGGCGGCGAGGCGTGGGTGATCGGCAAGAGCGCGAAGAACCCCGACGCCGTCTGGAAGCTCATCCAGTGGCTGTCGGACAACAACAACTCGTTCAAGCCGATCATGTCCGGCCTGCAGAGCTTCATCGTCCGCAAGGACCAGCAGGGCCTCGCCGGCGCTGACTGGAGCTCGATCGTGCCGGTGGTGTCCGAGCAGGTGAAGATCGCCCGCGCGCGGTCGGCGTACGGCACGAACTACAACCAGATCTCGACCGCCGTCCAGAACATGGAGCAGGCGGTCCTGACCGGCCAGACGCCGGCGAAGGACGCGGCGTCGCAGGCGAGCGGGCAGATCAAGCCCCTGCTGCCGCAGGGATAGCGGGGTGAGCCGCACGGCTTCAGATCTCGCCGTGTGGGAGCGCACGCGGCGGGGCGGCGAGCGCCGCTCCGTCGCCGTGCGCCTGCGCCGCGCGCGCAGCGCCGCGGTGCCCTACCTGTTCGTGGCGCCTGTGCTGCTGTTCCTCGGGGCGCTGCTCATCTACCCCGTGGTCCTGAACATCATCATGTCGTTCCAGGACCGCCAGCTCGGCAACCTCATCAGCGGGCCGGCGAAGTGGGTCGGCACCCGCAACTACGACGCGATCTTCCACGACCCGGTGTTCAAGAGCGCCGTCGTGCACTCGGTGCTCTACACCGTGATCTCGGTCGCGATCCAGCTCGTCATCGCGCTGATGCTCGCGCTGTTCTACTCGCGCCACTTCCGCGGCGCGCGGCTGTTCCGGTCGCTGTTCCTGGTCTCCTACGCGATCCCCATCGTCGTGAGCGCGCAGGTGTTCAAGTGGCTGCTCGACGGCCGCGGCATGGTCAACTCGGTTCTGCAATCGCTGCATCTGCAGGACCAGCCGCAGTACTGGCTGGCGGACACGAGGCTCGCGCTCGGCGCGGTGATCGCCGTGCAGTTGTGGCTCGGCATCCCGTTCACGATGGTCAACCTGCTCGCCGGCCTGAGCACCATCCCCGACGAGCTGCACGAGGCGGCGGCGATCGACGGCGCCAACGCGTGGCGGCGCTTCTGGGACATCACGTGGCCGCTCCTGCGCCCGACGGCGGCCGCCGCGACGATCCTCAGCCTGATCTTCGCGTTCAAGAACTTCGACCTGATCTGGATCGCGACGAAGGGCGGCCCGGGCAACGCGACGACGACGCTGCCGACACTCGCCTACCAGACCGCGTTCGAGCAGTTCCTGTTCGGCCGCGGCGCGGCGATCCTCAACCTCATCTTCGCCGCCTGCTTCGTCCTGGCGCTCGGCTACATCTTCTCCCTGCGCCGCGAGGAGCGAGTCGCGTGAGGCGGCTGCCGGTCAGCTTCTCGACCGCGGTCGGCTTCCTGATCGTCGCCGTCTACCTGTTCCCGATCTACTGGATGGTCACGGGCTCGATCAAGAGCCAGGACGACCTCTTCGCCAGCCCGCCGCAGCTCATCCCGATCCACCCGCAGTTCAGCACCTGGTCGCAGGAGATCCTCCACAAGCCAGAGGTCCTCGAATACATCCGCAACACGTTCATCGTCGCGACGGGGACGATGGTCCTGGCGCTGGTGCTGGCCGCGCCCGCGGCCTACGCGCTGGCGAACTTCCACATGCGCGGCAAGTCCCTGATCATGCTCTTCTGCCTGAGCAGCCTGATGCTCCCGGCGATCATGCTGGCCACGCCGCTGTTCGTGATCTTCAGCCGCGTGCACCTCACGAACAGCCTGCTCGGCCTGATCCTCGCGGACACGACGCTGGCGCTCCCGTACGCGATCGTGCTGCTGCGGCCGACGTTCGCGAGCATCCCGAAGGACCTCGCCGAGGCGGCGCAGATCGACGGCAGCTCGAGCTTCGGCGCCTTCGTGCGCATCGTGCTGCCGCTCGCCCGCCCCGGCCTCGCCACCGTCGGCGTGCTGAGCTTCCTGTGGGGGTGGGGCGACCTCGTCTTCGCGCTCACGCTGACCAGCGACGAGTCCAAGCGCGTCGTCACCACCGGCCTCGCCAACTTCTTCGGTGCCTTCGCCACCGACTGGGCCGGCGCCATGGCGTTCTGCTCGCTCGCGATGCTGCCGCCACTCCTCGTCTTCGTCTTCGCCCAGCGCCAGGTGATCGCCGGGCTGACCACCGGAGGGACCAAGGGTTGACGATCTCTGAGCAGACCCCGGCGAGCGTGCAGGATGGCCGCATGCGGACGGTCGGGATCATCATGAACGGCGTCACCGGCCGGATGGGGCGCAACCAGCACCTCATCCGCTCGATCCTCGCGATCCGCGAGGAGGGCGGCCTGCCGGTCGGCGACGGCGAGATCGTCTGGCCCGAGCCGCTGCTCGTGGGGCGCAGCGAGGAGCGGTTGCGCGCGCTCGCGCAGGAGTGCGGCCTCGAGCGATGGAGCACCGACGTCGACGCCTGCCTTGCCGATCCCGGCTACCCCATCTACTTCGACGCCCAGCTCACCGCGGTGCGTGCGCCCGCGGTGCGCGCTGCGATCGCGGCGGGCAAGCACGTCTATTGCGAGAAGCCGCTGACCGGCGACCTCGCCTCGTCGCTCGAGCTGGCCCGGCTGGCGCGCGACGCCGGCATGAAGACCGGCGTCGTGCAGGACAAGCTCTTCCTGCCCGGCCTGCGCAAGCTCAGGCACCTGGTCGACAGCGGGTTCTTCGGGCGCATCCTCGCCGTGCGCGGCGAGTTCGGCTACTGGGTGTTCCCGGGCCCCGAGCCGGTCTCGCAGCGGCCGTCGTGGAACTACCGGCGCGACGAGGGCGGGGGGATCATCTCGGACATGTTCGCCCACTGGCGCTACGTCCTCGACGACCTGTTCGGGACGGTGCGCTCGGTCTGCGCGCGTGGCGCGATCCACCTTCCCGACCGCTACGACGAGGCGGGCGAGCGCTACCGGACGACGGCGGAGGACGCCGCGTACGCGACGTTCGAGCTCGACGGCGGAATCGTCGTGTCGCTGAACTCGTCGTGGTGCGTGCGTGTGCACCGCGACGAGCTGTTCGAGCTGCAGGTCGACGGCACCGAGGGCAGCGCCGTGGCGGGGCTGCGCGAGTGCCGGGTGCAATCCACGCCCGCGACGCCGCGGGCGACCTGGAACCCCGACCTGCCCGACCCGACCGACCACCGCGCCGCGTGGGAGCCCGTGCCGGACACCGAGCGCTACGACAACGGCTTCAAGGTGCAGTGGGAGCACTTCCTGCGCCACGTCGTGGCCGACGACCCGTTCCGGTGGGACTTCCTGGAGGGCGCGAAGGGCATCCAGCTCGGCGAGCTCGGCTACCAGTCCTGGCACGAGCGCCGCTGGATCGACGTCCCGGAGCTCACGCTGTGAGCGCCACCGACACCGTCGTGCGGCTGCCGCGCGCCGGCGGGCGGCTCGAGGACTACAGCCCGGGGCCCGCAGGCGCGTTCGAGCCGCCGCCCGGGCCGCCGCGCAGCCGCGTGTGCTTCGCCGCCGCCCATGTCGTGCGCGACCCGCTCGCCGACACCGATCCGGCCGGCCCGGCGGCGCTCGACTGGGACGCGACGCTCGCCTACCGGCGCCACCTCTGGCGCTACGGCTTCGCGGTCGCAGAGGCGATGGATACGGCGCAGCGCGGCATGGGGCTTGACTGGGCCGCGACCGCCGAGCTGATCCGCCGCAGCGCGGCAGAGGCGCGCGCGGCCGGCGGGCGCATCGCGTGCGGCGCGGGCACCGACCAGCTCCCCGGTGACCGCGAGCCGACGCTCGACGCGGTGCGCGTGGCCTATGCAACGCAGTGCGAGCTCGTCGAGGACGCCGGCTCGCGGGTGATCCTCATGGCCAGCCGCGCGCTCGCGCGCTGCGCGCGCGGCCCTGACGACTACCGGCGCATGTACGGCGAGCTGCTCGACCAGCTGCGCGAGCCCGCGATCATCCACTGGCTCGGCGAGCCCTTCGACCCCGCGCTGCGCGGCTACTGGGGCGCCGACGACCTCGACGCCGCGGCCGACGTGCTGGTGTCGATCGTCGAGGAGCACGCCGGCCGGGTCGACGGCGTGAAGGTGTCGCTGCTCGACGCCGAGCGCGAGATCGCGCTGCGCCGCCGCTTCCCGGCGGGGGTGCGGATGTACAGCGGTGACGACTTCGACTATCCGTCGCTCATCCGCGGCGACGAGCACGGGCACAGCGACGCGCTGCTCGGGATCTTCGACGCGATCGCGCCCGCGGCGGCCACTGCGCTGACGGCGCTCGACGCGGGCGACCTCGACCGCTACGACGCGGTGCTCGCCCCGACCGTCCCGCTCGCGCGCCACATCTTCTCGGCGCCCACCTACCACTACAAGACCGGGATCGTCTTCCTCGCCTACCTCAACGGCCATCAGGACCACTTCCTCATGGTCGGCGGGCTCGAGGGCGCGCGCTCGACGATCCACCTCGCCGAGCTGTTCGTGAGGGCCGACGCCGCGGGGTTGCTGCACGACCCCGAGCTGGCGGTGGCCCGGATGCGGCGGGTGCTCGCGCTGGCCGGTATCGACGCATGAGCGGCGCGCCGCCGCTGCAGCGGCTGAGCCTCAACCAGATCACCGTCGATCAGTGGACGCTCCCCGAGCTGGTCGACGGCTGCGCCCGCGCCGGCGTCACGACGATCGCGCCGTGGCGCGAGAAGGTCGCGGAGGTCGGGCTCGAGCGGGCCGGGCGGCTGATCGCGGACGCCGGGCTGTCGGTGTCGAGCCTCTGCCGCGGCGGGTTCTTCCCGGCGGCCGGCGAGCGCGAGCGCCGGCGCGCCGAGGACGACAACCGCCGCGCGGTGGAGGAGGCCGCTTCGCTGGGAACCGACGTGCTCGTGCTGGTGTGCGGGGCGCCCGTGGGCCGCGACCTGCCCGGCGCGCGCGCGGCGATCGCCGCCGGGATCGAGCGCCTGGCGCCGCATGCCGCAGACCACGGCGTGCGGCTCGGGATCGAGCCGCTGCACCCGATGATGATCGGCGAGCGCTCGGCGATCGTCACGCTCGGGGAGGCGGTCGATCTCGCACTGCGCCTCGACGCCGGCGTGGTCGTCGACGCCTACCACGTGTGGTGGGACCCCGCGCTCGAACGCGAGCTGGCCCGCGCCGCCGGGCGCATCGTCGGCTTCCACGTCTCGGACTGGCTCGTCCCGACGCCCGACCTGCTCCAGGGCCGGGGGATGATGGGCGACGGGATCATCGACCTGCGCCGGATCCGCGGCCTCGTCGAGGCCGCGGGCTACGACGGGCCGATCGAGGTCGAGGTCATCAACCGCGACCTGTGGCGCATGCCCGGCGACGACCTCGTCGCCCTGACCTGCGAGCGCTTCGCGGCGTGCTGCTAACGCGGGCGCCGGGCGGTCGTGTTGCGCGGCGTGAGCCGGTGGGGGAGCAGGACGTTGGGCTGCGGCCGCTGCTCGTCGCCGCTGCGGGCCAGGATCGCGCGGGCCGCCACCGCGCCGAGCTCGTAGAGCGGCACGCTCACGGTCGTGAGCTCGACGAAGCGCGCGGGGCGGGTGTCGTCGATCCCGGCGATCGAGACCTGCGCGGGCACGTCGACGCGGGCCTGGCGCAGGCCCGACATCACGCCTATCGCGACCTCGTCGTTGACCCCGACCACCGCGTCGGGCAGCGGGCCCGCGGCCATGATTCGCAGCGCCGCGTTGTAGCCCGCCTCGTACTCGAAGCCGCCCTCGAAGCAGAGCGTCGGGTCGAGGCCGGCGTCGCGCATCGCCGCCTCGAAGCCGTCGCGGCGCAGCGCGCTCGTGTAGAGGCCGTCGGGCCCGTCGACGAAGGCGATCCGGCGGTGGCCGAGCGAGGCGACGTAGTCGGTGATGTCGTAGGCCGCGGCGCGGTTGTCGACGACGGCGTGCAGGCACTCGAAGTCGCGCTGGGCCAGCGCGACGACGGTCGAGCCGCGCTCGCTCAGGTCGGCCACCGCGTGCGCGAGCTCGCCGCCGTGCTCGTCGTCGGCGTAGCCGCTCGAGGCGAAGACCACACCGGCGGCGCGGTAGTCGCGCAGGGTCTGCAGGTGCGCGAGCTCGGCCTCGGTGTGCCGGTCGGCGTTGCACACCATCGTGAGGTAGCCCATGCGCCCCGCGACGTCCTCGACCCCGCGGGCGATCTCGGCGAAGTACGGGTCGACGATGCTGCCGACGATCACGCCGATGATGCGGCTGTTGCGCGTGACGAGGGCGCGTGCCAGGGCGCTGGGCTGGTAGTTGAGCTCCTCGGCGGCGGCAAGGACGCGGGCGCGCGTCTTCTCCGACACCGGGTGCTTGGACCCGTTGAGGACGCGCGAGGCGGTGGTGATGGACACCTTTGCCCGGCGGCTGATGTCGGCGAGGGACGCGATGGCAAACGCAGGATACGCCTCGGAAAACGTTGTCCGTCGATCTGCTGATTGCCGGTGGCGGTCTTGCAGGCCTGGCCGCCGCGGCGCGCGCGACGGATCTGGGTCTGAGCGTCATGGTCGTCGAGAAGGGCGACGCCGTCGGCGGATCGGCGGCGCTGTCCGCGGGCATCGTGTGGACGGCGCCCGATCTGCAGACCGCGCGCCGCGTCGCGCCGGAGGGCGACCCGGCGCTGCAGCGCGCGCTGGTCGAGGGCTTCGAGCCGGCGGTCCAGCGCGTCCGCGACCTCGGCGTCGCCGTGAGCGAGCGCTGGAGCGGGCAGATGGGCTTCGGCGTCGCCTACCACGTCGATATGCCCTCGCTGCTCGCGGCGCTCCGGGCGCGCGCCGGCGCCGTGCGGCTGCGCACCGCGGTGCGTGCGCTGTGCGCGGGCGGCGCGCGCCTCGACGACGGGACCGAGGTGCACGCGGGCGCGGTGCTCCTGGCCACCGGCGGGTTCCAGGGTGACCCGGACCTCGTCAAGACGTTCATCGGGCCGCACGCCGACGCGATGCCCGTCCGTTCGAACCCGGGCAGCGTCGGCGACGGGCTGCGGATCGGCCGCGCGGCGGGCGCGTCGTTGAGCGGGCGCCTCGGGCGCTTCTATGGGCACCTGATCCCGGACCGGATCGACGGTTTCGGGCCCGACCGGTACCTACCGCTCACGCAGTACCACTCCAGGCACGCGATCCTCGTGAACCTCGA
>DATFRW010000263.1:0-26019 GCA_035262945.1 Solirubrobacteraceae bacterium
GGGCTCGCGCGGCGCGACAGGCGCCGCCGGCCCGACCGGCCCTACGGGACCCACCGGGGTCGCGGGCGCGGTTGGTGCGACGGGGGCCGTCGGCGCGACCGGAACGGCAGGCGCGACGGGTCCGGCCGGCCTTGCCGGACCGGCCGGCGCGGCCGGTCCGGCGGGCATCACGGGAGCGACCGGCGCGACGGGACCGGCCGGCGCGACTGGGCCGACGGGCGCCACGGGAGCGGCGGGCGCCGATGGCGCACCGGGGCCGACGGGCCCGGCCGGCGCGACGGGGCCCACGGGCGCGACCGGCCCAACAGGAGCCACCGGCGCGACCGGCCTCACAGGCGCCCCCGGTCCGGCGGGCGTCGCGGGCGCGACCGGGCCGACGGGACCCCAGGGACTGACTGGTGACACCGGGGCGACGGGGCCGATCGGCCTGACCGGCCTGACCGGCGCGACGGGACCGACCGGGCTGACGGGGGAGACGGGCGCGACCGGCCCCACCGGTCCGGCGGGAGCCGACGGCGCAATCGGGCCGACCGGCGCGACCGGACCCGCAGGCACGGATGGTGCAACGGGCGCGACCGGGGCGACCGGCCCCGCCGGCGACACAGGCCCGACTGGCCCGGCAGGCCCGGCCGGCGCGGCTGGTGCGATCGGAGCAATCGGCCCGACCGGCCCGACGGGCCCAGCGGGCGCGACAGGAGCAACCGGCCCGACCGGACCCGCGTCGGTCAGCGTCGTCACGGGGCCGCCGGTCACGGTCGGCACCCCGCTGCCCTCAACCGGCACCAGTAGCGCGACGTGCCCGGCAGGCAGCCTGCTCATCGCGGGCGGCCACAAGAGCACGCCCACGAACGTGCAGATCGTCGATGTCTACGAGAACTACCCGAGCACGCCGGGCCGCGGGGGGACCTGGACGGTCACGATCGGGGCCAACAGCCAGCTGACGTTCACCCCGTACGCGATCTGCTCGCCCTGACGGCTACACGCGGCGCGTCGCGGTCGTGCTGCCTCCGCGCGGGCGGCCGACGGCCTGCAGGCAGTGCGCTCGATTCGCCTCGGTCTGCCGGCGGTACTCGTCCGGCAGCTCCGGCAGCCCGAGCAACTGGTCGCACGCCCTGAGGGCCGCGCTCGGATCGCCCGCCCAGTAGGCGGCGATCGAGTACTCGAACAGCAGGCCCCACTCGTACATCCACCGGTGCACGAACAGCGTGTCCGCCGGCACCGGCATGCGGATCCCGCGCTCGCTGACGAGGTGCGCCGCGTGGTGCTGCCGACGCTCCCGGAACATCCACGCGAGCTCATACAAGGGCTCGGCCCGCTGCGGGCGGAAGCTCCAGGCATCGAAGAGGGCGCTCATCGCTTCGTCGCGCTGCCCAGCGCGCTCGCTCAAGAGCCCCACTTGGTAGCGCGCGTAGAAGTCC
This sequence comes from Solirubrobacteraceae bacterium, assembly GCA_035262945.1. Classification (GTDB taxonomy): domain Bacteria; phylum Actinomycetota; class Thermoleophilia; order Solirubrobacterales; family Solirubrobacteraceae; genus JAOPZW01. The sequence goes on from DATFRW010000263.1 coordinate 1,419, forward strand.
TCCTCCGGCCATCCGCCCATCGCCGCGCGCCGCCGGTACAGCTCGATCGACTCGTCGACTCGTCCGAGATCGCGCAGCGTCTGCGCGAGGTAGAACACGGTCCGCGGGTTGTCCGGCTCGCGTTCGAGATCCGCGGCCAGCAGGCGCAGATCGCGCTCGAACTTCGCGCCCCTGGTCCCGCTGTCGCCGTGGTGGTGGATCACGATCGCCCCGAGCCGCTCCTCGTCGTCCTCGCGGTCGGTCGCGATGTACTCGTGCGTGGCGCCGACATACCACCAGCGCAGGTCGCCGCGGACGAGGCGCTTGATCCAGTACTCGGGCACCTCGTCATGGCGCAGCATGTACGAGTCGGCGCCGAGGCCATTCAGTCCGGCCTCGTCATAGGAGACCGTCATGTCGGCGTCGATCAGAAGCAGGTAGTCCGCCTTGCCCGCAGCCAGCCTCATGAGGTCGGTCCGGTTCTGGCCGAAGTTCACCCAGCGGCGCCGGTGCAGGTCGCCCGGGATGCCCTCGAGCACACTGCCGATCAGCTCGGGCGTCTCATCGGTCGAGCCCGTGTCGCAGATCACCCAGCAGTCGATCAGGCCCTGCACCGAGCGCAGGCAGCGCTGGATCACCTGCGCCTCGTCGCGGACGATCATGCACAGGCAGATCGAGGGTCTGGCCTGGTCCGGACCTATGCTTGGCGCATGCGACGTCGGCATGTCGAGCTGCTGCTGGCGTTCGTCGCGGGAGCCGGAGTTCTGGCCGCCGTCGCCCTTGCCGCAGGCTGGTGGAACCGCGACTCCGCCCCCGTGATCCTCAACACGGACAAGGTCGAGCGGTCGATCGAGGCGTCCATTCTGTCGCAGCGGCATCTGCCGTCAACGGTCAGGTGTCCCGTCAACATCGTCCAGAAGGCCGGGGTCGTGTTCAGGTGCGTCGCGACCGTCCGCGGGCGCGACTTCCAGGTCGTCGTGACGCAGACCGATGGCAAAGGGCACGTGGTGTACGTCGTCACATGATGAACCCGCTCGCCGCGCACTACTCGCGCTTCCGGGTGGCCGACCGGCTGCTGCTGACCGGGCACTCGCACCAGGCCTGGCCCGACGTCGCATTCGAAGGTCAGATGGAGGCGTTCGAGGACGCCGCACGCCTCGTCGACGACAAGTGGGGCAACGCGTTCGCGAAGGCCGGCGAGGTCCGGGACGGCTTCCGGCGGCTGCTCGAGGACCCGGTAGGCGAGATCGCGCTCGGCGCGAGCACGCACGACCTGCTCATCCGGCTGCTCTCCGCCCTCGACCTGCGCGCGCGGCCGAAGCTCGTGAGCACCGACGGCGAGTTCCACACGCTGCGCCGCCAGCTCGCGCGGCTGGCGGAGGAAGGGCTCGAGGTCGTGCGGCTGCCCGCGGAGCCGGCGGAGACGCTGGCCGAGCGGTTGGCGGGGGAGGTGGACGAGCGCACGAGCGCGGTGCTCGTGTCCGCCGTGCTGTTCGAGACGTCGCGGATCGTGCCCGGGCTCGACGCGCTCGCGACCGCCTGCTCGGCAGCGGGCGCCGAGCTCGTCGTCGACGCCTACCACGCGCTCGGCGCGATCCCGTTCCCGATCCGCGACCTCGGCCTCGCCACCGCGTGGGTGGTCGGCGGCGGCTACAAGTACCTGGAGCTCGGCGAGGGCAACTGCTTCCTGCGCCTGCCGCCGCACGCGGAGGACCTGCGTCCGGCGATCACCGGGTGGTACGCGGAGTTCGGTGCGCTCTCGGACCAACACGACCCCAACCGCGTGCCGTACGGGCGCGGCGCCGAGCGCTTCGCGGGCTCGACCTACGACCCGACCAGCCACTATCGCGCCGCCCGCGTCTTCGCGTTCTTCGAGGAGCAGGGGCTGACGCCCGAGCGCCTGCGCGCGTCCTACCGCCGCCAGGTCGACCTGCTCGCCGCGGGCTTCGACGCGCTCGGCGCGCCTGACGACGTCATCACGCGCGACCGCGCGACGCCGCTCGACGCCTACGGCGCGTTCCTCGCGCTGCGCTCGCCGCGAGCGGGCGAGCTGCAGGGAGCGCTCGCCCAGCGCGGCGTGCTCACCGACAGCCGCGGGACCTGGCTGCGCCTGGGCCCCGCGCCGTACCTGTCCGACGCGCAGCTCGAGGCGGCGATCACCGCTCTCGGCGAGGCGCTCAGAGCGTGAGCGCGACGGTGAACGCGGCCGCCGCGGCAAGCGACGCGGCCCCGCGCACGTGGTTCCAGGCCAGCCAGCGCTTCAGGTAGCCGGCCCAGACCGTCGCCGCGTCGCGCCCCGCTGGGTCGGTGGCGTCGAGCGCGTCGTTGAGCGGGACATTCTTGGCCATCGTCAGCGCGAAGGCGCCGACGAAGTAGAGCGCGCTGCCCACGATCAGGAGCACGGTCGGGCGGTCGCCGACGGGCAGGATCGCCCACACGATGAGCGCGACGCACACCGCCGCCGTCCCCACGAAGAGCAGCATGAACGGCGGCCGCACAGCGGTGACGTTGATCGACTGCATGGCGGCGATGCCCTGCTCGCGCGGCAGCCGCGCGAGCCCGGGCATCACGAACGACGAGAACGCGTAGAACACGCCGCCCACCGCCGCGGACGCGATCGCGGCGGCGAGCGACAGCGCGAAGACGCCGGGGCTCATGCCGCCCCGTTCCACACGCCGCTCGCGGCGGCGTCGCGCGCGTAGTCACGGAAATCGCGCGGGGCGCGGCCGATTGCTCGTTCGATCCCGTCCGTCAGGCGCGCGTTGCGGCCATCGAGGACCTCGGAGAACAGGTACGTGAGCAGCTCGATCTCGTCCTGCGGCACCTCGTATGAGGCGAGCTCGGCGGCGTAGTCCTCGAGGCTCACGCGCACGAAGCGCACGTCGCGGCCGGTGGCGCGACCGATGTCGCCGACCGCGTCGGCGAACGTCAGCAGCCGTGGTCCCGTCACCTCGTAGAGCTCGCCGGCGTGCCCGTCCTCGGTCAGCGCCGCGACCGCCGCGTCGGCGATGTCGTCCACGTCGACGAACGGCTCGGGCACCGAGTTGGCGGGCAGCGCCACGACGCCGGCGCGCACCGCGTCGAGCAGGAAGCTCTCGCTGAAGTTCTGACTGAACCAGCTCGATCGCAGGATCGTGCAGTCGGCGCTCGCGGCGCGCACTGCCTCCTCGCCGCGCTGCGCGCCGTCCTCGCCGCGGCCCGAAAGGAGGACGATCCTCCGGACGCCGTTGTCAACCGCGAACTGCGCGAACGCCCCGGCCATCTCGGCGGCGCCTGGGATCGCGATGTCGGGATAGACGGAGATGTACGCAGCGCTCACGCCGCGCAGCGCGGGCGCCCAGGTCGCCTCGTCGTACCAGTCGAAGGGTGGTTCACCCGACCGCGAGCCGACGCGCGTCGGCACGCCCCGGGCGGTCAGCCGCTCGACGATCCGCCGCCCCGTTTTGCCCGTGCCTCCAAGAACAAGTGTGCTCATGCCGAGCATGGAATCGCCCCATCGTGAGACCGTCCATGGCTCAGATACGCAATTTCATGCGCGAGCGTCTACGACGCGCGTCGGGTGCGGTGCTTCGTCGGTTGCGTGGTAGCGCCCGCCGCGCAGGAGCGAAGCCGCGGCCGCGACCAGGCAGGCGACGATCGCGAACACGAACGCCGCGTGCAGCCCGGTGCGGAACGGGCCCGAGATGAGCTCGGGGAAGAACGCGTGGCCGGTGACGACGGCGCGGTCGTGGACGCTGAGCGCCGCGAGCGCGTGCGGCCCGAGGAGGTGCTCGATGGGGTTGTAGCCGAGGAACGCGGCGAACAGGATCGACACCGGCGGCAGGTGCGCGGCGTGCTCGGCGGTCGCGGCCGCGACGCCGTGCGCCTGCAGGCCGCCGCTCATCGCTGCGGGCAGCGTTGAGGCCAGCCCCGCGACCATGAGCGTGAAGAAGATCCCGATCGAGAAGACCTGTGCGGAGTTCTGGAAGGTCTGGTTCATCCCGCCGCCCGCACCCCGGTCGCCTGCCGGAAGGCTGTTCATGACCGCGGCGCGGTTCGGCGAGGCGAACATCCCCATCGACACACCCATGAGCCCGAGCACGGCCGCGAACATCGGATAGGAGAAGTCGGTGGGCAGCATCATGAGCAGGCCGAAGCTGGCCGCGGCGCCGAGCATGCCGCCGGTGGCGAAGCCGCGGGCGCCGAAGCGGTCGGAGAGGTAGCCCGACGCCGGGCCGGCGACGAGCATGCCGATCGTCAGCGGGAGCATGTAGATGCCCGCCCACAGCGGGGTCTTGGTGAAGTCGTAGCCGTGCTGGGGCAGCCAGATGCCCTGCAGCCAGATGATGAGCATGAACATCAGGCCGCCGCGGGCGACCGCCGACAGGAAGGTCGACAGCGTGCCGAACGTAAACGCGCGGATGCGGAACAGCGGCAGGCGGAACATCGGGTCGGGCACGCGGCGCTCAATCGCAGTGAACGCGATCAGGCTCGCGACGCCGGTCGCCAGCAGGGCGATGACCCGCGGGCTGGCCCAGCCGGTCGGATGCGAGCCATAGGGCCGGATGCCGTAGGTGATCGCGACCATGATCAGCACGAGCCCCACGGCGAAGGTGACGTTGCCCCCCCAGTCGATCGGCCGGCGCCGCGGCTCGCTGCGCTCCTCGAGTTTCATGTACGCCCAGACGGTCCCCAACAGTCCCACCGGGACCGAGATCAGGAACACCATCCGCCAGTCGATCGGCGCGAGGATCCCGCCGAGCACCAGCCCGATGAACATCCCGCTCACGCCCACGATGTTGTTGATGCCCAGCGCCATCCCGCGCTGGTTGATCGGAAACGCGTCGGTGATGATCGCGGCGGAGTTGGCCATGATGCAGGCGCCGCCGATCCCCTGGACGATGCGGAAGGCGATGAGGTAGATCGCGCCGGCCTCGCCGGTGAGCCACGTGATAGTCAGCAGCAGGGACGCCGCGGTGTAGATGACGAAGCCGAGGTTGTAGGTCTTGACCCGGCCGTACATGTCGCCCAGGCGTCCGAGGCTGACGATCAGCACGGCGCCGACGACCATGTAGCCGAGGATCATCCACAGCAGGTAGAAGCTGTTGGACGGCACGAGCGGATCGAGGTGGATGCCCCGGAAGATGTCGGGCATCGCAATGAGCGTGATCGACGCGTCGAGCGTCGCGAGCAGGATGCCGAGCGTCGTGTTGCTCAGCGCGATCCACTTGTAGTTGTCGTGGCTCGACGCGCTGCGGGGCACGTCAACCAACTATACAGGTAACCTGAACAGGTAACCTGTCTGAAGGAATCGCGATTACAGTCCGGGCGTGCCCACGAAGGTCGACACCACCCAGCTGGCCGGAGAGCTCCGCGTCGTGCTCGGCCAGCTCATGCGCCGGCTGCGCGCCGAGCACGGCTTCTCGCTGGCGCAGGGCTCGGTGCTCGGCCGCCTGGACCGTGACGGCCCCGCGACGGTGAGCCACCTCGCGGCGGCGGAGCGCATCCGCCCGCAGTCGATGGCCCAGACCGTGACCGACCTCGAGTCCGACGGCCTCGTCGCCCGCTCGCCCGACCCGACCGACGGGCGCCGCATCCTCGTCGCCCTCACCGACGCCGGCCGCGCGACGCTCGCCGCGGACCGCCTCAAGCGCGAGGGCTGGCTTGCGAACAGCATCGACGAAGAGCTGTCCGCCGAGGAGCAGCACCTGCTCGCCAACGCGGTGCCCCTCATGCGCCGCCTGCTCGATCGCTGATGACGAGCGCGCGCCTCACGCACATCGGCGGCCCCACGGTCCTCATCGAGGTGGCCGGCCAACGGCTCCTCACCGACCCCACGTTCGACGCACCCGGCCGCCGCTACGCCTTCGGATGGGGCACGTCGTCGCGCAAGCTGACAGGGCCGGCGATCGCCGCCGACGACCTCGGCCCGATCGACGCGGTCCTGCTCAGCCACGACCACCACGACGACAATCTCGACCCCGCCGGCCGTGCGCTGCTCCCCGCCGCGGGAACGGTCCTCACGACCGTCGCGGGCGCGCGGCGCCTGGGCGCCGGCGCCCGCGGCCTCGCGCCATGGGAAACCACGACCCTCGACGGCGAGACGCCGATCGAGGTCACCGCGACGCCCTGCCGCCACGGCCCGCCGCTGAGCCACCCGCTGGTCGGCGACGTCGTCGGCTTCGCCCTGCGCTGGGACGGCCAGGAGCACGGCGTCGTGTGGATCTCCGGCGACACGGTGCTCTATGACGGCGTGCGCCAGGTCGCGGACCGCCTGACGGTCGGCACGGCGCTGCTGCACCTCGGCGGCGTGCAGTTCCCGGTCACCGGCCCGCTGCGCTACACGATGACCGCGAGCGACGCAGTCGAGCTGTGCGACCTCCTGCGGCCGCACATCGCGATCCCGATCCACTACGAGGGCTGGAAGCATTTCCGCGAGGGCAGGGCGGGGATCGACGCCGCCTTCTTCCAGGCTCCGCAGCCCGTCCGCGACAGCCTGCGCTGGCTGCCGATCGGCGAGCCAACCGAGATCGACGTCTGACGCTCAGTTCCCGGCGGAGCCGTCGGGACGCGCCGCGGGGTGACGGGCGCCGTCGGGCCCGCGGTCGGCGGCGTGCTCGACCGCGTCCCATAGCGCGTGCATCGTCGGCGCGAGATGGGCGAGCTCCTCGAGGTGCTGCTCGCTGAGCTCCTCGAGCTGCCGGGAGCCGCGGTCGGTCAGCCTCAACCGCACGACGCTGAGGTTGTCGGGGTCCTGACTGCGGACGATCAGCCCGGCCTTCTCGGCGCGATCGACCAGCCCGACGGCGCTGTGGTGACGCAGCATGAGGTAGGCGGCGACGTCCCCGACCGTGGGGCCGCGCGGATCGCGGTGCCCGCGGACGGCGAGCAGGAGCTGATGCTGCGCGGGCGTGATGCCGGCCGCGCGCGCATGCTCCTCGCTCCAGCGCAGGAAGCGGCGGAGGCCGGTGCGCAGCTCCAGCAGCCGGCTGTAGTCGTCGTCGGTCGGCGTCGGTGTCATCACCACGATTGTCTCGGTCCACGCTATCTATCGTGATACGATATCGCGTAACGATATCTCTCCGAAAGGAGCAACGATGGCGACGCTCTGCGAGACCTACTCCGACGTGGCGCTCGCCCACGAGGCGGTGGAGCGCAAGCTGGCCGGGGGGACGCCGGCCGACAGCATCACGCTGCTCTGTGGTTCGCCGCGCCACGACGTCCGCCGCGAACCGATGGGCAGGTTCGTCGGCCAGATCAAGCCGACCGACCAGGTCGGCACCTACGGGAACGTCCGCCGCCAGCGTCGGCAGGGCAGGGGTGCCTACGCCGGCGACCCGGACGCCCAGCGGCAGGGCTCGTTCGGCGACGTCGAGCGCGACGTGATCGTCACGTTCGAGGGCGGCGGCGAGCACGAGCACGTGGCGACGCACCGCCGCCTGCGCCGGCTGCTCGCCGCGGTCACGCTCGATGGCGAGCCGACCGACGCGCTCGTCGGCGAACTGCATGACGGGCACGGCCTCGTCGTCACCGACGAGCCCGCGCGCGACGGCGTCTGATCAGCCGTCCCCTTCGCGCACCAGTGCGGCGAGGCTTTCGTAGTCCTCGCCGCACGCCGCGCAGCCCTCGAGGTGGGCTCGCATGCCGGGAATGGCCGCGTCCGCGTCGTCGCCCGCGACCTCGAGCTCGACGTAGCGGTCGAGATGCTCGAAGCACTCGTCGCAGGTCAGCTCGGGGTCGTCGGGGCCGAGCAGCCGGCCCAGGAGATCGCTCATGGCGCCTGCCCCTCCCGGACGAGCTGCGGCGCCAGGCCCTCGTCGGCCAGCCGTGCCCGCAACCGCTTCCGGGCGTCGTGAAGGGTCTTGTAGAGCGCGCCGCGCGTCGTGCCGAGCCGCTGGGCGAGGACGTCGATCGGGACGTCGTTGAGCACGAGCGCGACGAGCACGGAACGCTGGTGCGGCGTCAGCGACTGCGCGATGGCGTCGCGGACCGCGCCGAGGAGCTCCGCGGTCTCGAGCTCGGCGTCGGGCGTCGCCCGGTGGTCGGCCAGGCGCTCCCATCCCTCCTCCTCGAGCGGGAGCTCGCGGCCCTGCCACGCGCGCCGGCGCAGCTTCACGCCGGCCTCGAGCAGCGCGAACTTGTAGGCCCACGTGGTGAACCGGCTGTCGCCGCGGAAGGTGTGGAGCTTGCTCATGATCGCCACGAGCGCGTCGTCGGCGGCCTGCATCGCGAGATCGTCGAGGCCCGCGCCGCCACCCGGCCGGCGCCGCCCGATCTCGAACCTGGCGGCGCGCAGCAGCAACGCATGGAGGTGCGTGAGCGCCTCGTCGCGCCGAGCGCCCTCGCCGGAGAGCGCTTCGATCCAGTCGGGTTCCACGGCGACAGCATGATCCATCCGATCACCCACCGTTAGCGCCGGCATCGGCTCCGTCCTTACATCGAGGCGGTAAGGAAGCCGGGGCGGCGGTCGCCAACGACGACGAACCCCCACCACGACAGGAGGTCAGTCATGGCGTCCACCGCAATCCCGACCCCGGCGCGCACGGCCGCCGTGGCCCGCACCGAATGGAGCGACCCGCGCTACCAAGCGTTCGCGCTCATGCGCCTGACGTTCACCGTCGCGCCGATCGCCTTCGGCCTGGACAAGTTCTTCAACGTCATGGTCGACTGGCCCACGTACCTGGCGCCGTGGATCAACGACATCGCGCCCGGCTCAGCCCAGGACTTCATGTACCTCGTCGGAGCGATCGAGATCGTCGCGGGGCTGGTCGTGTTGCTCAAGCCGCGGTACGGGGCCTACGTTGTCGCGGCCTGGCTGGCCGGGATCATCCTCAACCTGCTCACGTACTCCGGCTATTACGACATCGCGCTGCGCGACTTCGGCCTGCTGCTCGGCGCGCTCACCCTGGCCCGCCTGGCCGCGGTCTACGACCCCCCGCTGAACTTCGGGCGCCGCTAAGCGAGCGGCAGCGGTGCCCCGCGCTCGGACTCGGGTCGCGGGCCGACGATGCGGCGCTCGTCCTCGCTGATCGCGACGTCGTTGATGCTCGCCTCGCGGCGTCGCATGTAGCCCTCGTCGTCGAACTCCCACTGCTCGTTGCCGTAGCTGCGCCACCACCGGCCGTCCGCGTCGCGGCTCTCGTACTGGAAGCGGACCGCGATGCGGTTGTCGGTGAAGGCCCACAGGTCCTTGCGCAGGGCGTAGTCGAGCTCGCGCTGCCACTTGCGGGTGAGGAACTCGACGATCGCGGGCCGGCCGGAGAAGAACTCGTGGCGGTTGCGCCACTGCGAGTCCTCGCTGTAGGCGCCCGCGACGCGCTCGGGGTCGCGGGTGTTCCAGGCGTCCTCCGCCGCCTGCACCTTCTGGCGCGCGGTCTCCTCCGTGAATGGGGGCGTGGGCGGGCGCATATGATCACCTCGTGGGTCGCCGTGTGAGGTCGGCAATGGTGCCCGAGTACGAGCTCTGGCGCCAGCCGCTCGAGGACGGTGAGACCACGACGGTCTACGCGGTTCGCATCCCGCGGCGCACCGCGCGGTTGCGCGTCGTCCACTTCCCGCGTCCGCAGCGCCTCGACGTCTGGTGCCGGACATCCGGCGTCGAGGAGGCGATCGTCGGCGGCTTCTTCGTCCGAGACCCGTACCGCGCGCTCGGCGAAGTGTGGATCGACGGCCGCGTGAAGCGCCACGAGGAGGTGCCGGAGCAGTACGCACGCCGCCGCGCGTGCGTCGTGTGCGCGAACGGCGAGGTCGAGATCGTCGCGCGCGAGGCCGCGCCCGAGCGCCCGCCCGGGGACCTCGTGCAGGCCGGCCCGCTGCTCGTCGACGGCGGCGCCGTCACCTTCGATCCCGGCGCGGATGCCGAGGGCTTCTCGGCCGGCGCGGACCAGTTCGACTCGGACATCACCCAGGACCGCCACCCCCGCGCGGCGCTCGGCCTCTCGGAGGAGGCGCTTGTCGCGGTCGCCTGCGACGGCCGGCGCACGAACGTCGACGCCGGGCTGTCGATGGAGGAGCTCGCCCGCCTGATGGCCGACCTCGGCGCGGAGCGCGCGATCAACCTCGACGGCGGCGGCTCGACGACGCTCGTCCATCGCGGCCATCTCCTGAACCGCCCGTACTCGAGCCAGGACCAGCCATCGCCCCAGACGCGCCGCGTCGTGACGGCGCTCGCGATCGAGCCGTAGAGTTCGCCACGGATGGGCTCGCGGGTCACGAGCGATCTGTTGCTGGTCGGCAGCCTGCCGGCCGACTCGGCGGAGGGAGCGTTCCGCGCGGCGGGCGAGCTCTTCGACGGACTCGTGTTCGCGCTCCCCGACGGGGAGACCGGACCCCGCGCGGCGTGGGTCGGCTACGAGCGCGAACGCCTGGTCCGCCCGCACCCGGACGTCGAGACTGTCGCGGTCACCGAGTCGCCGACCGGGATCCCGCGCCACGCGTACGAGACGCCCGTGTTCCGCATCCGCGAAGGGGTCACCGACCTGCACTGGGAGTCGTGGTCGCGCATCGATGAAGCCATCGAGTCCTACCGGCTCTTCGAGCTGCTGCGCGGCGAGGGCGCGATCCCGGAGGGCGTGCGCTTCCAGGTTTGCATGCCGTTCCCGTCGAGCGCGCTCAACGGCTTCAAGGCCGACTTCGCGCGCGACTACCCGGTGGCCGAGCGCGGCTTCGAGGACCTCGTCCGCCGCGAGCTCGAGCGCCTCACCGCCGCGATCCCCGCCGCGGATCTCGCGCTCCAATGGGACGTCTGCTACGAGGTCCTCGACCTCGAGGGCGTGCTCGCCTGGACCGCGGGCGAAGCGTGGGAGCGCTTCGCCGGCCCGGTGTCGCGGCTCACACGTCTGATCCCGGAGGAGGTGCTCGTCGGCTACCACCTCTGCTACGGGACGTTCCCCGAATGGCCGATGTACGAGGCCCGCGACCTCGGCCTGCTGGTCCGCATGGCCAACCACGCGGTCGCCGAGTCGGGTCGAACGGTCGACTGGCTGCACATCGCCGGGCCCCGTTACCTGCGCAGCGAGGACGAAAGCTTCGTCGCGCCGCTCGCGGGCCTCGAGCCCGGCGACGCCCGCGTCTTCCTGGGCATCGTGCTGCCGATCGACGGCGTCGCGGGCCTGAAGCGCCGCCACGACACGGCCTCGAAGTACCTCGCGGACTTCGGCGTGGCGATGTACTGCGGCTTCGGCCGCCAGCCGGGCACGGACGGCCTGGAGACGATGCGCGACCACGCGCGCGTCGTCCGGGCCGTGCGCGGCTGACTCAGGGCACGAGGCCGAGCCGGTGGGCGATCGCGCCCGCCTCGCTGCGGTTCGCCGCGCCGAGCTTGGCGAGGATGTGCGACACGTGGACGCCCGCGGTCTTGATGCTGATGAACAGCTCGTCGGCGATCTGGCGGTTGGTCTGGCCGAGCGCGAGGTGCTCGAGGACCTCGACCTCGCGGGCGGTCAGGCCGAGCTCCGCGGCTGCCGCATGCGCGCCGGTCGCCGGCTCCGCCTCCTCGACCGCCTCGTCGCTCAACGCGATCCGCGCGCGGCGCGCGAGCGCTTCGACCTCGGCGAGGAGACCCGCCGCTCCGAGCGACGTGGTCGTCGCGTGCGCGGCGCGCAGCGCCTGCGCTCCCTGCTCGCGGTCGCGCCGCGCGAGGGCGGCCTCGGCCTGGCGCCACCGCGCGTAGGCGGCCTGGAACGGCGACGAGCGCAGTTCCCACTCGCGCGCGGCCGCATCCCACAGCGCCGGGCCGGCGTCGCCCACGACCCGGGCGTGCTCGGCCGCGGCGGTGGCCGCCAGCGCCGCGTGCGCGTCGCCGTCGCGGGCCGCGTCGAGGAAGGCCCGCGCGCGGTCGCGGGCGGAGCGCGCGCCCGCATCGTCACGGCGTGCGCGGGCGATATCGGCGCGATCGGCCTCGGCGCGCAGGCCGAGCGTGGCCATGAGCAGGCGGCGCGCCGTGTCCTGCGCCTCCGCGCGCACGCCCTCCGCAGCCGCGCGCGCCGCGTCCTGCGGCCGACGCCGGCAGAGCGCAAGCTCGGCTTCGTCCTCGAGGTCGTAGCGCTCGGCCGCGGTGGGGCGGGGGCCGAGAACCTCGCGCTGTCCGGCGAGGTGTCGCTCGGCGCCGTCGAGGTCGCCGCGCGCGCGGGCGAGCGACCCGGCGACGTGGTGGGCTGACGCGACGATGGTGTCGGACCGGTCGTCGGCGAGGAGGTCGGCGCAGAGCTCGTCGACCTGGTCCCAGCGACCGAGCTCGAAGGCGGCCTCGGCGGCGTTCGACAAGCAGAGGCGCTCGCGGACGCCGAGGCCGACGCGCCGCGACTCCTCGGCGCCGGACAGCGCCATCTCGACCGACTGCTCCAGCTCGCCTTGCCGCCGCAGCCCGTCCGACAGGGCGACCGCGGTGTGCGACAGCAGCTCGTCGTCGCCGAGCGACGCCGCGATCAACCGCGCGCGGCGCCCGAGCTCGAGGCCACGCGGCATCTCGCCGACGGCGACGAGCGCCTGGCCGAGGCACACGAGCGCATCGGTCTCCTCGGCGCGAGCGCCTACGTCGCGCGCGATGGCGAGCGCCTCCTCGGCGGGCTCGCGGGCGCCCCCGGGGTCGCCGGAGAGCAGGAGCATGAGGCCCAGGTGGGCGAGCACGCGCGCGCGCTCGGCGGAGGGCGGCCTCGCGGGAATCAGCGCGACCGCGCGCTCGAGCTCGCACGCGGCGTCCGCCGCGCGCCCGAGCTGCCACAGGTAGATGCCACGGCGCCGGCGCAGGAGCGCGGCGCGCACCGGCTCGGCCGCCGGCTCGACGAGCGCGATCGCGGCATCGACGAGATCGAGGCCGTCGGCCGGCCGGCCCGTCCATGCGGTCGCGTAAGCGGCACGGTCGAGCAGCGTGGCGCGATCGATGCCCGCCACCCGCTCGGCGTCGGGGACGGCCTCCCACACCGCGAGCGCGAAGCGGTCATGGTCGGCCGCCTCGGCGAGCGCTCCCACGCGATCGGCCTCCGCGCCCGCGTGGACCGCGGCGGCCAGCGCGCGCGGCTGGTCGTCCGTGTGGCGCCAGTGGTGCGCGATCTCCGCGGCGACCGTGACGGTGGCGCCCCCCACGAGCTCGGGGCGCGCCCCGAGCGCCTCCGCGAATGCGGCGTGCAGCGCGGCGCGCTCGCCGGGGAGGAGCTCGGCGTACGCGGCCTCTTGGAGGAGCGCGTGGCGAAAGGCGAACGCGTCGCCGCGCGCGACGAGGACCTGGTGGCGCACCGCGGCGCGCAGCGCCTCGGTGAGCCGGCGGTCCTCCAACCCGGCAGCCGCGGCGAGAAGCCGATGGTCGACCTGGCGCCCGCCGGCGGCGGCCACGCGCACGACCGCCTGGGCGTTGGGTTCGAGGGCAGCGATCCGCGCCAGCAGCACGTCGCGCAACGACGGCGACAGCTCGCCGTCGGCGCCGGCCGCCACCAGCTCCTCGGCGAAGAACGGATTGCCCTCCGACCGGGTGAACACCGCGTCGACGAGGTCGGCCGGCGCCGCGCCGCCGAGGATCCCGGCGATCTGCGCATGCATCTCGGCGCGCCCGAGCCCGGTCAGCTCCAGCCGCCGCGCCCGCGGCGCGGTTGCGACCTCGGCCAGGAAGCGGCGCAGGCCCTCGCGCCGGTCGATCTCGTCGCTGCGCAGGGTGGCGACGACGAGCAGGTGCTCGTCGCGCACGTGGCGCGCGAGGAAGGCGAGGATGTCGAGCGTCGAGCGATCGGCCCAATGGATGTCCTCGAGCAGCAGGAGGACCGGGTCGGCGGCTGCCGCGGCGGCGAGGCGGTCGAGCGCCGCGGCGTGCGCGCGGGCCGAGGGGTCCGCCAGCCGTCCGCTCGCTGCGACGACGTCGGGCGCGTCGTCGTCGCCGAGGCCGCTCAGCGCGGTCACGACCGGGAGCAGCGGGATGACCGCGTCCTCGAGCCCGGCGCACTGACCGGACAGCACGCGCAGGCCGCGTCCTTCGGCGTGTGCGGCGAGCTCCGCGAGCAGCCGGCTCTTGCCGATCCCCGCCTCGCCGCCGACGAGCACGACCGTAGGCGAGCCCTCCGCCGCGCCCGCGAGCGCCGCCGCGAGCGCATCGAGCTCGCGTTCCCGGCCGGCGAAGACGGCGCTCGTGACGCGCTGCGTCATGCGGCCAGTATGGCCGCGCGGGCACCCCCCGCCGGAGAAATACGGCGTCGCGTAAGGCGCAGATAGGTACTCCTACCGATGTAGCCGGGGCGCTGCGCCCGTACCTTCGACGAGCACCTCGATTCCCGTCTCTCTCCTCGGAGGATCACCATGAAGCGTCTCGCAGTCGCGGCCGCAAGCGCCGCGCTCGTCGTCCCGTCCGCCGCCTCGGCCGCTCCCGCGGATTTCCGAGGCCCAAGCCCCAAGCCCGCGCCGGTGATCGTCGCCGGGCCGTCCCACTCCGGCTTCGACTGGGGGGACGCCGGCGTGGGCGCCGGGGCGACCGCCGCTCTCGTCCTGATCGGCCTTGGCGGCTACGCGGCCGCCTACCGCGGGCGCATCCGCCTCGCGCGCTGATCGACCGCTCCCACCGCTCAGCCGTAGCATCCACGTGCATGAGCGACGAGAGCATCGCGGCCCGCATCGAGCAGCTCGTGACCGAGGAGCATGCGCTGCGCCAGCGCGAGGAGGCGGACAGCACGAAGGAGGACGCGCTCGAGGACGATCGCGACCGCCTGCGCGCCGTCGAGGTCGAGCTCGACCGCTGCTGGGACCTCCTGCGCCAGCGCCGCGCGCTTCGCGATGCCGGCGCCGATCCCGACGACGCGCACGTGCGCGACGCCGGGACCGTCGAGCGGTATCTGCAGTAGCGGTTACGCGAAGGCGACCTGGCCCACGGCGCGTGCGTCGAGGGCGCGGAGCCGCCGCACGCGCTCGGCCGTCGGCGGGTGCGTCATGAAGAGCGTCGACAGCCCGCGGCGCGGGAGCGGGTTCGCCGCGTAGAGCGACGCCGTCGCGGGGTTCACGCGCATCGGCAGCAGCTGCGTGCCGCGCTCGAGCGTCTCGAGCGCGTCGGCGAGCGGCGCCGCCGTGCCCAGCAACTGCGCGCCGGTCGCGTCGGCCAGGAACTCGCGCTGGCGCGAGACCCCGAGCTGCAGCAGCATCGCCGCGACCGGCGCGAGGACGATCATCGCCAGCGTGCCGAACAGGCCGGGGCCGGAGTCGTCATCATCGGAGCCGCCGAACAGCAGCGAGAACTGCAGGATGTTGGCGATCGCCGAGATCGCGCCCGCGACCATCGCCGCGATCGACGACACGAGGATGTCGCGGTTCTTGATGTGCGCGAACTCGTGTGCCAGCACGCCGCGCACCTGCTCGGGCGGCAGGTGCGCGAGGAGGCCCTCGGTCACCGCCACCGCGGCGTGGCTCGGGTTGCGACCGGTCGCGAACGCATTGGGCTGCTCGGAGCCGATCAGGTACAGGCGCGGCACGGGCACGCCGGCGCGCGCCGCGAGGTCGTCGACCATGCGCCGCAGCCCCGGCGCCTCGTCGTCGCGAAGCGGCCGGGCGCGGCTGGCCTTGAGCGCCAGCTTGTCGGAGAACCAGTAGCCGGCGAGGTTCATGAGGACGGCGAGGGCGACGAACGCGTAGAGCGCGCCGCCGCCGATGGCGCCGCCGATCGCGATGAGGAGCCCGGTGAGGCCTGCGATCAGCAGCCAGGTGCGGGCCTTGGTGGCGATGCGGGTCGCCGTGATGGTCATGCTCGAGTCTCCTTTCGACTGAGCGTCGTTGGTTGACGTCCAGCCGAAGGTCTCTCCCGCCCTATACGGGCCGGTGCGCCCGGGCCTTGCGGCCGTCCTGACGAGCGACACCCGTTCGGGGATACTGCCCCCCGGCATCCTCCATTCTAGCCAGCGCGCGAGGGTGCCACCGCGGTGCTCGCGCTCATCGGCGTAGATTCCAGAGCTCGAGCGCAAAGGAGGCGTCCATGGCCACGGTCAGCGTGCGGTACATCGTCGACGACGTCGATGCGGCGATCGACTTCTATTGCAACCGGCTCGGGTTCCACGAGGACATGCACCCGGCCCCGGCGTTCGCGATGCTCTCGCAGGGGGACCTGCGGCTCGTGCTCAGCGCTCCGGGCGGCGGCCCCGGAGGCGGGCAGGCGATGCCGGACGGGACGCTTCCCGCGCCCGGAGGCTGGAACCGCTTCCAGCTGCAGGTCGACGATCTCGACGCGACGGTCGAGGACCTGCGCGCACACGGCGCCCGGTTCCGCAACGACGTCATCACCGGCGTCGGGGGCAAGCAGATCCTCGTCGAGGATCCCGCGGGCAACCCGGTCGAGCTCTTCGAGCCGATCCTCGACGAGGCCAGGCTCGGCCGCGAGTCATAGGCGACACCTTCGGCGTGCGCGCCCGTTGTAGTGCAGCGACCGCCTGCAGGCGGTTCGCTGCTGACGTCTTTTCCACGAGGAGCCTCCATGCCCGCACGCCCCACCGCCGTCCTGCTCGCGCTCGCAGCCGCGCTCTCGCTCCCGGCCGCGGCGTCGGCCGCACCGTTCGCGCCCGCGACCACCCTTGGCGGCTTCGGCAGCCAGCCGGCGCTCGCGGAGATCGACGGCGCCGCGCTTTCGGCGAGCGACGCGTCGGTCGTCGTCGGCACGTCAGAGACCGGCGGAGGCCGCCGCGCCGTGGCGGCGCTCGGGAACGCGACCTCCGCGCGCGGCTTTGGCCCGACATCCGGCGCCTTCGATCTCTCGTTCGCGTCCACGGCCGCCGGCGACACCGCGCTGACCTTCACGGTCGGGCACGTCGCCTACCTGGTGACGTGTCGCGGGACGCGCTGCCGTCCCACCGTGCGCGTCGGGACCTCGGCAGTCAAGCCGGAGTCGGCGGTGGCGGTTCAGCCCGGCAGCGGGCGGACGACCGTCATGTGGCGCGGCCACACCAGCCGCGGCGGCCGCCTGCAGTGGCGGATCACCACGGGCGACAAGCTCGGCCCGGTCCACACGCTCGGCGAGTTCGGCGATACCCCGAAGCTCGCGACGGACGCCTCCGGCAGGACCGTGGCGGTGTGGCTTGACCGCCGGTCCGGCCGGCGCGGGGTGCGCACGTCCGCGCGGCGCGTGGGCGAGTTCCTGCGCCCGACGAGCGTCACCAGCTCGCCGGCCGGCGACCTGCAGCTGAGCACGAGCGACGGCGGCAGCTTCGTCGCCGCGTGGTTGGCCGGCCCGAACGGTCGCAACCCCGAAGGCCCCGCGGGCACTGTGCAGGTGTCGACGCGGACGCCGACGACCTCGTTCGGTGCCTCCACGTCGCTGGGGACCGGCTCGACCGTCTCGCTCGCCGGCTCGCCGGACGGGCACGCGGTGGTCGCGGCCGACCGCCACGTCGCGGGACTCTCCGTCGTCGTCTCCGCGGCGCGCCGCACCCCCGGCGGCAGCTTCGGCGCGCTCGCTGATATCTCGCCGCCCCAGTTCATCAGCGACGCGTTCGGCGCGCAGGCGGCGGTCGCCGACGGTGGCCGCGCGCTCGTGAGCTGGGCCTCGGGCACGGATCCGTCGAACCCGACGTCGCCCGTGGGCGTGTTCGCCACGTTCGCCGCGTCGTCCGGCGCCTTCGAGGCGCCCCAGCAGCTGGCCGCGACGCCGACGGTTGCACAGCCGACCGGCGCCGCCGTCACGCCGACCGCGGCGGTGGTGGCCTGGACGGCGCCGCAGGGCGCCCAGCTCGCGCGGGCCGGAGCCTGACGGCCGGCGTCAGCGCAGGTAGTTCGGGAGCACCGTGCGCAGGTAGCGGTAGGCGGCGCGGGTCGCGCCGCTGGGCGCGGTGAGCCCGGCGTCGAAGCGGGCCTGGCAGCCCGCGCCGGTCCAGTTGTAGATGTAGAGGCGCTGCAGGCCGCTGGTCCGGAACAGCCGGGCCACGTGGAACATCCAGCTGGTGCGCGACGCTGCGCGCGACGTACTGCAGGGAAACGACCGGCCGAACTTCACGATGCCGCCGGTCTCGGTCAGCCAGAAGCGCGTGCGGGTGTTGTAGCGGCGGGCCTCGCGGATGATCGAGCGGGTGAACGTCGTGCGCTTGCGGTTGACGTCGCCGTAGTTGTGGATGCCGACGAGCGTCGCGCGGCGCCGGAACGTCCGCGAGAGGCTTCGGTAGAAGCTGCGCATGTAGCGCTCGACGCCACGCTGGTCGAGCACGTCGAGCGCCACGACCGCGCACGAGCTGCACCGCCCCTTGACGGTGCGGTACATCTCGCGGAAGAAGAGGGCTGCCTGACGCGGGTGGTCCCAGGTCGGCTGGCTCGCGTGGTTGGCCTCGTTCCACGTGCCGAACTCGCGCACGCCGAGCGCGCGGAAGTAGGCGACGATCCGGCCGGCCTGGCGGCGGTAGTTCGCGACCGACGGGAGGCTGGCCTTCTTGATCGTGTAGTCGTCGGTGGACACGTGCACCAGGACGGAAGTGCCCGCGGCGCGGGCGCGCTGGACGAAGGCGCGGGCGGTGAGCCGCAGCGGGACGTTGTCCATCACGTTCCACGGCACGAAGTAGCGCACGCGCTTGAACTTCGCGCGTTGGAACGCGCTCTGGTCGAACATCGCGGCGTTCTGGTCGCCGATGCCCACGCGGATGGCGATGCGCGCCTGCGCGCCCGCGGCCGGCACGAGGAGGGCGGCGGTCACCACGAGGGGACCCAGCGCTCGCAGGTATCGCGCCATCACGTGAGTCAAGCACGCGCGCCTGGATCTCCCGGGCGGTGCGTTGCACGAATATTTGAGTTACACTAAGATCAGGGCAACCCGAGAAATGGAAGGTGCTGCTCATGACCCGCCGCTACATCAAGCCACCCTGGGGCCAGACGCATATCGGCAATCGCCTCGCGCCCCTGTTCCGGCCGTCGCTGATCTCGAAGCTGTCGGTCCGCGGTCGCCGCACGGGGCGCTGGCACACGATCCCGGTCGCCGTGCTCGACCACGAGGGCGAGCGCTACCTCGTCTCCTACCGTGGCGAGAGCGACTGGGTGCGCAACCTGCGGGCCGCGCACAGCGGCCGGCTCCGCAAGCGCGGCGAGGTCGAGGACATCGCCGTCGAGGAGGTCCCGGTCTCCGAGCGCCCGCCGCTGCTCGAGGTCTACGCCGAGCGCTACAGCAGCATGCCGACGGTGGGGGCCGTGCTGCGCGAGCTGCCGGATCCCGCCGACCACCCGGTCTTTCGCATCACGCACTGACACATAGAGCAGGCGCGATAGGATCCGCTCGGATCCTTAGGCGAATGGCTGTAACTGTCACGCAGCTGCGCAGCTTCCTGGCCGTCGTTCGCACCGGCTCCGTGACCGCTGCCGCGGAGGAGCTCGTCGTGTCGCAGCCGTCCGTCTCGGCCGCGGTGTCGGCGCTCACGCGCGAGCTCGGCGTCGAGCTGACCGAGCGGGTCGGGCGCAACGTGCGCCCGAGCGCCGCCGGCACGGCCTTCGCCTCCTACGCGGCCGACATCATCGGCCTGCTCGACCAGGGCGCCCGCGCCGCGCGCGAGGCCGCGGACAGCGCCGCGACCGAGCTGCGGATCGGCGCGGTGACCACCGCCGGCGAGCACATCGCGCCGCAGCTCATGCAGGCGTTCGCGGCCCGCCATCCGGAGGTCACGCTCAGCGTGGACGTGGGCAACCGCGAGCGCGTGTTCGAGCGGCTGCGCACGCACCGCTCCGACGTCGCCATCGGCGGCCGGCCGCCGGACGACGGCATCGTGGGCGAGCGCTTCATCGCCAACCCGATCGTCGTCATCACCGCGCCCGACGACCCGCTCGCGAATGCCCGGCGCGTGCGCGTCGAGCAGCTCGGCTCGCGCCCCTGGCTGCTGCGCGAGGAGGGCTCGGGCACGCGCTCGATGACCGAGGAGTTCCTGGCCGCCCACGACCTGCGCCCGCCGATCCGCACCCTCGGCTCCAACGGCGCGATCAAGCAGGCCGCCCGCGCGGGGCTCGGCGTCTCGCTGCAGTCGCGGCTCGCGGCGCACCTCGAGACCGAGTTGGGCCTCCTCGCGACGATCAACCTCGACGTGCCGCTGCCGCGGCGTCAGTGGTACGTGATCCGCCCGGCGCACGGGCCGACGCGGCCCGCCGTCGAGCAGTTCCTCGCGTTCGCGCGCAGCGACGAAGCGAAGGCGGCCGTCGAGCGCGGCCTTACGACGCCACCCGCTCGAGCGCGTCGTCAGCGCCCAACGCGATCGCGGCGCGGCCAGTGACCAGGTGGTAGAGGATCAGGAGCTGGACGAGCGCCAGCGACTCCGAGCGGTGCAGGTCCATCCCGATCGTGTACTCGCCCAGGCGCTGGGTACGCAGGTGCGTGGCGAAGTGCAGCCGGTCCCAGATCGCCTCCTCGATCTCGGTCGCGCGCTCCGAGTCGATGTCGCCGGGGATGCGCACCCGCCGCTCGTCGCCGCGCTCGGTCATCGTGATCCCGCGGCCGCCGTTGCCGATGAACGGCGAGAGATCGGGGTGGGGGAGCCCGTCCCGCAGCGTGAGCTCGGCGTCGAGGCGGTCGGGGTCGCTGCTGTCGCCGGGCCTGAACGACACCACCATGTCCGCGTAGCGCTCCTGCGGGCGGATGAAGGAGGCCGAGTCGGGCTCGCGGCGGTCGAGCTCGGCCAGCACCTCGTCGGTCGTGTAGCCGCGGCGCGAGCAGTCGCGCTGCACCTTCCACTTGCGCCGTAGGTCCTCCGGCGGCGCGAGGAAGACCTTCACGTCGTAGCACTCGCGCATGTCCTGCGTGTGGTAGCCGAGCAGCCCCTCGACGATGGCGAAGTTGTGCGGCTGGACGTAGACCGGCGGGGCGAACGTGCCGTCCGTATGCCGGTAGACGGGCTTGAGGATCGCCTCGCCGCAGCGCAGGTGGCGCAGGTCCTGCGCCATCACGTCGAGGTAGTTGCACTCCGGGTGCAGCGGCGTGATGCCCAGCTCGGCGCGCTGCTTGCGGTCGTAGCGGTGGTAGTCGTCGGTGCAGGCGTGCGTGACCGCGTGCTCGCCCAGCACGCGGACCAGCCCGCGGGTGATGGTGGTCTTGCCGGCCGCCGAGTCGCCGACGACCCCGAGGATGATCGGCCGCGGCATGTCACCCCTTCCCGTTGCGGAAGATGCTGCTGGCGTAGATGTCGTCGGCCTCGATCGTCATGAGCTCGTCGTGGCCGAGCGGCTTGCCGCTGTCGAGCAGGCGGGTCGCGTGGCGCAGCCGCGCGCGGTCGATGGCGTTGCGGGTGCTGCGGCCGTGCGCGAAGCGCGGCATGCGCATGCGCTTGTCGAGGTACTCGCGGAACGCGCGCTCCCCCGCGGAGGAGAGGCGGTAGTCGTCGCGCTCGAGCATGCGGCGGGCGATCTCCATGAGCTCGTCGGGCGTGTAGTCGGGGAAGTCGACGTGGTGCGTGACCCGCGACGCCATGCCGGGATTCGACTGGAAGAACGCGTCCATCCGGTCCTTGTAGCCGGCGAGGATAACGACGA
The DNA here is from genome assembly GCA_035262945.1 of Solirubrobacteraceae bacterium. GTDB lineage: Bacteria > Actinomycetota > Thermoleophilia > Solirubrobacterales > Solirubrobacteraceae > JAOPZW01. The sequence continues at coordinate 22,815 of DATFRW010000263.1, forward strand.
GCCTGTCGCGCTCGTTCTCCATGACCTGCAGGAGGATCTCGATCGCTTCCTGTCCGTAGTCGCGCTCGTTCTCCGGCCGGTGCAGGTAATACGCCTCGTCGATGAACAGCACGCCGCCGTACGCGCGCTTCAGAACGTCCTTGGTCTTCGGCGCCGTGTGCCCGACGTACTGACCGACGAGGTCCTCGCGGCTGACGGCCACCATGTGTCCCTTCTCGACGTAGCCCAGCCGGTGCAGGATCTGCGCCATGCGCAACGCCACGGTCGTCTTGCCGGTGCCGGGGTTGCCGGTGAAGCACATGTGCAGCGACGGCGGATGCGACGTGAGGCCCTCCTCGCGCCGCAGGCGGTCGACGACGAGCAGCGCGGCGATCTCGCGGATGCGCTGCTTGACCGGCTGGAGGGCGACAAGCTCCGCATCGAGCTCCTCGAGGACAGGGTCGATCTCGGTGTTCATCCGTATCGCCGCCCCGCGGGACGTTCGGCCGCGTACCCGTGCAGCGAGTAGCGCATGGCCCGGTCGGCCTTGTCGGTCCGCTCGAGCCGGAAGCCCGGCTCCTCCGGCGGCCGGTTGACGATGAAGGCGAGCGCGGTGGTCTGGCGCGTGTAGCGCGCGTCGTAGGCGATGACCTTCACGTAGTGGTTGGGGAAGCGCTCGCGGCAGGCCTTCACCTCGCGCAACGCGACGTCGGCCTGGTCGGGCCGCAGGTCGAAGAGCGGGAGGCTCCACATCTCCCAGTAGGAGTTGCGCGGGTGGGGATCGTCGGTGTACTCGACCGAGATCGCCCAGCCGTTGTCGAGCGCGTAGTGGATCTGCGCCTCGATCTGCTCGTCGGTGAGGTCGGGCAGGAACGAGAAGGTGCCTTGGGTGACCCGCATTCGGTCCTCCTTTCGGGTCAGGCGGCCGTCGGGGTGACGACGACGTCCGGCGTGTCGGTGGACTCGAACTCGAACGTGACGTCCTTCCACACCTGCAGCGCCGCATCGAGCTCGGGGCAGCCGCGGGCGGCGCGCGCGAGGATGTCCGGCCCCTCGCGGAAGTAGTCACGGCCCTCGTTGCGGGCCTGGATCATCGCCTCGACCGCCACGCGGTTGGCGGTGGCCCCGGCGCCGACCCCCATCGGGTGGCCGATCGTGCCGCCGCCGAACTGCAGGATCGAGTCCTCGCCGAGGTACTGCAGCAGCTGGTGCATCTGGCCGGCGTGGATGCCACCCGAGGCGACCGGCATGACGCCCGGCAAAGACGCCCAGTCCTGCTCGAAGTAGATGCCCTTCCCGGGGTCGGGCTCGAGGTGGTTCTCGCGGCAGACGTCGTAGTAGCCCATGACGCTGCCCGGGTCGCCCTCGAGCTTGCCCACCACGGTTCCGGCATGGATGTGGTCCACGCCGATGAGTCGGCACCACTTCGCCAAGACCCGGAAGTTGACGCCGTGGCTCTTCTGGCGTGTGTACGTCGAGTGACCGGCGCGGTGCAGGTGCAGGATCACGCCGTTACGGCGCGCCCACTTCGACATCGACTGCATCGCGGTGAAGCCGACGGTGAGATCCATCATCACGATGACGCTGCCGAGCTCCTTGGCGAACTCCGCGCGCTCGTACATCTCCTCCATCGACGCGGCCGTGACGTTGAGGTAGTGGCCCTTGATCTCCGCCGTCTCGGCCATCGCGCGGTTGACCCCCTCCATGACGTAGAGATAGCGGTCGCGCCAGCGCATGAACGGCTGCGAGTTGATGTTCTCGTCGTCCTTGGTGAAGTCCAGGCCGCCGCGCAGCGCCTCGAACACGACGCGCCCGTAGTTCTTGGCCGACAGGCCGAGCTTGGGCTTGACCGTCGCGCCGAGCAGCGGCCGCCCGAACTTGTCCAGGTACTCGCGTTCCATGACGATCCCGTGGGGCGGCCCCTGGAACGTCTTGACGTAGTGGGGCGGGATGCGCAGGTCCTCGAGCCGCAGCGCCTTCAGGGCCTTGAAGCCGAAGACGTTGCCGATGATCGAGGAGGACATGTTCGCGATCGAGCCCTCCTCGAACAGGTCGAGGTCGTACGCGATCTTCGCGATGTACTCGTCCTCGCGGCCGGGCACCGGCTCCACTGCGTAGGCCTTGGCCTGGTAGTTGCGATGGTCGGTCAGGCGGTCGGTCCACACCACGGTCCAGGTGGCCGTGGAGGACTCGCCCGCCACCGCCGCGGCGGCCTCGATCGCGTCGACGCCGGGCTGCGGCGTGACGCGGAAGGCCGCGAGGATGTCGGAGTCCTTGGGCTCGTAGTCGGGGTTGTAGTAGCCCATCTCGGCGTAGGGCGTGACGCCCGCCGCCCACCGGTCCTTCTTGCCGTTCTTGCCGGTCATGCCATCACTGCCTCTCGGTAGATGCCGCGTCTGGCCGCGGCCGTGCAGCGAACGCGCTCGTCGAAGACCGCCTGCGCCTGCTCGGCGTTGGCCTCGTCGCCGGCCCATGCCGTCAGCGCGGCGGCCTGCAGCGCGCGGCCGTAGGAGAAGGTGAGCTCCCACGGGGCGTTGCCCGCGGCGTTCATCGCGTTGAGGTGCGCGCAGGCGAGGTCGTCGCTCTGGCCGCCGGAAAGGAAGGCGACACCCGGCACCGCGGCCGGCACCACGCGGCGCAGCACGGCCAGCGTGCGGTGCGCGACCTCCTCGACGCTCGGCTGTCGCGGGCAGTCGTAGCCCGCGAGCACCATGTTCGGCTTGAGCACGATCCCCTCGAGCGCGACGCGGTGGTCGAGCAGCTTGGCGATCACCGCGCGCAGGGTCTGCTCGGTCGCCTGCTCGGAGCGCTCGATCGTGTGGTCGCCGTCCATGACCACCTCGGGCTCGACGACCGGCACGATGCCCGCCTCCTGGCAGAGCGCGGCGTAGCGCGCCAGCGCGTGCGCGTTGACAGCGATGCAGTAGCGCGACGGCCTGTCGGGGCCGACGGAGAGCACGGCGCGCCACTTGGCAAAGCGCGCGCCCAGGGCGCGGTAGGCGGCGAGGCGCTCACGCAGGCCGTCGAGGCCCTCCGTCACGGTCTCGCCCTCGGCGCCGGCCAGCGGCTTGGCGCCGGTGTCGACCTTGATGCCGGGCATCATCCCGAGGCGCTCGAGCAGCCGGGGGAACTCGCTGGCGTCCGACGCCCGCTGGCGCAGCGTCTCCTCGTAGAGGATCACCCCGCTGATCGCGTCCGCGGCGCCCGGCGTGGTGACCAGCAGCTC
>DATFRW010000264.1:0-2814 GCA_035262945.1 Solirubrobacteraceae bacterium
ATGACGCCGCCGCGAGCGCCGCGGGCCGCGCGGCGCGCGAGCGGGGCCACTACACGCGCGCGGAGTTCCTCCTCGTGTGCGAATGGAAGACCGCGCGCAGCCGCCCGAAGGTCGCGGTCAACTCGGCCGCCGCGATCCGCAAGGCGACGCGCACCGCGCTCAGCGACGAAGATGAGGGCGTGCGGATGGTTGCGCTGACGTCGCTCGAAGGGGTGGGAGTGCCGACGGCGTCGACCCTCCTGCACTTCGCCTCCCCGGACGACTATCCGCTCCTCGACGTCCGCGCGCTCGAGTCGCTCGGGGCAACGTCGCGCTCCGTCTACCCAGTCGCGTTCTGGCTCGAGTACCTCGACACCTGCCGCCGGCTCGCGCGCGAAGCGGGCGTGTCGCTGCGCACGCTCGACAAGGCGCTGTGGCAGTACTCCAAGGAGCGCGCGTGAGCCTGAACCCCGCGCTCGAGGATGTCGCGTTCTGCCCGCGCTGCGGCGCGCTGGCGACCGTGCAGTTCCTACGCTCGCTGCGCTGCACGCGCTGCGAGTACGTCGCCTTCTACAACCCCAAGCCGGTCGGATGCGCGATCGCGCGTGACGACGGCGGCCGGGTGTGGCTCGCGCGCAGAGGCCACGAGCCCGGGCGCGGGCTGTGGTCGATGCCCGGCGGCTTCGTCGACCTCGGCGAATCGGTCGAGGAGGCGATCGTGCGCGAGGTGCGCGAGGAGCTCGACGTCCACGCGACCCTCGGCGCGCTCGTCGGCGTCTACTCGAACGCCGACGACCGCGTCGTCGTCATCGTCTACGAGGCGCGCATCGACGGCACGCCGCGACCCACGGACGAGGCACCCGAGGTCAGGGCCTTCGCTCGCGACGAGATCCCCTGGGACGAGCTCGCGTTCGCGAACGATCGCGCCGCACTGCGCGACGCCCTCGCCGCCGGGTGACGTCGCGCACACTGCGGAATAGATCCGGGGCCCGGGCGTCTACTGCTGCACGACCGCAACGCGACCGCAGGGGGCACCCGATGCACGCTTACGACCACTACGCCACGAAGGCGACGCTCACGACGTGTCCGTCATGCATGAGGCGGGCCGAGATCGTCGACACGTTCACGCTGCCGTCGACCGACGGCCCCGCGACGCACATGAAGGTGCGCTGCGACGACGGGCACGTCTACACCGTGCTCGTCGACGACGCTCCCGGCAGCAACTGAGCTAGGAAACCGGCGCGGCCTCGCGCTCCTTGGCGGTGATCGTCGTCACGGGGAGCCCGAGGCCCGCTGCCTTCGACGGCAGGTCGAGGCGCAGCCACTTCGAGACCTTCGTCGGCAGCGTCGAGATGATGATCTCGTCGAAGCCGTGGAGGTTGATCGCGTCGTGGATCGCCTCGAGCGGCGACGCGACGCCGATCATGCCCTCGACCGGACTGCCCGCGGCGTCCTCGAGGAGCGGAATGGCGAGCGCGAGCACCTGATCGGCCTCGCTGCTCTCCTGGTCCTCGGGATCGACGACCTTGTGCAGGCCGTGCGCCGTGTTCGGCACCAGCAGGGTGAACTGAGCCGGGCCGCGCGCGGCGCGCTCGCGGACCGCCTCGATCAGCCCCGGCGTCGCCGCGGTCTTGTGGGCGACGACCAGGACGCGTGCTGGTGCAGAGGAGGACTCCATCGCAGGAACTCCTTTCGTGCGCTTTGTCTCGATGTTGTCATTGATGGAGGCCACGCGCCAGGGCAGATGTAATCGCTTTGCTAGATTGCTTGGACTCAAGCCTTTAGGAGCAGCATCATGGCGAAGCAGTCAGATCCCACCACTCTCGTCGACAGCGTCCTCAGCGTCGCCGCGCAGCTCGAGCCCGAGCTCGAGGAGGCGCTCGCCGAGCATCGCCTCACCCGCCCCAGCTTCCAGGTCCTCTCCGCCCTCCTCGACGCCGACGGCAACGCGCTCACCCAGCGCGAGCTCATGGCGAAGGTCGCCCGCACCTCGGGCACGGTGAGCGTCCGCCTCGCGCGCTTGGAGCGCGCCGGCCTCGTCACCCGCGAGCCCGACCCCGACGACCGCCGCACGGTCACGGTCACCCTCACCGACCGCGGCCGCGAGTGGGTCGAGGCGGCGAAGCCGGCCTACGAGGAGGCGGCCGCGCGCCTCGTCGCCGGCGTGCAGGACGCCGACGCGCTCGCCGGGCAGATCTCCGGCTGGCAGGGCTTCTTCACCCCCGACGACGGTGACGCGCCGCGGCTCGGCGTCGCGGTCGCACCCGCAGCGGTCGCCTCGCGCATGCGCCGCGCGGTCGGCCTGCCCGAGCGCCACGGCATCCTCGTCCTCAAGGTCAAGCGCGACAGCGCCGCCGACGAGGCAGGCCTCGCGCGCGGTGACCTCGTCACCGGCGCGGGCGGCACCGAGATCCGCACGATCGGCGACCTGCACCGCGCGCTGCACCGCGCCAAGGGCACGGTGAAGCTCGACGTCGTGCGCGGCGTCGACGAGCGCTCGGTGGAAGTGAGCCTGGCCAGCTAGCCGATCTTCTTCAGGTCGATGTCGAAGATCAGCGGCTCGTTGGGCCCGATCTTCGGCGGCGACCCCTGCGCGCCGTAGGCGAGGTCGGCGGGAATCGTCAGCCGACGGCGCTCGCCGACCTTCATCCCGAGCACGCCCTGGTCCCAGCCGGGGATGACCTGGCCGCCGCCGAGCGAGAACTGGAAGGGCTGCTTGCCCTTGCCCCAGGAGGAGTCGAACTCCTTGCCGTCCTTGAACAGCACCCCGACGTAGTTGACCGTCGCCTGCTGGCCGCTCTTGATCTCGGGCCCGTTGCCCTTGATGAGGATCTC
>DATFRW010000265.1:0-24864 GCA_035262945.1 Solirubrobacteraceae bacterium
CGCGTGGTCGGGTCGCTGCCGCGGGACGCCGGCCGCGACCATGTAGCAGTCGCCGATCGTCTTGATCTTCTCGACGTCGTAGCGGTCGACCAGCTCGTCGAAGCTCGTGAACAGGCGATCGAGCAGCCCGACCACCTCGCGTGCATCCAGTCCGCTGGCGAGCGGGGTGAAGTCGACGACGTCGGCGAAGAGGATGCTGGCCTCGTCGAAGTGGTCGGCGATCGAGTGCGGATCGGACTGCAGCCGCTGCGCGACGTCGGCGGGAAGCACGTTGAGCAGCAGCGCCTCGACGCGCGCCTGCGCCTCGTCGCGGCCGCGCGCGAAGGTCACGAGCAGGAGCATCGCGACGAACGAGACCACGAGGATGTTGAGGACGTCGAAGGTTCGGACGAAGCCCTCCGGGAGGTCGGCGCCGTCCGGCCGAACGACTTCGGAGAGGCCGAGGGCGAGCAGCATCGTGGCCACGAAGGCCGCGAACCACACCCAGGCGCGCCCGGGCCGGTCGAACGCGACCGCCCCGAGCGGAGCGAACAGCGACCACAGGATCACGCCGCTGGACTCGCGCAGGCCACCGACCGCGACGGTGCCGAGCGCGGGCGCAACGAGGATCAGCGAGAGCTGCGCGGTCCGCAGGAACGCGAAGTCCCTGGTCCGCGAGAAGACGACGAGGCTGATCGCCGACCCGGCGGCGTAGGCCCACGGCGTGAGCGCGACCGCATGCTCACCGACGGCCCAGTACAGGCAGCCCCAGAGGAACGCGACGGGAAGGATGACGAGCGCCACGCCGACGAGCAGGCGCTTGCGGAAGCGCTCGTCGGCCGTGTCGCGCGGATCGGCCCCGATGGCGAGCGCGAAATCGACGCTGTCGCTCAGCCCACTCATGGGGTGAGCCGGCCGGCGAGGACGTCGGCGACGTCGAAGGGCTGGGGCTGCTCGAGCTGCGCGAAGCCGCACGAGGCCGGGTCGCGGTCGGGGCGCCAGCGCACGAACTGCGGCGGGTGGCGGAAGCGGGCGCCCTCGAGGTAGTCGTAGCGCACCTCGACGACCCGCTCGGGCCGCAGCGGAACGAACGACAGGTCCTTCTTCGGGTTCCAGCGGCTGCCGCCCTCGGGCGCGCGCCCGAGCTCGCCCGCCCAGCTCCATGGGTGCTCCGCGAAATCGACCACGAGCGACTGCAGCTCGGCGTACAGCTCGCGCCGGCGCGCCATCGGAAACGCGCCGATCACGCCCACCGGTGCCAGCCCGCTCGCGTGATCTCCCCACTGGGATCGCGGGGCCGCCTCGTCGATGTAGAGGCCGAGCAGCAGCGACCCGATCGCGTCGGCGGCGGACTTGTGCACGCGGTACCCGGCGACGACGCAGTCCGCCGTCCGCACGTGCTTGATCTTCGCCATCACCCGCTTGTCCGGCTCGTAGGTGAGGTCGGCGCGCTTGGCGATCACGCCGTCCAGGCCGGCGCCCTCGAAGCGGTCGAACCAGGCGCGGGCCACCTCCTCGTCGCGCGTGATCGGGGTGATGTGCACCGGGGGCGCGGCGTTCCCCAGCGCCTCCTCCAGCGCCGCGCGCCGGTGGGTGAACGGCTCGCCGGTCAGATCGTCGTCGCCGAGCGCAAGCAGGTCGAAGGCGATGAAGCTGGCCGGCGTTTTCTCGGCGAGCATCGTGACGCGCGACGCGGCCGGGTGGATGCGCTGCTGCAGCGCCCAGAAGTCCAGGCCGCCGTCGCCGGCGATGACGATCTCGCCGTCGATGACCGCGCGCGGCGGGAAGTTGCGCTTGACGGCCGCCACGATCTCGGGGAAGTAGCGCGTCATCGGGCGCTCCTTGCGGCTGCCGATCTCGACGTCGTCGCCGTCGCGGAACACGATCGAGCGAAAACCGTCCCACTTGGGTTCGTAGAGCTGGCCTGGCGGGATTGCCGCCACCGGCTTGGCCAGCATCGGCGCGACCGGCGGCATCACGGGGAGCCTCATGACTGACGGCGGGCGTGCATGCTTGCACGATGCAGCCGGCGGCGAACGACAGACACAAGCGCAGCAAGTCGGGCCGACTGCTCGACGCGGCGGTGTGGGGCGTGCTGATCGGGGCGGCCGGGGGTGCGGTCCTCGGCGCGGGCATCGATGGCATCGGGGCGCCGCTCGGCGCGCTCATCGGCGCAGCGGTGTACGCGCCCGCCGAGGTCCTGACGACGCTTCGCCGCACGGCCGCCCAGCCGAAACCGCTGGGGCAGCGGATCCTCGGCAGCGTCCTGCTGATGGCGATCTTCGGATGGCTGCTCGGGCTCATCATCGGGGACGATCACGCGATTCTGACGGCGGTCATAAGCGGCGGGCTGCTCGGACTGCTCGGGTTGCGGCCGGTGAAGCTCGCGCTCGGGCTCGTGGTGGGCGCCGCCGTCGGCGTGATCCTGCACGCCGTCGACGCAAGCGTCGCGCCGGCGCTCGTCGCCGCGTCCGTCACGCTCGTCTACCGCGTGGTCGCGGCGATCGTGTACCGGGACCGGCCGCTGGTCGCGATCATGGCGGAGGAGGTCCCGGCCTCAGAGCTGCGCTACGTGGTGCCGTTCGAGGCCCGCTCGCGCTACGTCGGGGCCGACTACGTCGAGCAGCTCGCGCGCGTCCGCGGCGGAACCTTCCACCGCAACCCGCCCGACGTCGGGATCCTCGCCTCGCTCGACAGCCTGCAGGGCCCGACCTTCGACGCCGGTCGCGTGGACCCCCTCATCCGCGAGTTCTACGAGCACACCAGCCGCTTCAAGCTCTCGATCACCCCGGAGTGGCGACCGTGGATGAAGCCCGGGTACGAGCTGTTCAAGCGCGTCGTCGCAGAGCCGCTGGGCCAGGCCGCGATCCCGTCCAACATCGAGGAAGCCCAGCGCGGGATGGTGAGCACCATCGACACCATCGACCTCGACGGCGACGACGAGATCGACATGCGCGGCTGGATTCGCACGTTCGCGGACTCCGGCAAGCCGATCTATGTCGGCATCTACACGAGCTTCCGCCACGACGACCGCGGCTACGTCAGCGTCGGGTTCCCGATCCCCAGCGCCAACTTCACCGCCACCCTGCTGCCCCGCAACGTCGGCGAGCACGATTTCGAGCTGACGTCGCGCACCGACCTCGAGTTCCCCGGCCACTACCTGAGCGCCGTCGACGGCGAGCGCGACGCCCTCACCGTGCTCAAGCTCCTGTACTTCGAGGAGCGCATCCACGTCTACGTCGTGGACGGAGAACTGAGGACCGATCACAGCTTCGCGCTCGCCGGCCGGCGGTTCCTGACGCTGCACTACGAGATCGAACGGCTCACGTCGTCGGCTTCAGCGACTCGATGAAGAGGGCCTGGTTGTTCGGAACGGCGGTCGTCTGCTCCCAGACGATCTGCCAGCGCCCCTCGCGGCGTTCCCACAGCTCGGTGCTCCACGCCTTGTGGGCCACGTGCGTCCCGGCGACGACCAAGTCGAAGTTGCGCTGGTAGCGCAGGACGGCGGCGTTCCCGTACAGCCGCACGGCGATCGGCGATGCGGCGTTGTCGACGCGGAAGTCGACAACGCCCGCGGAGACGGCCCCGAGCAGGTCTTCGCGGCCGAGCGCAACCCCGGCGGGATTGATGCCCTGATAGTCGTCGGCCATGATCGCGCGCGCGGTGGCGGCGTCCGCGTCGACCAGCGCCTGAGTGCGCTCCTGCTCGAGCGCGCGCAGACGGTCGGCCTGTGACAACCCGTGCTCGAATCCGCGCGTGCTCGCCACCGCGGCGCCCGCGATCAGCAACACGGCCGCCATCGCCACGACCCCCAACAGACGGCTTCTCATGATGTCGCTCCCCTCGTCGATCCAGGTCGGCGCAGGATCGGACACGGGGAACGGCAGGGCTATCCCAACAACTTGGGATCTTCGGCGTCAGTGCATACTCGGTGACGATGCCGACCGCCCTCGCGACCGACCTCGACGCGCTCGCCGGGCTGCTCGCCTCGGCCGGCAACGTGCTCGTGCTCACCGGCGCGGGCATGTCGACGGACTCGGGCATCCCGGACTACCGCGGTCCCGACGGGACGCGGCGGGTCACGCCGGTCCACTACGGCGAGTTCCTCGATTCGGTCGCCGCGCGTCGTCGCTACTGGGCGCGCGCGTTCGTCGGCTGGCGGCGCTTCGCGGCGGTGGAGCCGAATGCGGGCCACGCCGCGATCGCCCGCCTGCAGCACGCCGGCGCACTCGGCGCACTGATCACGCAGAACGTCGACGGCCTGCACCAGGCGGCCGGCAGCCGCGACGTCGTCGAGCTGCACGGGACGCTGGCGGCCGTGGTCTGCCTCGCATGCGGCGCGCGGATCGACCGGGCGGGGATCGACGCGCGGATCCGCTCGCTCAACCCCGACTTCGATCCCGACGGGCGTGAGCTGCGTCCCGACGGCGACGTCGATCTCGACGAGGCCGACGTCGCGGCATTCGTGATCCCACGCTGTCCGCAGTGCGACTCGGACCTGCTCAAGCCCGACGTCGTGTTCTTCGGCGACTCGGTTCCCAAGACCCGGGTCACGCGGTGCTACGCGCTGACCGACGCCGCCGACGCCCTGCTCGTCCTCGGCTCCTCGCTACGCGTCTACTCGGGCTATCGGTTCGTCCGCCGTGCGGCCGAGCGCGACATCCCCGTCGCGATCGTCACGCGCGGGCCGAGCCGCGGAGACGGCGAGGCCACCGTGCGCCTCGACGCCTCGCTCGGCGAAGTGCTACCCGCCTTGGCCGTGCGCCTGGCTGCCTAGGCCACCGCGGACGACCGGGGTGGCGTTGAGCTCGATCAGGAGCTGGCGCAGCTGATCGAACCGAGCGGCCCCGAGCTGCTCTTCCAACTCGGCCTCGACCTCCGCGATGGTCGTGCGGATCGCTCGCGCGACGGCGTGCCCCCGCTGCGTGAGGCGGATGCGCTTGAAGCGCTGGTCGACGGGGTCGTCGTCCCGGACCAGGTATCCGAGCTGCTGCATCTGGCCGAGCAGGTAGTTCATCGCCTGCTTGGTCATGCCCGCCTCCGCCGCAATCTCCGACGGGCGACGGTCCTCGGGACCGGGGAAGCGCAGGACGGCGAGGTGCGCGGGGACGAGGTCGGTGAACCCCGCCGCGTGGAGCCCGGCGATCATCCGTGCGCGCACGGCGTCGGCGGGCATGCGCAGGAGCGCTCCGATGAGGGGCGGTCCGAGTGGGTAGGCGGGCGTGACGGTCAAGTCACTTGACAACACTACGGGACGACGCTACGGTCGTCAAGTCGCTTTACCCTCGCTCACCGAACAGGAGAACCCGAATGCACTCCCCGGCCATGTCGCCCATCCAGGTAGGTGCGATCGCGATCGACTTCCTCGTCGACGCCGACGATTCCGGCGGGAGCGTGACGATGTTCGAGTGCTCGGTCCCGGCCTCCGCGAAGGTGCCCATGCCTCACAGCCACGATGGGTTCGAGGAGACGATCTACGGGCTCGAGGGCGTGTGCGCCTGGACGGTCGACGGCGATGCCCATGAGGTCGGCCCCGGCGAGTCGATCTGCATCCGGCGCGGCCAGGTCCACGGGTTTGAGAATCGCGGCAGCGCCGACGTCAAGTTCCTGGCCATCGCCACCCCCGGCGTGTTCGGACCCGGCTACTTCCGCGACGTCGCCGAGGTCCTCGCCGCCGGCGGACCGCCCGACCCCGCCGCGATCGCCGCGGTGATGCGTCGCCACGGGCTGACGCCGCTGCAGGGGTGAGTCAGCGGGTGCGGACGGGCGCAGCCCGCGCGGTCGGCCCCGTCGCCGCGGTGACGTGCGGGTACTGGGTCAGCTCGCCGCCGAACGGGAACTTGGGCTGCTGCTTGCACGGCGGCGCCGCCACGGCGCCGTTGGTCAGCGGGCCGAAGAAGAACGTCTGGATGTTCGCCTGCAGCGTCGCCGGGATGAGCGAGGTGTCGGGGACCAGCGTCGGCGACGCGCCCGGCCCGCACTGGCGGGTCTCATAGGACAGCAGGCCGGAGGCGAGGCTCTTGAACGCGTCGGGGAAGATGTAGGGGTTGGGCCGGTTCGTGGAGAGCCGGCGCGGATAGACCGCGAGGTTCTCCGGGTTCGCGGGGTTGGCGGTGCGCAGGTAGTGCACCTGCTTGCTGCCGACGCGGCCGGTCGCCTGCGTCGCCGCCGCGCTGTTGGCGAAGAACGCGCTGAGCTCGTTGGGGTAGTGGCCGAGGCCCTCGAGCGGCGGGTTGAGCTGACGCAGCGGCGGATCGAAGTTCGCCAGCAGCGGGTGCAGTTCGTCGAGGAACGCCTCGCTCGCCGGCAGGCCCTTCACCGACGCATCGAAGAGCGGGTTGAGGTTGGTCAGCAGTTCGGCGAGCTCCGGGGCGACGACGCCGAGCGCGGTCATCGTCGGGCCGAGCTGGCGCGCGGCCGGCCGCAGCTGCGTGACCAGCGGGTTCGTCTGCTTCGCGAACGTCGTCAGCCGGGCCAGCGTCGTCTTGGACTCGCGCTCGAACGTCGGCAGCGCGCGGAACGTCTCCTCGAGCTCGCGGCTGCGCCGGGCGGTCGTCGCGAACACGCGGTTGGAGCTGTCGATCAGCGAGCGCAGCTGGCCGTCGCGCTCGGACAGCGCGTCGAACACCTCGCCGGTGTCGCGGACGACGCCCTGCACGTCGTCGTGCTGCGCGTTGAGGATCTTCAGCAGCGTCGTCGAGTCCTGCTCGAACGGGGCGAAGTTGCCGATCGCGTCGGAGATGTCGCGCCCGCGGCCCTGGGTGGCCAGCGCGAGCTGCTGCATCCAGATGCGGAACGACTCCCGGGTCTTGGGGTCGAAGGCGCGGAAGATCTCGTCGAGCTCGACGGTGGGCGAGACGGAGCTCGCCGGCAGCCGCCCGCCCTCCGGCACCGATCCGGTGCTGCGATGCCCCGGCGTCAGCTCGACGTATGTCTCACCCAGCAGCGTCTTCTGGCGCAGGATCGCCCGCGCGTCCTTCGGGATCGGCGCGTACCGCGGCTGGAGCTCGATCGTCGCGTCCGATGCGCCGGTCGTCTTGTCGGCCGTGATGGTCTTGACCTTGCCCACCGACACGCCGGAGATCCGCACGTCGGCCTCCTGGGCGAGCTGCCCGGCCTCCTTGAACGACACCGTGAACCGGTAGCCCTTCGGCTTGAGCGGGATGGGACCGCCGAACGCGATCCAGAGGAACAGCAGCAGGCCGAAGCAGGACAGCGCGAAGCCGACCATGACGAGGATGCGTCCGAGGCTCGGCGCCTGCTTCTGCATCAGCGCGTCCCTCCCGCGGCGCGCGCCGCCGGCGCCAGCGGGGCCGACCCCGGGCAGACCTGGCTCGTCGGCGGCTCGTTGAGCAGCGTGCCCAGCGTGCCGAGCTGCGGCACGAGCGTCGGGAGCTGCTCGAGCACCGCGAGCGTCGAGCACGACGCCAGGACGAGCCCGTGGCGGATCGGCCCGTGCGCGTCCTGGGTGCCGAACAGCGATGCGCCGTTGTGGTTGGCCCACGACGACCAGAACAGGAAGCCCTCTTCCTTGCCGGGCGGGTTGTAGGCGAGTTCGTTGAGCGCGGCGTTGAGCACGTGCAGCGAGCTGGCCAGCTTCGGCGTGACCTGCGCGAGGTCGGCCGCCGCGGGCCGCAACTCGGTCACGACCGGCAGCGCCTCGCGCGCGAACGGCCGCAGCTGGTTCTGGATGATCGGCGTCGTCTCGCGCAGGAACGGGCGCGTCTGCTCGAGCGACGGCCCCAGCGCGCGGGCCCCCGGCAGCAGCGCGCCGAGCGTCGGCCCGAGCACGTTGCCGAGCTTGTTCACCTTGACCAGGGCGGTGTTCGTCGTGTCGAGCGTGCTCGGGAGCTCCTGCAGCGTCGCGCGCAGCTGCGCGTCCTGCGAGGCGAAGACCTGGAAGACCCGGTTGGAGGAGTCGACGAGCGCGGCGATGTCGTCGTCCTTCTCGCCCAGCGCCTGCGCGAGCAGCGAGAAGTTGTGTATCGAGCGGCGGATGTTGCGCTCGCGCGTCGCGAGCAGCCCGTTGAGCCGTGCGAGGTAGCGGCCCGTCGGCTCGAAGCGCTTGAGCGTCGCCGACAGCTCGCGGCCCTGGCCGTCGAGCGCCTGGCCCGCTCCGCCGAGCAGCAGCTGCAGGTAGTTGCGCGTGTCGACGTCGAGCGACGAGAGGATCTCGTCGAAGTTGACGTTGGGCAGCGTCTGGTCGACCGGGACCGTGTAGCCCGTTTCCGCCGGCCCCGCCGCCCGCGTGCCCGGATCGAGCTCGATGACCATGTCGTTCAGGCCGGTCTTCGGGCGCAGCAGCGCGGTGGCGTTCTTGTAGATCGGCGTGTACTTGCGCCGGATCTTCATCGTCACGACCGCGCGGCCGTCCTTGAGCTCGACGTCGGTGATCTCGCCGACGTCGACGCCCGCGATCTGCACGGTCTGGCCCTGACCCGGCGTCACCGACTGCGCCGTCGAGAACTGCGCCTTGTACTCGACGAAGTCCGAGCCGATGATCGGCACCCAGTTGGGCAGGTAGAAGCGCTGGTTGGACAGGATGTAGCCGCCGACCACCAGCGCGACGACGATCAGGCCCACGAGCAGCGCGAACTCGCCCGCGTGCTTGCGGATCGCCATCCTCATCGGCCGCTCCCGTCGGCCGGCCCGGTCGCCGCGCCGTTGACGTTCGGCAGCGCGTTGCGGTAGCAGGGCACATCGGAGCGGAACGGCGGCTTCTTGCTCGGGAAGGCGGGCCGCGTGCCGAGCGGCGTGGCGACGGCGTTGGCGAAGGCCTTCTCGCCGAGCGGGCCGCCGACCGAGATCGTCTGCGTGCCGCCGCCCGGCTGGAAGCGGACGTACATGCCGTTGCCGTCGAAGTTCTGGCCCTCGCCGGACAGCCCGACCATGGCGTACCAGAACTCCTTGTAGTTCTCGACGCCGGTATTCAGCGGCGGGTCGTTGATCTTGATGTTGCCGGCGGGCAGGATCAGCCCCGTCGTGCACTTCGACGCCAGGTCGGCCTGCGGGAGCAGGTCGAGGCTCGCGTCGACCACCTTCGCGAGGTCGGCCGTCGCCGGGCTCAGCTGGGTCGCGACGCCCTGCAACTCGTCGGGCCCGAGCAGCGCCTGCGTCTGCGCGATCCACGGGAACGACGCGTCGATGGTCGCCGCGGTCTGCTCGACCCCGGGCAGGATCTCGCGGGCGAACGCGCGCGTGTTGGGGAACGACGCGTTGAGCGAGTCGAGCGCCCGGTCGGCGTTCTGCAGCGTCGGAGCGAGCAGCGCGATCGACTCGCTCAGGTTCGAGGCCTCCGACGCGGTGGCCGCCATCGTCGTGTTGAAGTTCGTGATGAGGTCCTGGAGCTGGACCTCGTTGCGCCCCAGGCCCTCCGTGGTCCGGCTCAGCCCGCGGACCAGCCGCGAGAGGTCGTGGTCCTCGGTGCCGAGGAACGCGTCGGCGACGATCGCGGTGCCCTTGAGCGACCGCTCGCCGTAGCGGATGGCGTCGTTGAGCGACTGCGCGGCGCTCTCGCCGCGCGCGCTCGGGTCGGCGTCGGTGTCCTGCGCCTTCGACGGCGTGTAGACCAGCCCGGTCCCCAGCCCTTCGAGGGTCTGCTGCAGGGACCTGCGCGTGTCGGAGGGCAGCGCCGTCAGCACCTGGTCGAGCTGGACGGGCGTCGCCGTCTGGGTCACCGGGATCGTGTCGCCGTCGGAGATGGTCGGCGCCGACGGCGTGCCCGGCGAGACGTCGACGAAGAAGTTGCCCTCGAGGAAGATCCGCGGCCGGATCTTCATCGTCGCGTCCTTGTGGAGCGGCAGGCCCTTCTTGTCGATCTCCATCGTCACGACGGCCGCGTCCGTGCCGGACTTGCCCTCGATCTTCGTGACCTTGCCGACGTTGACGCCCGCGATGCGCACCGGCGAGTTCTTGCGGATCGAGTTCGCCGACTCGAAGACCGCGTTGACGCGGAAGCCGTGCGTGAACGGCACGTGCTTGCTGAACCCGAAGTACCCGACCAGCGCGATGACGATCAGCGTCACGAGGCCGACGACGAACGGGCGGGCGCCGGTGCGGTGCTTGCGGGGAACGCGCTCGCTCACGATCCGCGCCTCGTCGTCTTCTCGGTCGTCGTGCCCTGGTTGCCCGGCACGTTGCCGATGACCTGCTGCCCGACGATGAAGGGCTCGTTGCCCGCCTCGCACTCGCGCGGCGTCTGGCCGGGCGACGCGGTGTTCGGGTACGGGTTGGTGTGGAGGTAGTTGTCGCGCTTGCCCGGGACGCCGCCGTTGGCGGGCGCCGACGACGGCCCACCCTCGTTGTTGGGCCCCTGCGGCGTGGCGATGATCATGAAGCGCTGGTTGGTGCCGTTCCGGTCGCCGACGCTCAGCAGGCTGGCGGTGTTGCGCAGGAACAGCGTCACGTAGTTGCACACCGTCTGGACCGGCGTGAGGTGCGCGAGCGTCGGGTTCAGCAGCGTGACCGTGCTCTGGAGGTCGCGCACGCCGAGCGTGACCAGCGGGTCCTCGGCGAAGCGCTCCAGCGCCTGGAAGGCGGGGATGAGGCGCTGGTTGAACGCCACGGAGCGCTTCAGCGTCGGCGTGCCGACCGTCACGACCTTGGCGAGCGCCGGCGACGCCTGCGAGAACGCCTGCACGCCGGGCTGGAGCTCGCGGAACAGCGCCTCGCTGTTGGCGAGGAACGGCCGCTGCTGCGGGAAGTCCTTGATCCCCTCCTCGAGCGCCGGCGGGCCGCCGGTGATCGAGTCCTGGATGAACGGCCGCGCCACGTTGGCCAGGGCGCCGAAGGTGATGTCCAGGTTGCGGAAGAGCTCGGCCTGCTGCACCGCGACCGGCGCCACCTCGCCGGCCGTGCGGCCCAGCGCGCGCACGAAGCGCCCGAGGCGCGTCGCCGGGTCGGACAGGTTGCGCATCACCGGCGTCAGCGTCACCAGCAGCGGGTTGAGCTCCTCGATGGCGCGGTTGAGGTCGGCCCCGCGCCCGGCGAACGCGTTGCCGAACTCGAGGAGGTTGCTCTGCTGCGCCGCGCGCGTGCGGTCGTCGAACGTGCTCAGCACCTCGTCGATCTCGACCGGCTCGGGCCGCGCGCTGCGCAGCGGGATCGTCGCGCCGTCGTCGAAGCCCTGGCTCGACGTCCCCCGGGTGAGCTGCACGTACTTGAGCCCGAGCGCGGAGCGCGGGCGGATGAGCACGGTGGAGTCGACCGGCAGCGGCTTGACCGACCGCTCCATCTTCAATGTCAGCACCGCGGTGACCGCGCCGTCGGGGTGCTGCTGGGGCTCGATGTCGGTCACCGCGCCGACCCGCGTGCCGCCGATGCGCACGTCGTTGCCCTTGACGAGGTTGGCCGCGTTGGGGACCTCGGCCTTGAGCTCGTACGTCGGCACGAACGGCAGGCCGGTGTTCGCGTTGTAGGCCAGGAACACCGCGACGATGACGACGAGCGTCGTCGCCGCGCCGATGAGCACGGGGTTGGCCGCGATCGAGCCCGCGCCGCGGCGCCGCATCAGCCCCCGCCTCCCAGCAGGTAGTCGAGCAGCGGCTTGGCCGTCTCGGCCGTCGGCTGGGACGCAGTCGCCTGGGGTTGCGACGCAGTCGCCTGGGGCTGCGCCGCCGGCGCGGACTGCGCAACCGGCTGCGGCTGTGCGCTCGCCTGCGGCAGCTGCTTGCCGTGCAGGAGCGCATCGAGCTGCCGGAGGTCGTCGGAGCGCCTGGTGTCGTCGTAGCTCGGCGTCGCCGCGCTCGCCGCCCGCGCGCTGCCCGAGCCGCCGGTGTTGAACTTCGCCAGGCAGTCGGAGGCCGGCGTGATCGAGTAGGTCGAGCAGGTGTTGAGGATCAGCCCGGCGCGCAGGTAGTGCCCGTACGAGTCGAACCCGTTCGTCGAGGACACCGTGTAGAAGAGGAAGTCGAGCAGCTGCTCGATGCCGCCGGTGTCGCGCACAGAGGTCAGCAGCGCATCGAGGTTGTTGGCCACCGGCTTGGCGGTCGACGCGAGCTTGCCGACGTCGGCGATGATCGGCTGGCTCTTGACCAGCGCCGGGCCGCCGACGTCGGCGGCCGCGCCCAGCGACTGGAACGCCGGGATCCCGGCCTGCGAGAACGGGCCGAGCCCCTCGATGAATTGGTTGATCGACGTCGCGTTGTCGCCGAGGTCGGTGAGCACCGGCGTCATCTCGTCCGCCAGGCCGCCGAGGCGCTGCATCGTCGGGCGCAGCTCACGCAGGAACGCCGGCAGCAAGTCGATGTTCTGCTGCAGCGCCCCCGAGCGCTCCGCGGTGGCCTCCGCGACCGTGTTGGCGTGGGTCACGAAGCCCGCGACGTGCGCGCGCTCACGCGCGAGCGGCGCGAGGATGGTGTCCCCGTCGTCCGCGAGCTTGGCCAGCGTCCGGTTCTGCGCGGCGAGCACCGCCAGCACGCGGTCGGTCTCCTTCAGCGCCGGGTCGGCGTTGACGATCGCCTGGCGCAGGTCGCCGCCGCGACCGGCCAGCCCGGTGCCGAGCTCGTTGAGGATGATCGTCAGCCGCTCGCGATACGGCAGCCGCAGGATGTTGTTGACCAGGTCGAGGTCGACCGGCTTGGAGGTCTGCGACACCGGCAGCAGGTACTGGCCCTTGCCGGGGCCGCTGGTGATCTTGCGCAGCGGCGGCGCCTTCTGCGCGTTCTCGGGGCGCGGCTGGGTCGGCGTGCACTCGACGAACTTCTCGCCGATGAGCGACTGCGGGCGGATCGTGCACGTCGCGTCGGCGCGGAAGTCGTCGAAGCCCGGCTTGTCGATGCGCAGCACGACCGCGGCCTTCTTGTCGGGCGTGACGTCGAGCGACTCGATCTTGCCGACCCTGACCCCCGCGATCTTCACGTCCTCGCCCTTGATGACCGAGAACGCGTTCATGAAGATCGCCCGCACCCGGTAGGTCCCGCCGTTGTTGCCCGTGCCGAACACGACGACGAGGACCGCGACGACGGCGGCAAGCACGGCCACTATCCCAAGGACGCGCTTCATGGGCCGGGGGGCACCAGGCTCGGGTCGCAGTCCAGGGTGCCGTCGGTGTCGCGCCACGGAGCCGAGCCATCGAGCGGCGCCTGCGAGGCCGCGCCGGGGCAGCGCTTGACGGCCTTCTCGAGCCCGGCGAAGCGCTGGCTGGGCGGGATCGGCGTCAGCGTGCCGCCGGCCGGGGTGTCGCTGAACGAGTAGGCGTTGAAGATCGGCTGGATGCGCGCGAAGTGGCCGTTGGCGTCGTAGTTGGAGGCGCCCTGGCCGAAGTCGCGCAGCCAGCCGATGAAGTCCGGCGTGTAGGGCCGGATGAACTTCAGGACGGGCGTGAGCTGCTGGAGGGCCTGGATCGAGTGCGCGAACGACGGCTTGGCCACGCGCTCGAGCGCCGGCGCCTGGTTGAGCAGGTCGGTGAGGTCGTTGCCCGGGCCCGGCTGGTGCACGAGCGTGTTGAGGTCGCCGATCGTGGGCTCCGCCTCGACGAGCAGCGGGCGCAGATCGGTCAGGAAGCGGGCGAGGTCCTTGGTCGCCGGCTTGGACGCCGCCACGAGCGGGTCGAGGTCGTCCAGCGTCGAGCGCAGGTTCACGAACGTCGTGTTGGCCTTGCGCAGCGTCCCCGGCAGCAGGGCGAGCGACTCGTCGAACGCGGCGTTCTCGTCGGCGATCGCCGTCGCGGTGGTGTTCGTGTTGGCGACGAGCGCCGACAGGTCGTTGCGCCGCGCAGCGATCGCGCCCGCGGTCCGCGAGGTGTTGCGCAGGAAGTCCGAGAGCACCTGCTGCTGCGAGATGAGCTCGTTGACGACGCGCCGGGTCGAGCTGATCGCCGGGCTGAAGTACTTCGTCGCCGCGTTGGCCTCGACGCCGCGGCCGTCGTACCACGTCGCGCTGCCCTGGATGACGTCCTGCAGCGCCTTGCGCGTCTTGGGGTCGAGCGCGTTGAAGAGCTGGTCGAGGTCGACGATCGAGGTGGTGCTGCTCTGCGTGAGCGTCGCGCCGTCCGCCAGAGCCGGGTTCGAGTTCGGCCCCGGCGTCAGGGCGATGTAGCGGTTGGCGATGCCCGACAGTGACGTCGCACGGATGACCGCGGTCGTGCCTTCGTGCAGCGGCGCGTAGTCGTTGCTGACCTTGACCGTGATCTCGGCCTGGTTGTCGTTGGTCAGCTTGATGTCGCGGACCGAGCCGATCCGTCGGCCGCCGATCTGCACGTCGTCGTCCTTGACGAGCTGACCCGCGTTCTGGAAGCGCAGCTTGTAGGTGGTGCCACCGGTGCCGCGCAGCAACAGCCATGCCACCACCGCCACCGCGATGATGAGCGCGCCGATCGCGGCGGCGCGGGCGGCTGTCAGCTTCGTGGTGGCGATGAGCGGGTCACTCCATGCCCAGGGGGCCCTGCGACTCGCCCGAGAGGAACTGGCGTACGAAGGCGTTGTCGGAGTTGAAGAGCTCCTCGGCGGGGCCCGACTCGACGATCCGCCCCCGCCAGAGGACCGAGATGTGCTCGGCCACCCGCCGCGCGCTCATGATGTCGTGGGTGATCACTACGTAGGCGCCGCCGTTCTCCTCGTGGATCTCCTGGATGAGCTCGCACAGCAGCGCCGTGCGCACGGGGTCAAGGCCGGAGTCCGGCTCGTCGAAGAGCACGATGTCCGGGTCGAGTACGAGCGCGCGGGCGAACCCCGCGCGCTTGCGCATCCCGCCCGAGAGCTCGTTGGGCATCTTGTCGCCCGAGTCCGCGAGGCCGACCTCGGTCAGCCGGCGGTTGACGATCTCGCCGATCTCGTCCTCGCCCTTGTCGGTGTGCTGGCGCAGCGGGAAGGCGACGTTGTCGTAGAGGTTCATCGAGCCGAACAGCGCGCCGTCCTGGAAGAGGACGCCGAACTTCTTGCGCATGTCGAACAGCTCGTCGTCGGTCATGTTCGGCACCGACTCGCCGTGGACGAGCACGTCGCCCTCGTCGGGGTACAGCAGGCCGACCATGTGCTTGATGCACACCGACTTCCCGGTCCCGGACGGCCCGAGGATCATCGAGATCCTCCCGTCTGGGATCGCCATGTTCAGGCCGCGCAGGATCTTGTTGCGGCCGAACGCCTTGTGCACGTCGATGAACTCGACGGCGTCGGCGACGCCCGTGGGCCGGTTCACGCCGGTGTGCCAGCGGAACTCGTCGTCACCGTGGCTGGGCTCGTCGCGGACGACGGAGACGCGCCCGGTCTCGTCCGCGGCGCGCCGCTCCTCCTCGTCGCGCACGAGGTCCTCCTCGCGCAGGGGCTCGTCGGCGTGCTCGTCGGCGCTGCGGCGTTCGTCGTCCATGCTCATCCTCCGATCGGGGCCCTCGGGTTCGCGCCCCAGAACACCTGCGTGCCGAGCATCCCTATGAGATGTACGAGCACGATGTTCAGCACCATCGACTTCGCCGTCGCCGTTCCCACGCCGACCGGCCCGCCGCTGGCGGTGTAGCCGTAATAGCACCCCACGAGGACGATCGCCGTCGCCATGAACATGCCCTTGATGACGCTGTATAAGAGGTCGGGCGGGTTCTGGAACATCCAGAAGATCAGGAAGAAGCCGCCGCTGGAGACCTCGCCTATCTGCTGCACCACCGCCAGGTAGCTGGCGAAGAAGCCGGCCCCCACTGCGGCGATGTACATGAAGGGCAGCACCATCCACGCCGCCAGCAGGCGCGTCGCGCACAGGAAGAGCATCGAGTCGATGCCCATGACCTCGAGGGCGTCGATCTCGTCGGAGATCCGCATCGACCCGAGCTCGGCGACGATGCCGGTTCCGACCTTCGCGGCCATCATGTAGCCGAAGGCGTAGGGCACGAGCTCGCGCAGGTCGCACCACGCGCTGAACACGCCCGCGTACGCGGGCGCGCCGACCGAGCGGTTGAAGTACGCCCCCTCGATCCCGCACTGCAGGCCGATGATGAAGACGAGGCCCCAGATGACGAGCGTCGAGGAGAGGATGAGGATCCCCGCCTGGCGCAGCGCCTCGCCGAAGAAGCGGAAGACGCGCAGGCCGTAGACCATGCCGAGGACGCGCCCGCAGAACTTGGCGATCTCGCCGAAGCTTGCGATCCAGTCGCGCGGTATGGCGAACCAGCCCGGCATCAAGTGACCTCCTTCGTGCCCCCGTGCGCGCGGCGGTGCGCAGCGTCGAGCTGGGCAAGGACGCAGGGCGCGGCCTTTGCTGGTAGCAAAGGCAAGCCCGAGGACGCCGATCCAGCGAAGGCGATGCGCTCCGTCCGCGCGTATGGGGGTGCGGAGGGGGTCACTTGATCACGTTGATCTCCGGGTGCGTGGCCAGCAGCGTCTGCGTGAAGACGTAGTTGAACGCGAAGACGCCGAGGAAGGCGATGACGACCGCCTGGTTGACCGCTCGTCCGACGCCCGCAGCGCCGCCCGACGCGGTCATGCCCTTGTAGCAGCAGACAATCGCGATGATCGCGCCGAACAGCGTGCACTTCAGGACCGATCCCCAGAGGTCGGTGGTGTTCGCGTTCGTGAAGAACGTCGCCCAGAACGGCCCGAGCGGCGCATGGTTGACGAGCGTGGCCAGGACGCCGCCGAAGATGCCGAACAGCAGCGCGTAGACGTCGAACAGGCCGGTCACGAGCATGAGCGCCAGGAAGCGCGGGACGACGAGGTTCTTGACCGGATCGACCCCGAGGACCTGCAGGGCGTCGAGCTCCTCGCGGATCTTGCGGGCGCCGAGGTCGGCGGTGATCGCGGTGCCGGCCACGCCGGCGAGCACGATCGCCGTGACGAACGGGGCGAACTCGCGGATCGAGGCGAGCACGAAGAAGCCTCCGAGCCGGTCCAGCGCCCCGAACAGGACGAGGAAGTTCGCGGCCTGCAGGCCCGGCGCCGCGTAGCCGAAGGCGACCGTCGAGATGAGCAGCGGGAACCAGCAGAGCCGCAGGGCGAAGAGGAACTGGCTCACGAACTCGCCGCCGTACGGATACGGCGGACGCAGGGCAGACACGATCGTCTTCCCCGTGAGAATCATCATGTCCCCGACCTCTTCAAGCAGGTTCTTCGTCGGAAGAAATGCTCGGTCGGCGACGCCTCGGACCATCGGCCACCTTCGTGTAGGAACCCACAGACGGCGCACCTTCCCGGACGCCGCAGCCCGGGACTCTAAGCAAACGCCGCGACGGCTGACAAACGGGAACTGCCCCGTTCAGTCGACTGCCCTGACGCAGCGTTTGCCTGTGGTACGTTCCGGCCGCCGTGGTGGGGTGCAGCCAGCTCGTGCGCCGTGTCGCCCCGTCCTGCGTGGCGGTGGCGGCATTTGCGTTCGCCGGCTGCGGTGGCGGCACGCGTCAGGACGCCAACGAACCGTCGGGTACGTTCCGCGTCGACGTCGTGCGCGCGAGCTTCCCGACGAAGCAGCGGCTTGCCCAGCCCGAGCGCCTGGTCATCACGGTCCGCAATGCCGGCGACAAGGACGTGCCGAACGTCGCCGTGACCGTCAGCTCGTTCACGACGCGCTCCGAGCAGGCCGGCGTCGCCGACCCGTCGCGCGCGGTGTGGATCGTCGACGACGGCCCGCGCGGCGGCGACACCGCCTATGTGAGCACGTGGGCGCTGGGCCGCCTGGCGCCGGGCCAGACGAAGCGGTTCGTGTGGCGGGTCACCGCGGTGCAGCCGGGCACGCACACGGTCAAGTGGCAGGTCGCGGCGGGGCTCAACGGCAAGGCCAAGGCGATGCTCGACGACAACCAGGCCCCCGCGGGGTCGTTCACCGTCGACATCTCCTCAAAGCCCGCCCAGTCGCATGTGGACCCGGCGACCGGGAAGGTCGTCCGCACCGGCTAGCGCGGGAGCTCGACGCCGGCCATGCTCTCCCAGTATTCGAGGGCGCGCGAGTGGTCGGCGGCCGGATCGCCTAACGCGGCGAGCGCCGCGGCCATGCGGTCGCGTGCCTGCGCCGGCCAGGTGGTCTCGAACCCTGTGCCCTCAGCGAGGTGCGCCGCAATCCCCATGTCCTTGACCATGAGCGCGAGCTGGAAGCCGGTGGCGTAGCGGCGCGACAGGCCCTCGTCGACGAGGACGTGCTCGGTGACGAAGTTGCGCCCGGTCCCCGCGTTGAACACGCCGAGCATCGTCTCGACGTCGAGGCCGAAGCGCGCGCCGATCATCATCGCGTCGAGCGCCGCGACCTCGCCGGCGCAGGCGACGAAGTTGTTGAGCGCCTTCATGGCGTGCCCGTGCCCCAGCGGGCCCGCGCGGAACACCCGCTCGGCCATCGCCTCGAGCACCGGGATGGCGCGGTCGATGGCGTCGGGGTCGTCGCCGCCGACCATGAAGGCGATGCGGCGCGTGTTGACCTTGTCGTGGTCGGGCCGCGTCACCGGCGCGTCGAGCAGCGTCAGCGACCGCGCGGCGAGCTCCTCCCCGAGCGCGCGCGTGCCATATGGGTCCGAGGAGCTCGTGTCGACGACGATCGTGCCCGGGGCGAGGCGAGCGGCGAGCCCGCCGTCTTCGAGCAGCGCCGCGCGGACGACGTCGCCGTTGGGGAGCATCGTGACGACGAGGTCGCAGCCGCCGAACGCGTGGAGGCCGGCCTCGACACCGTCGTGCTCGGCGGCAAAGGCCCGCTCGCGCTCGGAATCGGCATCGCTGACCGCGAGCGCGTAGCCCGCGGCGGCCACGTTCCCCGCCATCGGCCACCCCGCGTGACCAAGACCGACGAACCCGACCTTCTCGATGTCGCTCATGCACGGCATCTTGTCGTGTTGGGATCGCGACCGGGAAACACGTGCGCGACGGCGAATAAAGCCTGCAAAGCGGCTTCGACCGCGCCACCCGCGGGAAAGTCGTGCTTCACTGAGAGCGACCCCTAGAGCCGGAGGGATCCCTTTGCGCGAGCGCTTTGACGCAGGCACCGGGCTCGTTGCCATCGGTGCCGTCCTGCTGCTGGTGAGCCTTTTCATCGACTGGTACAAGCCGGGCGGAGACGCGTGGGCGGTGTTCGAGTCGCTCGATCTGGCGCTCGCGGCGGCAGCGATCTGCGGGCTGCTCGCAGTCGCGCCGCGGTTCGGCACCGGCACCCTCGGCCGGGCGCTGCCGGTCATCACCTGCGCGGCGTTCGCGATCGTCGCCGTGCAGCTGATCGACCCGCCGCCGGTCGTGTCCGACTCCGACCTCGCCACCGGCGCCTGGCTGGCGCTGGCCGCCACCGCGCTCATGGCCGGCGGCTCCCTGCTGGGCGCGGCGAGCATCTCGGTGACCGTGGACGTCCGCGGCCGCGAGCGCCGCCGCCGCGCCGCCGCGATCGACGCGCGCGAGGGGACGGTCGACGCGGCCGAGGAGCCCGACGACGAGCCGGTGCCGCCGACGCGCCGCTTCGCCCGGTCCGGGTCGCTCTTCGACGCAGGCGAGCCGGAGGCGCCCGAGGTCCAAGAGGAGCAGGAGCCCGCCGGGGACCCTGAGCGCACGCAGACATTCGATCCCATCGACGCCCCCAAGGAACCATGAGCGCCGTAGCCAGTGGACTGAGCTTTGAGGTGTTGCGCTTCGCCGCAGTGCCGGTGAGCGCCGAGGTCGTGCTGCTCGAGCTCGAAGGGCGCTTCCGCGCCGACACGCGCCGGCGCCTCGGGGTGCCGCGCCTGGTCGTGGAGCACGATCGCTTTTCGCGCGAGGTGCCGCCGGCGGCCGCCGAGGAGGCGCTCGCGCGGCCCGACGGCGAGCTGTGGCGCGCTTCCTACGCGGTCGGGCTCGACCTGCTCGAGGACGGCGACTTCTCGCTCGGCGTCGGGCGCGAGCTGCTGCTCGGCCTTCCGACGCCCAACCTCGGCGAGGGCGCCGACGACCGCGAAGTGCGCCTGGCCCGCGAGGCCAACGCGCTGCGCCGTACGGCCGACGAGGCGCGCGCCGCGGCGGGGGCCGCGCTGGCGTCCGCCGGCACGGACCGCGAGGCCCGCGAGGCGGCCGAGGCCGAGCGCGACGAGGCCCGCCTGGCCCGCGACGACCACGCCCGCCGCGCCGCGAGCCTCGACGACGAGCTCGCCCAGGTGCGCCGCGACCACGCGGCCGAGCTCGTCCGCCGCGACGAGGAGCAGAGCGCCGCGATCGCCGGCCGCGACGCCGAGCTCGAGCGGGCCGGCGAGGAGCGCGCGCTGGCGATGGAGGCCGAGGTGGCCGAGGCCCGGCGCGCGCTGCGCAACGCGCGCGCGGAGAGCGAGGCGCTGCGCCGTGACCTCGACCGCGAGCGCGAGCGCGCCGAGGCGGCCCAGGCCGCGCTGCCGCGCGGGCGGGTGACCGAGCTCGACGGCGAGCCCGTCGAGGAGGCGCCCACCACGGGCCACGAGGGCGAGGCCAACGGTGCCGTCGTCACCGGCGCCGACGTGGCGCACGACGAGGCCGCCACGGAGATCGCGCAGGTGGCGCAGACCCAGTCCGTCGAGCAGACCCAGCCGGTCGCGCCACCCCAGCCGGTCGAGGGCAACCCCGGCGAGTCCGTCCGCGTGCTCGGCCGCCGCCGTCCGCGCCGCACCGGCGAGGGCACACCCGCCGCCGCGGCGCCCGGCACCGCGGAGATCGGCGCCCGGCACATCGAGGCCGGCCAGACGTCGCACCGCAGCCTCGCGGCCGAGTGGCTCACGCGCACGCTGGCGTTCGCCGCGCTCGGCATCGTCGTGCTGGCGCTGCTGCTGGTCCTGAAGCCGTTCTGAGCCGCGCGGCTACTTCGGCAGCCGCGGCGCGATGATGCGGTAGGCCTTGAGCCCGAGGCCGAGGCGCTCGCGGTCCTCGGAGAGCATCGGGTCAAGGCCCGTGAGCTCCTTCACGCGCTCGAGCCGGTACGCGACGGTATGACGGTGGGCATAGATCGCCGAAGCGGTCGCGTTCATGTTGCAGTTCTGCTCGAGGTAGGCCTCGAGCGTGCCCACGAGGTCGGTCCGGTACTGGTCGTCGTAGCGGACGATCGGCGCCACCGTGTCCTCGTAGAACGAGCGCACCTCCTCCGGGTGCGAGGCGAGCACGCGGAAGAGCAGCCGGTAGGTGCCGGTGCCGATGTCCTGCGCGATCGGGGCGTCGGACTGGCGCAGGACGTCGAGCACGAGCTCGGCCTCCTGGATCGCGCGCCCGAACTCCGCGGGGTCCGCGTAGAAGCTCGACAGCCCGACCGTGCCGTGCTGGCGCAGCCGCTCCGCCAGCCTGCGGGCCCGCTCGAGCGTGCGCTCCGGCGCGTCGTCGCCGCCGACCGCCGGCAGCAGCGCGTACACCCGGCCGTCCATGTGCTGGGCCAGCGCGCCCGGGTGGTCCTCGGCGATCGTCGCGACGACGTGGCGCGGGCGGTCCGTGGTCAGCTCGGCGCACAGCACGATCGCGCCGCGCGAGAGGTCGCAGCCCAGCCGCCCGGCGCGGCGCACGATGTCGCGCGCCTCGAGGTCCGGCCGCGACCGCAGGTCCTCGAGGAACGAGCCCCGGAGGTTCTGCTCGACCTCCTCCTTGGCCTCCTCGACTGCGACCTCGGTCAGCGAGGCGACAGCCGCCAGGTGCAGGAAGTCGCCGGCCTCCGCGCCGCCTTCGCCGAGCATGAGCACGGCGCCGACGACGTCGTCGCCGGACATGATCGGCACCTCCGCGGCGACGACCGCGGGGACCTGCGCCGGGCGGTCCTTCACCCGATCGGACACGTAGCGGCGCAGCGTCCCGAGCTGCTCGTCGGACAGCTCCGGTGCCGCGGCCGCCGCGCCGAGCCGCGGGATCACGATCGCCACGGGCGCGCCCGCGGAGCCGGCCGCGAGCGCCGCGACCCGGCCGAGGCCGTCGCCGCCCAGGACGGCGTCGACCATCTCCAGGTGCACGGTGCGCAGCCGTTCGACCAGGCCCCCTGCGCCGCCGCGCGGGGCGGCGGGCTCGCTGTTGGATCCCGCCGCCCCGAGCATGCGACTCACGGTCTCCTCAGCCCGTTGGGGCGGCCGCCGCGTCGGGGTGGGCCTGGAGGACCTCCTCGCCGGACTCGCCGGTCCGGACGCGGTAGCTCTCCTCGACCGGGAGCACGAACACCTTGCCGTCGCCGACGGCCCCGGTCCGCGCGTGCTTGAGGATCGTGTCGACGATCGTCTGCACGTCCCGGTCGGCGACCACGCACTCGAGCTTGACCTTCGGGCGCAGGTAGTTCGTCAACTCCGCCCCCCGGTAGCGCTCGGTGATGCCCTTCTGCCTGCCCGAGCCCTTCACCTCGGTGATGCTCAGCGAGGGGAAGCCCAGACTCAACAGCTCCATCCGGATCGGCTCGAACGCCTCGTGGCGGATGAAGGCCTCTACCTTCTTCACGCCGGCACCTCCTGATTCGTCGGGACGGGCGCCGCGGCCGCCGGCGCGACGGTCGCGGTCGGAGCCGCACCGTAGCCCACCAGCTCGGGAACCGGGATGAACTGCTCGGGGTAGCCGTACATGCCGTGCTCGGAGATGTCGAGGCCGGCGTCCTCTTCCTCCTCGCTGACGCGCAGCCCGTAGGTCTTCTTGATCAGCCAGAACGTCGCGTAGCTGCAGGCGAAGACGAACGCGAACACGGTCACCACGCCGAGCGCCTGGCGGCCGAGCTGCTCGAACGAGCCGGTGTAGAAGAGGCCGCCCTTGCCGACGCCGTTGAACGCCGCGAGCTTCGGGTCCGTGAACAGACCGCAGGCCAGGGTGCCCCAGATGCCCGCGAGTCCGTGCGCGGACAGCGCGCCGACCGGGTCGTCGATGACCTTGTCGATGGCGTAGACGCCGAACACGACGATGACGCCGGCGACGAAGCCGATGACCACGCCGGCCCACGGCTCGACGTACCCCGACGGCGCGGTGATGCCGACCAGCGCGGCGATCGCGCCGTTGCCGCACATGCCGATGTCGATCGTCTTCGTCTTCCAGTAGTTCGTGACGACCGCGCCCAGGACGCCGGCGGCCGCGGCCATCTGCGTCACGAGCAGCACCTCGGTGAAGCGCCCATCGAGCGCGCCGAGCGTCGAGCCCGGGTTGAACCCGAACCAGCCCAGCCACAGGATCAGCACGCCGAGACCGAACAGCGGCATGTTGTGGCCAGGGATCGCCCGCGGCTTGCCGTCGGCGCCGTACTTGCCCTTGCGCGCGCCGAGCAGGAGCACCGCGGCCAGTGCGCCGGTGGCGCCGATGAGGTGGACCGCGGTCGAGCCGGCGAAGTCCTGCATGCCGACGTTGACCTGCAGCCAGCCGCCGCCGAAGACCCAGCCCGAGGCGATCGGGTAGATCAGCGCCGCGAAGACGACCGAGTAGATGATGTAGACGCCGAACTTGATGCGCTCGAGCGTCGTGCCCCACACGATCGCCAGCGAGACCGCGCAGAAGACGAACTGGAACCACCACTTCGCCTCGATCGTGGCGTCCGACAGGCCCATGATCGGGAACGCCTTCTGCGGATCGCCGAAGTCGCGCAGGAAGAACCCGTGAGTCCCGATGACGTGGCCGAGGTCGCCGCCGAAGGCGAAGGCGAACCCGACCGCCCAGTACATGATCGCGGCGATCGAGAAGTTCGTGAGGATCTTCGCCACGACGGTGCCCGAGTTCTTGCCTCGCGAGAACCCGATCTCCAGGAAGGCGAAGCCCGCCTGCATGAACATGACGAGGCAGGCCGCGACGACGACCCACATCGAGTTGATCCCCACCGAGTCGGGCAGCACGCCCGCGCCGGCTGCATCGAACGTATCGGCCATGGCCCCTACGGGCAGCACGAGCAGGGCCAACAGGCCCAGCAAAACGGCACGGACTAACGAGGTACGTCGCATCGGTCCTCCTGAGTTGAGTGCGCCTCGCAGTCTGCGGCGCGGCCGGAGGACCGTCTTTCGCCGAGTGTCGAAAGATCGGCACCCCTCTTTCTCCACACGGTCGAGGCGCTCTCTCCACCCGGGCGAAAGCGGGCTGGCGATTCTTCTACGCGTGGATAAGGTGGGGTGGCCGCCGCGGACCTAGGCTCATGGTGCGTTCGTACGCGCGCGACAGCTCTCGAGACCAGGAGGACCCGACACGCCCATGCCCCGCACCCGCCAGCAGAACGTCACCGCCGCACAGTGGAGCGCGAACGGCGCAGCCCTCGGCGCGCCCGACCTCACGGAGCCGGGCAGCTACCCGTTCGGCGACAACGTCTTCTCGGCCGCCGTCCAGAAGGACCGCCTGCCGAAGGAAGTCTTCAACCGCCTGCAGGACACGCTGCAGCGCGGCGAGGCGCTCGACCCCTCGCTCGCCGACGCGGTGGCCAAGGAGATGCGCGAGTGGGCCATGGAGCGCGGCGCCACGCACTTCACCCACTGGTTCCAGCCGCTGACCGGCTCGACAGCCGAGAAGCACGACTCGTTCTACGCGCCGACCGGCGACGGCACGGCGATCGCCGAGTTCTCCGGCAAGGAGCTCATCCAGGGCGAGCCCGACGCGTCCTCGTTCCCGACCGGCGGCGTGCGCGCGACGTTCGAGGCGCGCGGCTACACGGCATGGGACCCGACGTCGCCGGCGTTCATCATCGAGAACCCGAACGGGGCGCTGCTCTGCATCCCGACCGCGTTCGCGTCGTGGACGGGCGAGGCGCTGGACCACAAGATCCCGCTGCTGCGGTCCATGGACGCCCTGTCGACCGCGGCCGTCCGCGCGCTGGGCCTGCTCGGCGACAGCGCACCCGCGCGCGTGTTCACGACGGTCGGCCCCGAGCAGGAGTACTTCCTGATCGACGAGCAGTACTACTTCGAGCGCCCCGACCTCTACACCACCGGGCGCACGCTCTACGGCACCAAGCCGCCGAAGGGCCACGAGCTCGACGACCACTACTTCGGGTCGATCCCCGAGCGCATCCTGGCCTGCATGCTCGAGACCGAGCGCGAGCTGGCCAAGCTCGGCGTGCCGACGAAGACGCGCCACAACGAGGTCGCGC
>DATFRW010000266.1:0-3910 GCA_035262945.1 Solirubrobacteraceae bacterium
CGCGTGGTCGCGCTCGGCGAGCGCAGCGTCGCGCTCGGCGATCGCAGCCGTGCGCTCCCAGTCCGACACGGCGCGCTGGTCGAGCGCCTCGTCGCGTTCGTGCTGCGCGGCCTCCCGCGCTCGCACCTCGGCGTCGCGCTCGTCGCGGACCGAGTCATGGTCGAGCGCGGCACGGGACCGCGCGTCGTCCGCCTCGGCGGCGGCCGCGCGGCGCGCGTCCTCGAGCGACGCTCGCGCCTCGTCGCGCTCGGCCAGCGCCGCGTCGCGGACGCGCTCGAGCTCGGCGCGCTGCGCATCGGCGGCCTCCGAGGCGGCGAGGCGATCGTTCGCGGCATCGAGCTCCGCGGCCAGGCGCCGGACCGTGCGCTGCTCGGACGCGAGCTGCGCTCGCAGCGCCGCGACCTCGTCGGCGGGCGGCGCCTCCTCGCGCTTGCGGGTCCGCGACGCGCGGCGGCGCGGGCGCCCAGGAACCGCGGGCGGCGACAGCGCGACATCCACGCTCGGCGCGACCGCGAGCTCGGCGCCGCTGCTCTCGACCGGCTCGCCCTCCCACGGGAACGCGGCGAACCACAGCTCGCCGTCCTCCGCCGCCCACGGCTTGTGGTCGAGCACCGCCAGCATGCGCCGCGGGCCGTCGTCGGCCTCGAGGATCAAGACCGGGCGGACGAAGCGATGGCCGCGCAGGCCGTACCAGCGCCCGGCGACCTCGAGGCGCTCCCCGACCCACTCGAAGCGGTCGACTTCGAACACGAGACCGCTCGCCGTGGGCTGAGTGGTTGAGGTCTGCTCTCCGGCCATCAGGTTGAACCGAAAATGGAAGCACGGCGCGAGGGAGGCCGCACGCTGCTACACAAGGGGGCGTGCCGCGCCTGCGCCGCCGCCGTCGGTCCATGTTCGCCTCCGCGCCCCCGCGGCGGTCGTCGGTCGCCTGGCTCGAGCCCGGGCGCGGCCGGCGCAGGCGGAGGACCGACGTGCCGTGGCGCGGGATCCTCGTGGTTCTCGGGATCCTCGTGGTGGCCGGAGCGGCGGCCTACTATTTCATCAGCCGCGACCGCGCCGCCAACCGGCGGCGCGATGCGGCGCAGAGCTTCACGCAGGCCTGGGCGAAGGGCGACGAGCGCGCGATGTGGCAGACGCTGGACGCCAAGACCCAGAGGGACTACCCGTGGGCCAAGTTCCGGCGCCTGTACCGCAACGCCGACCAGGCGGCGACCGTGCGGAGCGTTCGCGTGGGCACGCTCAGCGGTCCCAGCGACGGCAGCTTCACGGTGCCCGTCGCGGTCGTCACGCACGACTTCGGCACGCTGCGCGGCGCGATCAAGCTGCCCGTCCACGACGAGGATCATGGAGCAAAGGTGGCCTGGCTTCCGCATCTTCGCTTGCCGGGTCTGCGTCAGGGCGAGCAGGTCAGCCGCAAGGTCCTCCAGGCCCCGCTGCCCGCCAACGTGTTCGGAGCCGACGGGCGCCTCCTCGACGCCAACCCGTCGACCGCCGCGATCGCCGCCGGCCTCGGGCGCATGTTCAAGGACCGCCTGCAGGGGACGCCCGGAGCGCAGCTGCGATACGGCGATCGGGTGGTCGCCAGCGTGAAGCGGCAGCGGGGGCGCTCCGTGCACGCGACGATCCGCCCCGGCCTGCAGCGCGCCGCCGCGGCCGCGCTCGGCAGCAAGCTCGGCGGGGTAGCCGTCGTGCGCCCGCGCGACGGCTCGGTGCTCGCGCTCGCAGGATTGGCGGTCTCCGCGCCGCAGCCGCCGGGCTCGACGTTCAAGATCATCACCGCCTCCGCGGCGCTGCAGGCGGGCGTGGCCACACCCTCGACCAGTTACCCCGTGCGGAGCGCCGCGACCCTCTCGGGCGTCACTTTGCGCAACGCCGGCGGCGAATCCTGCGGCGGAACGCTCACTCAGGCGTTCATCGACTCGTGCAACTCGGTGTTCGCGCCGCTGGGCGCGAAGGTCGGCGCGACGAAGCTCGTGCGGATGGCGGAGAAGTTCGGCTTCAACGAGCGCCCCCGCGTGCCCGATGCCAAGCCGAGCACGATCTCGCAGCCCAAGGACCTCAAGGACAGCCTCGCGGTGGGCTCGGCGGCCATCGGCCAGGACCGCGATCTCGCCACTCCACTCCAGATGGCGATCGCCGGCGCGACGATCGCTGAGCAGGGCCGCCGCGCCCGCCCGCGCATCGTCACAAACGACAAGGTCCTGCGCCGGCGCGTGGTCAGCACGCGCGTGGCCTCGCAGGTCCGCGAGATGATGATCGGCGTCGTGCGCTCGGGCACGGGGACGGCCGCGGCCATCCCGGGGGTCACCGTCGCGGGCAAGACCGGTACCGCCGAGCTGCGCCCCAACTCGACCAACCCGAAGGACGCCGACGCTTGGTTCGTCGCCTTCGCGCCGGCGCAGAACCCGAAGATCGCGGTTGGCGTGATGCTCGTCGGCGCGGGCTTCGGCGGCACGGCCGCCGCCCCGATCGCCAAGCGGGTGCTGCAGGCGGCGCTGGGCTAATTCAGCGGCGCGTAGTCGGGCCGCAGCGGCTGGATCTCGCACTGCGGCGTCGTCGCCGGGTCGGTCATGCAGATGTAGCCGGAGCTCACGTCGGTTTCGGTCCACGTGATCGACTGGTCGCGTTCCATCGCCGCCGTGTAGGCGGGCGAGGAGGCGACCAGCGGCGTCGGGGAGCCGGTGTACTGCGACTGCTGGAAGCGCCGCGTCGACTGGCAGCCGCCTGGGTCACCGACGCACGAGCGCAGCCAGTAGATCCGCCCGTTCTCGAACGACGGCCAGCCCAGCACGGTCGACGACAGTCCGCCGCCCGGCGTGCTGTCCAGGCGGATGTGGTCGCCGCCGGTCGTGTCGACGCGAAGGTCGTAGGCGGGCGCATCGCGGTCGGCCTGGTAGCGCCACGCAAAGCCGAGGCGGCTGCCGTAGAGCTCGACCTGCAGCGCGGTCGAGGAGCGCGAGCCGCGCGAGCCGCCCGGCTGGCGCTGCGAAGGCGAGCTGCTCGAGATCGTCTTGACGTAGATGTACGGCTTGCCCGGATCGTCGTCGTACGCCCTGACGAACGCGACCTGGCCCTTCCAGTACGACGGCCAGTACTCCGAGCCGTCGCTGGCGTTGACCTTGGAGTAGCGCGTCTCGGTCATCGAGCCGAGATCGAGCTTGTAGACGTCGCAACCCTTCCCGGTCTCGTACGCGGGCATCTGCTGGCCGTTCCAGTCGGGCTCGGTCTTGCAGCGCGAGTACACGGCGTACACCGTGCCGCCGCTCGTGGGGCCGAGGTCGACGTCGAAGGGGACCTTGCGCGCCGTGACCGGCAGCGCCTGGACGGGCCCGTCGCCGATGCGCTGCATGAGCTGGTAGCCGCCCTTGGCATCCGGCGCGCTCCACACGAGCCGTCCGCTGTACGCCGCGATCGGCGTGGGCGCTGGCAGGCCGGTCACCGGCGTCTGCGCGTGCGCGATGCCGGTCGTCGCGACCATCGCGGCCGCGACGGCAATGAGAAGCCGCATGTGTTCACCCCGTGTTGCGCAGACCCGCTGCGATGCCGTTGACGGTCAGCAGCAAGGCGCGCTCGACCGCCGGGTCGCTGTGGCTTTCCTCTCTTCGCCGCGCGGTGAGCGCGACCTGCAAGAGGTGCAGCGGCGCGAGGTAACCGTCGCGGACGCGCAGCGTCCGCTCGAGCAGGGGGTTGGCACCCAGCAGTTTCGGCTGGCCGTTGACGCGCAGGATCTCGGTCAGCGTCAGCTCGTGCTCTTCGCGGATGGCGTCGAAGACGTAGTACAGCCGCTCGGGAACGAGCGCGCGGACGTAGTGCGCGGCGAGGTCGAGGTCGGTCTTGACGAGCGTCATCTCGACGTTGGAGACGAAGGTGCGGAAGAAGCGCCAGCGCTCGTGCATCTCGGTCAGCAGGT
>DATFRW010000267.1:0-26961 GCA_035262945.1 Solirubrobacteraceae bacterium
AGCGGCTCGCGGCGCCGGTCACGCGCGCGGTCGTGAGGCGGGGCAACCAGGCGGCGCTCGAGCGCCTCGCCGAGCAGCTCGCGGGCCGCAGCGCACTGCGGGCCGCGTGAGCGGTCAGGTCTGGGCGATCACCAGCACGACCGTAAAGACCGCGAGCGCGACGCCGCCGACGGTGAACACGCCGACGACAGCAGAGCGCAGCGGCGTGTGCGCGCCGGTCCGCAGCGCGTGCTCGAGCTCCCGCTGGCGGTGCGCGCCGACGATCAGGAGCCCGATCGCGAGGGAGGCGTAGCCGCAACCAAGCAGGATGTAGGGCCAGGGAGCGACGTGGAGCACCTCGGGCGCGAGGCGACCGACGGCGAGGGCGCCCGCGGTGGCGGCCAGCGCGGCGCGCCACCAGGCCAGCCAGGTCCGCTCCGCGGCCATCGAGGTGCGCCGTGCCTGATCGAGATCGGACGGAGGGACCGCCATGGCGCGCATCTAACACCGGGTGCCAGTCGACAAAGGCATGTCCGCACCCTTGCCCGGCGATCGGACGTTCGGAATACGGTTCGCCTAGGCATGTCGAGCGTAGAAGCATCGGCCGCGCAGGACGTGGCACCGGCCAATCGCCGCCTCCAGATTCTGCTGGCGGCGGCGATGTTCGTGCTCGTCGTCGACACGTCGCTCATGAACGTGTCGATCTCGAAGGTCGTCGAGGACCTCGGCACGACGGTCAGCGGCGTGCAGAGCGCGATCGCGCTCGAGGCACTGGTGTCGGCCGCGTTCATCCTGGTGGGCAGCAAGGTCGGCGACCTCATCGGGCGCAAGCGCGCCTTCGTCCTCGGCCTGCTCGGGTACGCGGCCGGCGCCCTGGCGATGGTGCTCTCCCAAAGCCTGACCGCGATCATCGTGTTCTGGGCCATCGTCGGCGGGCTGGGCGCGTCAATGCTCCTGCCCGCGATGCAGTCGCTGATCCACGGCAACTTCGAGGGCGCCGCCCAGAAGCAGGCGTACGCGCTGGTCGGCGCGGCGGCCGCGATCGCCGCCGCCGTCGGCCCACTGCTCGGCGGCTTCGTGACCACGTTCCTCTCATGGCGCGTCGGGTTCCTGCTCGAGGTGGTGGTGATCGCGGTCGTCCTCATCAACATCAAGCTCGTCCGCGACGTGCCCTACACCGGCGATCGCTCGATCGACCTCGTCGGCGCGGCGCTGTCGGCGGTCGGCATGGGCGGCCTGGTCATCGGCATCCTCGTTTGGCAGGAGGGCGGGGAGTTCGTCGGCCTGCTGATCGCGGTCGGCCTCGTGGCGATGGGATCGCTCGCCCGGTGGCTCGTGCGCCGCAAGCGCGCCGGCAAGCCGACGCTGCTCGATCCCGACCTCTTCAAGCTCGACCTGTTCAAGCTCGGGATCTCGTCCCAGCTGCTCCAGAACATCGCGCTGGGCGGGATGATGATCGCGCTGCCGATCTTCCTGCAGATGGTGCTCGAGTACAACGCCCTGCAGACCGGCCTGACGCTCGCGCCGCTGTCGCTGACGATGTTCGGGACGGCGATCGTGGCGGGCAAGCGGGCCGGCAAGCGCCGCCCGGCGGCCCTGATCCGCGCCGGATCGGCTCTGCTGACGGTCGGCGTCGTGGGCCTCCTGCCAATCGTCCCGCGCGCACACTCCGGCTGGGCGCTCGTCATCCCGCTGATCGTCGCCGGGGCCGGGCTCGGGCTCCTGGTGTCCCAGCTCAACAACTACACGCTCTCCCCGATCTCCGACGAACGCGTCAGCGAGGCCGCGGGCGTCAACTCCGCGGCGGGCTCGTTCGGGCTGTCGTTCGGGCTCGCGTTCGCCGGCGCGATCATGCTTTCGACCCTGTCGATCGCGTTCACGCAGAAGGCCGAGAACAGCACCGTGCTGCCGGCCGCCGCGCAACAGCAGGTCGCCGACGCGCTCGAGCACGACGCCGAGGTCATGAGCAACACCAAACTGAAGGAACAACTCGCCGGTCAGCCCAAGGAGATCCAGGACGAGATCATCAGCATCAACACCGACGCGCGTCCGCTCGCGCTTCAGGTGGCGCTGGTCGTTCCGCTCCTCGCCGGGTTGCTCGGCTTCGCCAACGGCTTCCGCATGATGCGCCGGCCGGACCCGGCGCCATCGGACTCCGCGGAGATGGCGCTCGCCTGACGCGCGCGCGCCGAGCGTGGTGTGATGCCGGGCATGACCGAAGACACTCGCCCAGCGGTCGTCGCCTTCGACGGATCCGCGCCCGCGGGCGCGGCGCTGCGTACCGCCGCGACCCTCTTCACCGGACGCCCGCTTCTCGTCGTGTCGGTGTGGGAGCAGGGCCTGGCCTACGCGCTGACCCCGATGAGCGACATCGCGGGCATCGCGTACGTCCCGCCGCCGCCCGAGGAGGTCGTGAGCATCGACCGCTCGCAGCGCGACCACGCGGTCGGCGTCGCCGAGGCCGGCGCGCAGGCCGCCCGCGAGCTCGGCGCGACCGCGGAGGCGCTCGCCGTCGCCGACGAGGTCGACATCGCCGCGACGATCGTCGGCGTCGCCCACCAGCACGACGCGTGCGCCATCGTCATCGGCTCGCGCGGCCTCGGTCGCGTGAAGCGTCTCTTCGGCTCGACGTCACGAGCCTTGCTCGAGCAGAGCGAACGGCCGGTGCTCGTCGTGCGCGCGCCGGACGCGGACGACGACTAATCGGCCGCCGCGAGCGCCGGGCGCGTCGCCGCGTCGCCCTGCAACGCGGCGCGCCAGCCCTTGAGCACGGCGTGCAGCGCCTCGGCCCCGCGGATCGGGCCGTCCGGGAGCTCAAGGCCGGGCGGGCAGAGCACGAACGGGCGCGTCTGGGGACCGCCCAGCCCGCCGTGGAACGAGATCAGCTCCTCGAACGCGCACCCCTCATCGAGCGCGGGGTCGTAGAAGCTGCCAACCATGAGGTCGGCCACGTGGGCGAAGCCGTCGGTGCGCAGCAGGTGCTGCGGCGCGGTCGGCGAGAACGCGGCCAGCGGATCGGTGCCCTCGATCCGCCCGCTCTCGAGGTAGTGCGCGCCATCCCCGCCCAGCACGACGGCGCCATGCTCACGCGAGCGCACCAGCACCCAGCCGACGTGCGGATGCTCGCGCAGCGCCGGGACGAGCTGCGGATAGCGCTCGTCGAGCTCCTCGAGCGTGACCCGCGCATCGTGCTTCATGAGGTAGACGAGCCCGAGGTTGCCCGAGCCGAGCACGACGACCTCGCGGTCTGACACGTCGTCCTTGGGGCGCTTCTCCGCGTGGCGTCCCGTCGCCTCGCCCATCGCCTGGCGCACCATGACGTTCTGCTCGTCGCCCTCGGCGATCCCTGTGACCTGCGCCTGCAGCGACCGCTCGACGAGCTCGTCGAGGCCGTAGCCGTTGCGCTGCTTGAACGTTGCGCCCTGGGTCTGCCCGTGGTCGGACAGCACCACGATCTCGTACGGGCGCGGCGCATAGCGGCGCGCGCGCTCGATGCGCCCGAACTGCTGGTCGAGCTTGCGCAGCGCCTCCAGCGTGTCGGCGCGCTCGAGCCCCGAGTGATGGGCGACCTCGTCGTAGCTGGCGAAGGTGGCGTACACCGCGGGCCGCCCGCGCATCATGTCGGTCAGCACGGCGAAGACGATCAGGTCGCGGATGAACACGCACATCGCCGCGCGCATGAGCGGATAGATCCCGCCCCGGTGGCCGCGCGGGCGGACGTCCCGGCGCGCCGCGCGCAGCGCCGCGGAGACCTCGAGCACGATCTCCCAGAAGACGAGCACCAGCGTCCGCGTGACGTTGAAGCCGTTGGCCAGGAACGCGCGATAGCCGGGGTTCGCGCGCTTCTCGGCCTCGGTGCGGCTGACGGTCAGGATCGCCTCGTCGGCTTCCCCCGAGAGCAGGTTGCCGCGGCTGGCGCCACCGTCGACCAGCAGGCCGGCGCCGGTCGCGTGACGGCGCTCGATCTCGGCGCACGCCGGCGGCGAGGAGCACGAGATGAGCCGCCCGGTCTCCTTCTCCACCCATCGGAACGCCGGGATGTCCTCGTTGGAGCCGAGGAGGATGCCGGCCTGGCTGGCGCCCGTCTGCGATGAGAGGTCTGTCTCCCACTCGGTGAGGCGGTAGCCGTCGTCCGCGATCCAGCGCGCCATAGTCGGCGCGCTGCCGTCGCGCATCGCGTCGCGCAGGACGGGCAACGCGAGGCCGTCGATCTCCAAGAAGATGATCCCCGGCACGTCGGTGTGCTCGGGCGCGCCCTGGCGCCGCGCGATCCGACGGGTGACGCGCAGCGTGTACTCGTCGTCGTCGTTGGTGCCGACGATGACCTGAAGGCACATGATCACCGCGGAGATGATCAGCGCCGCCAGCAGCGCGTCCCCGAACGAGTCGACCCTGATCCCGCTGGGCAGCACGTCGGCGGCGATCACGAGGACCAACGCGTCGACCAGCAGGATCAACACGAAGCCGATCGCGACCATGTAGGGCAGGCGCAGCGCCGCGAACACCGGCGGCAGCACGGCGTTCAGCACCGCGACCGCGGCGGCGGCCACGAAGGCGGCGCCGGCGTCCTTCAGCTCCATCCCCGGGAGGACCCACGCGGCGACGACCACGGACACCGCGGCGACGACCCAGAACAGCAGCAGCTTCCAGAGCCGGAAACGCGGCACCTCGGGCTCCCACGCGACGTGCTCCCCATAGGCGTTCATGCGTGCGCAGCTTTCCAGTGACGGCGGCTCGACGCGAGGGCCCGCCCTGGCCGGGCGGTCAGCTCGCGGCCTTCTCGCGCTCGCGCCGCGCCTTCTCCTCGGCGACCTTCTCCTTGGCGTCCGTGTAGGACTGCTCGACCAGGAGCTTGCCGCCGGCCCACCCGAACGCCCAGATCACCAACGCCACGGCGAAGGCGACGTTCCACGCGGTCACCGCGACCTGCTGGCCGAGCGAGTACGCGGTCGCGGTGGCCGAGTCGGTCACGTCGTGCAGCGCCGCGACGTTGGCCGCCTGGTTGACGCCGACGCCCCCGGGCGTGACCGAGACCGTGTTGGCGATCGAGTTGCCGCCAACCACCGACATCACCGCGTGGAACGTGACGGTGATCCCGTAGCCCGCCATGAACACGGCAATCACGCCGAGCTTCGCCAGCCACGCGCCGAGCGACGGCAGCGCCACGCGGACGGCGTACTCGCGGGGCCGGGCGAGGATCGCGCCGCCCTCCTTGGCCTTCTCCCACAAGCCCTTCAGCTTGCGCCAGAAGATCCGCCCGAGGAGCACGATCAAGCCGGCGGCCGCGACGAGGATGAACACGGTCAGCCACGGATGGTCGTGCGGGAACCCGAGCTGCAGCTCGAAGGAGCCCGGCACGGAGAGGAACAGGTAGACGTAGACGAGCGTCCCGACGACGGTGAAGAAGATCTTCTGAACGACCATCCCGCCGAGGACGCCGGGGAAGTTCGCGCCCGGAATGATCGCCACGAACATCAGCAGCATCACGACCGTCCCGATGTTGGCCGGCAGGAAGCCGTTGAGCGCGACGCCCGTGGCGTACGCGGCGAGGATCTGCCGGTAGAGCACCGGGGAGCGCGGGAAGCCCGCGCGCAGGATGAAGAACCACCCGAGCGCGGTGAGCGAGGTCTGCACGGTCTGGAGCGCAAAGCCCGCGGCGAGATAGCCAATCGGGATCTCCGTCAGCGTGTCCCAGAGTTTCGAGAACCACCCCGGGACGTCGACGCCGAGGAGGCCGAGCACGACGACGCCGAGCGCGATCCCGCCGAGCCAGGCCGCCAGCTTGAGCAGGCGCCGCCCTCGCGATTGATCGCCGAACGGCAGCCAGCGATGGTCAGCGCTCGGGGAATGCGTGGTGGTCAGGCCGACGATCCTCCCAGTCCACCCAGTCGACGCCGGTTTCGTGCAGGTAGCTGGCCACGGCCACGCCGATGGTCGGGAAGAACCGCTGCGCGCCGATCGACTCCTCGATGCCGTAGCCGCGCAGCCGGTCTCGCACCGGGTCCTTGAGCTCCGCGAACGCGAGCTCGACGCCCATCGCGTCGAGCTCCTCGTTGAGGGCCAGCAGCGTCTCGCCGGCCGTCGCGTCGATGTCGGTGACCGGCTCGGCGGCCACGACGATCCAGGCCACGTCGCCGGAGCGCGCAAGGCCGCGGACCCGCTCGCGGAAGGCGTCGGCGTTGGCGAAGAACAGCGGCGCGTCGAAGCGGTAGAGCACGAGTCCCGGGATAAGGTGGGCGTCCGGATAGCGCTCGGTGTCGTGGTAGCCCTTGAGGTTGTCGACCCGGCCGAGCACCGCGTCGTGCGGGCGCCAGGCGCGACGGATGAAGTTCAGCAGCGAGAGCGCGATGGCGATCCCGACGCCCCAGAGCACACCGAGCGCGGCGACGCCCGCGAACGCCACCATCGCGAGGGTGAACTCCGAGCGGCGCCAGGCGAGCAACCGGCGCGCGCCCGCGATGTCGATGAGGCCGAGCACCGCGACGATCACGATTGCCGCCAGCGTCGACATCGGCAGGTCCTTCACGAGGCCGGTGCCGAACAGCAGCAGCAGCGCCAGGACGGCGGCGCCCACGAGCCCGGCGATCTGGCTGCCCGCGCCGACGTCCTCGGCCACCGCCGTGCGCGAACTGCTCGTGGAGGTGGGAAAGCCCTGGAAGAACCCGGACGCGACGTTCGCGACGCCCAGGACCGCGAGCTCCTGGTTCTGGTCGACCTCCTGGCGCAGCCTGCTCGCGTAGCTGCGCGACAGGATGCTCGTGTCGGTGAACGCGACGAAGGCGATCCCCACCGCGGCGGGGATCAGCGTCTTGAGGTCGTCGAAGGAGACGTCGGGCACGCCGAAGCCCGGTAACCCGGCGGGGACCGAGCCGACCACGGGCAATTCATCCGAAAGACCGAGCGCCGCCACCGCCGCGGTCGCACCGACGACCGCGACGAACACGCCCGGGACCT
Organism: Solirubrobacteraceae bacterium; assembly: GCA_035262945.1. Lineage (GTDB taxonomy): Bacteria > Actinomycetota > Thermoleophilia > Solirubrobacterales > Solirubrobacteraceae > JAOPZW01. The sequence continues at coordinate 6,934 of DATFRW010000267.1, forward strand.
TCGGCGCCACCCGGCGCAGGCCGAAGATCACGACGAGCGACGCGACGCCCAAGGCGAGCGCCTTCCCGTTGGTCTCGTCGAGCCCCCTGATGAAGTCGCGAATGCCGCGCAGGAAGTTCTCGGTCTCGATCGAGAAGCCGAAGAGCTTCGGCAACTGCCCGACGATGACCGTCACGGCGATCCCCATCAGGTAGCCGAGCCGGACGGGCATGGAGAGCAGCTCGGTCACGAAGCCGAACCGGGCCAGTCCGCCGGCGAACATGAGGGCCCCGACGAGGATGGCGAGCATCCCGGCCAGCGCGATCCGTGCCGACGAATCGCCGCTCGCCGCGAGCGGGATGATCGCGGCGGCGACGAGCGGCGAGACCGCCGAATCCGGGCCGAGCACGAGGATCTTCGACGGGCCGAGCAGGAAGTAGACGACGAGCGGGACGAGCGTCGCGTAGAGCCCCGTCACCGCAGGAACGCCCGCGAGCTCGGCATACGCCATCCCCTGCGGGACGAGCAGCGCGGCGAGCACGACGCCCGCGATGACATCGCGGCGCAGCGCCCCGCCCCGCCGGCGCCGAAGCAGCGCGAGCCCCGGCACCAAGCGACCGAGATCGTGCGCGCGTTCCACACCGCCACCCTAACCCCGGGCGCGTGGTAGAAACGCCCGGCAACCCCAACGAAAAGGACGATCGGTGGACAGACGGACCAGACTCCTCGAGCAGCTCGTCGTGGCACCCGGCGAAGCGGCGGGCATCGCCGACAGGGACCCCGGTTGGACCGGGGGCCCCGACTTCGAGGACCTCGCGCACCACGAGCTCGAGAAGCAGGCCAAGGACGCGCTGAAGCGGGGGATCAAGGAGCTCTCCGAGGCGCAGGAACTGCTCTGGGCGACCGACCGCTATTCGGTGCTGGTGGTCCTGCAGGCGATGGACGCGGCCGGCAAGGACTCGGCGATCGAGCACGTCATGTCGGGGGTCAACCCGCAGGGCGTGCAGGTCTTCTCCTTCGGCAAGCCGTCCACCGAGGAGCTCGACCACAACTTCCTGTGGCGCATCTCGAAGGCGCTGCCGGAGCGCGGCCGCATCGGCATCTTCAACCGGTCGCACTACGAGGAGGTCGTCGTGCTCAAGGTGCATCCCGAGTGGCTCGAGGCGCAGCGCCTTCCGCCGGGCGATCGCGACGAGCAGTTCTGGCAGGGCCGCTACGAGGACATCAACGGCTTCGAGCGCCACCTCGCCCGCACGGGGACGAAGATCGTCAAGTTCTTCCTCCACGTATCCAAGGAAGTGCAGAAGGACCGCTTCATCGCGCGGCTCGACACGCCCGGCAAGGAGTGGAAGTTCAACGCGGCCGACGTCGCCGAGCGCGCGCACTGGGACGCCTACATGAGCGCGTTCGAGGATGCGCTGAGCGCGACGTCGACGCCGTGGGCGCCGTGGTACGTGATCCCGGCCGACCACAAAAAGGTCACGCAGGCGCTCGTCGCGCAGGTGCTCGTCGAGACCATGAAGTCGCTGGACCTCAAGTGGCCGGAGGTGTCGGCCGAGGACCACGCCGCCAACCTCGAGGCGCGCAAGGTGCTCGAGGCCGAGACCGTGGCGGCCTGAGGTCATGGCCGAGACAACGACACCACCCCCCGCGGCCGATGAGCCGGCGCCCGAAGCGGTCCAGACCTGGCACGTGCTCGCGCCCGAGGCCGTCGCCCAGCAGCAGGGCGTCGACCCCGCCCGCGGCCTGACCGGCGACGAGGCGGCCGAGCGCCTCGCGCGCTTCGGCCCCAACCGCTTCGCTGAAGCGAAGACCGAGCCGCGCTGGCACGCGTTCCTGCGCCAGTACGAGGACCCCATGCAGATCGTCCTCGTGGTGGCGGGCGTGATCTCGATCTATCCGGTCAAGCAGCCGGGCACCGGGATCGTGATCCTGCTGCTCACACTGGTCAACGCGGTCCTCGGTCTCAACCAGGAGGGCAAGGCCGCGGCGGCCGTGGCGGCGCTCGCGAAGATGATGATCGTCAAGGCGCGCGTGCGCCGCGACGGCGCGCTTACCCAGGTGCCCGCCGAGCAGCTCGTGCCGGGCGACGTCGTCGCGGTCGAGGCCGGTGACGTCATCCCCGCCGACGGCCGCGTGCTGGCCGCCGCGACGCTGGAGGTCGCGGAGGCGGCGCTGACCGGCGAGAGCCTGCCCGTCGGCAAGACCGTCGAGCCGATCGAGGCGGTCGACGCTCCCCTCGGCGACCGCACCGACATGGTCTACATGAACACCAACGTCACCCGCGGGACCGGCGAGTTCGTCGTCACCGCGACGGGGATGGCGACCGAGGTCGGCCACATCTCGGGGATGCTGCAGGCCCAGGACGAGACGAAGTCGCCGCTGACCGTCCAGCTGGAGAAGCTGACGAAGCAGATCGTCACCATCGCCGCCCTGGCGCTGGTCGCCTCGATCGTCATCAACCTGGCGCGTGGCCAGAGCTTCAAGGAGGTCTTCACGGTCGCGGTGGCGTTCGCGATCTCCGCGATTCCGACGGGCCTGCCCGCGGTCGTCACGACGATCCTCTCGCGCGGCACGCGGCTGCTCGCCGAGGCCAACGCGATCGTCAAACGGCTGCGCTCGACCGAGACGCTGGGCGCCACCTCGGCGGTCTGCTCGGACAAGACGGGGACGCTCACGCTCAACCAGATGACCGCGGTCGAGCTGACGATCCCCGGCCGCCGGTACGAGATCTCGGGCAGCGGCTACTCGACCGAGGGCCACATCACCCACGTGGCGGGCGAGCCGGAGGTGCCGCTCGAGCAGTTCATGTTCCCGCTCGCGCTCGCGTGCGACGCGGTGCTGACGCCGACCGGCGAGATGATCGGCGACCCCACCGAGGGCGCGCTCGTGGTGCTGGCGGAGAAGGGCGGCGTCGGCCTGACCGCGACGCGCGAGCGCTACCCGCGCGTCGCCGAGCTGCCGTTCGACACCGCCTACAAGCTGATGGCGACGTTCCACAACATGACCGACGACTCGGGGCGGGACGTCGTGCGCTGCTTCGTCAAGGGCGCGCCCGACCAGCTGCTGGCACGCTCGTCGATGCACCTCGACCCGTCGCTCGTCGCCGCGACGGTCGATGAGGACTTCAAGGCGCGCTACCTCGACGAGAACGAGCGCCTGGCCAAGAAGGGCCTGCGGGTCATGGCGACCGCGCGCAAGGACTTCGACCCCGCGAGCTTCGACGCGGGCACCGACCTGCTCGAGCTCATGGACGACCTCACGCTGCTCGCGCTGGTCGGGATCGTCGACCCGCCGCGGCCCGCGGCCAAGACCGCGATCGCGCTGGCGCACGACGCCGGCATCCAGGTCCGGATGATCACCGGCGACCACGCGGTCACCGCCCAGGCCATCGCGCAGGACCTCGGGATCGAGGGTCGCGCGATCACCGGCGCGCAGTTCGCCGAGCTCACCGACGAGCAGGCCGACGCGGAGATCGACGGCATCGGCGTCATCGCGCGGGTCACGCCCGAGCAGAAGGTCCGGCTCGTCGACATCCTCAAGCGCAGGGGCCACGTCGTCGGCATGACCGGCGACGGCGTCAACGACGCGCCCGCGCTCAAGCAGGCCGACATCGGGATCGCGATGGGCATCACCGGCACCGAGGTCTCCAAGGAGGCCGCCGCGATGATCCTCACCGACGACAACTTCGCGACGATCGTGAGAGCGGTCGAGCTGGGCCGCGGCCTCTACGACAACCTCGTCAAGTACATCCGCTTCCAGATGGGTGTGCTCGCCGGCCTGATCGTCACCTTCCTCGGCGCGAGCATCCTCAACATCGCGAGCGGCATCCCGTTCCTGCCGCTGCAGACCCTGTGGGTCAACTTCACGACGCAGGTCTTCCAGTCGGTCGGCCTCGGCTACGGCGAGCCCAGCGAGGGCTTGATGAAGCGCCGCCCGCGCAAGCCCGGGCAGCCGATCCTCACGCGCACCGACACCACGTGGTTCGTCATCGCCGGCTTCGTGATGGCCATCGGGGCGCTGGCCGTCGCCGCGGGCGCCGAGCATTCGCATACCGAGCAGCTCGCGCGCACGATGGCGCTCACGACGTTCGCGATCTCCAACCTCGTGTTCTCGTTCACGACCCGCGACGACCGCGAGTCGGTGTTCAGCCTCGACACGTTCAAGGACCGCACGTTCGTTATCGCGTCGCTCGCGTCGGCCCTCGCGATCATCCTCGGGGCCGAGCTTGAGTTCTGCCACCGGATCCTTGACACCGAGGACCTCACCGGCAACCAGTGGCTGATCTGCATCGGCGCCGGGCTGCCGATCGTCGTCGTGTCCGAGATCCGCAAGTGGCTGTTGCGCCGGCGCGAGCCGGCGGCGGAGGCCTAGTGGACGAGCGCCTTCAGGGAGATCAGGAAGGCGCCGATGAGCGCGACGCCGACCGCTCGCACGAGTGACCCGGCGACGCTGCGGCCGGACAGCCGCGCGCCCGCGTACCCGTAGGCGCCGATCAGCGCGAGCCCGGTCCACTTCGAGATCGTGAACGCGGTGTCCTCGTCGAACACGTGGGCGGCGGCGAGCAGGAAGAACACGGCGGGGAACGCGATGCCGATCGACACCGCCGCCATGTCGGCCAGCAGGTCGGCGCGCTCGATCCGCGTCGCATCCCGCCGGCCCGCAGTCTCGAACCCGATGAGCTCGCTGTAGAGCTCGGCGAGCGCGACCGCGACGGCCGTCCCGACGAGCGTCGCGATCATCGCGCGGATCGGCGGCGGGTGCGCCTCGAGGGCCACGACGAGCGCCAGCCCGATGATCGAGCCGTAGACGACGCGCGAGACCTGGCGCGATCCGAGGTGAGCGGCGACGAAGCGCCGCACCGGGCCCCTCGCGGGCGGCCGGACGGCGGCTTCGGTCTGGTCAGCGGATGGCAAGGCGAGCGAAGTCTGCCGTGATCGGGGCGCTACCGTCCAACGGTGGCCCGCGACGACGCGCAGGTGCTCGAGCTTTCCGGGCGGGAGGTGCGGATCACCAGCCCTGGCAAGGTCCTCTTCGCCGAGCGCGGGGAAACCAAGCTCGACCTCGTCCGCTACTACGACGCGGTCGGCGAGCCGCTCATGCGCACGATGGGCGGGCGGCCGGTGCTCATGCAGCGCTTCCCGCAGGGCGCCGGCGGCAAGTCGTTCTTCCAGAAGCGCGTGCCGGACGGCGTGCCCGAGTGGCTCGAGACGACGACTGTGCAGACCGTCAACGGGACGCCGTCGCGCGCGCTCGTGGCGGCGGACGTCGCCCACGTCGCGTGGGCGGTCAACCTCGCCTGCCTCGGCTTCCACGTCTGGCCGCATCGCGCCGACGACCCCGACCACGCCGACGAGCTGCGCCTGGACCTCGATCCGCAGCCGGGCACCGCGTTCGCCGAGGCGCGCACCGCGGCATGGGAGCTCAAGGCGCTGCTCGACGAGCTCGGCATCGCCGGCTTCCCCAAGACGACCGGCAACCGCGGCCTGCACGTCTACGTCCGGCTGCAGCCGCGCTGGGACTCCTACGAGGTCCGCTCGGCGGCGGTGGCCGCGGCGCGCGAGCTCGAGCGCCGGCGGGCCGACATCCTCACCGCCGCCTGGTGGAAGGAGGAGCGCGGCGAGCGGATCTTCGTCGACTACAACCAGAACGCCCCGCACAAGACGGTGTTCGGCGCGTGGTCGGTGCGCGCGCGGCCGGGCGGCCAGGTCTCGACGCCGGTCAGCTGGGACGAGCTCGACGAGATCGACCCCGACGCGCTGACGCTCGCCACGGTCCCGGGCAGGCTGGAACGCGACGGCGATCCGTGGGCCGCGATCGAGGACGAACCGCAGTCGCTGGAGCCGTTGCTCGCGCTGCACGAGCGCGACCGCGCCAACGGCCTGCTCGACGCGCCGTGGCCGCCGGTCTATCCCAAGCAGCCCAACGAGCCGCCCCGGGTCGCGCCAAGCCGCGCGCGACGCGCGTAAAACGCCCGCTATCCTGGCCCGCCGCAACTTATCCACCCAGCCGAGTCTCCGGGCGACCTTGCCTGGAGAGCGGGGGATTCCCATGGCTGGCCCGCCCCGACAGTGACGGCCGGCCGCTCAGCGTGAGCACCACAGCTCACCCCGTAGGCATCGAGAGACAAGGACGTCAGTCGTGCCGTCGTTCCCGAGCCGCACGCTTGCCATCGCGTGCGGAACCATCACTGCCTGTGGCGCCGGCGCATTCGCGCAGCCCACTTCCGCTCCCCCCGCCAAACCGCGCGTCGTCACCGCGGCCCGCGATGCGCCGCGCCGTGCCGTTCACCCACGCCGCGACCACACCCACCGGCGCCCGCTGCGGCGCCTGCGCCTGAGTGCCCACCACCGCGCATACGTCCCGAAGGGCGCGCCCGCCCGCGTGCGCGGCCTCATCCGCGCCGCGAACCGCATCGCGCGCAAGCCGTACGTGTGGGGCGGAGGCCACGGCACCTGGCGCGCCGCCGGCTACGACTGCTCGGGATCGGTCAGCTACGCGCTGCATGGCGCCGGCGTGCTGAACCGGGCTGCGACGTCGGGGGACCTCGCCGCCTACGGCCGCGCCGGCAAGGGCCGCTGGGTCACGATCTACGCCAACGGCGGCCACGCCTACATGGTCGTCGCCGGCGTGCGCTACGACACGAGCGCGCGCTCGTCCGCGGGCTCGCGCTGGACCAGCGCGTTGCGCGGCAGCGCCGGCTACGTGGCGCGGCACCCGGTGGGCCTGTAGCTAGGACGCACGCAGCGCGCAGCAGATCGACGACAGCCCGCGCCGCCAGAAACACTCGACCTCGCCGAACCCGGCCCGCCGCAGCGCGCCGAGCTCGGCGTCGAGCGGGAAGTAGCGGTCTTCGTCGGCCCACGCCGCGAAGTGCGCGTGCGCCTCGTCGGCGGTGATGCCGTGGTCGCCCATGCGCGCCGCCATGCGGTCGAACACGAGCGCGTTGAGGCGCGGGCCCTCGGTCACGGCGGCGTCGAGGTTGAGGAGGACGCCGCCGGGGACCAGCGCGGCGTGGATCGCGCGGTACAGCTCGGTCTTCTGGTCGAGGTCGTGGACGTGGTGCAGCGCGAGCGACGCGACCACCGCGTCCGCCTCCGGCAGCGGCTCCAGGAAGCTTGCCTCGCGGAACGCCACCCGATCGCCGAACGAGGTCAGCCGCCGGCGCGCCTCGGACAGCATGTCGGCGTCGACGTCGAGCACGGTGACCGTCGCGCGCGGCAGCGCCTCGAGGACCGCCGCGGACAGCGCGCCCGTCCCGCCGCCGAGGTCGACGACGCGCGCGGCCGGCGGCGCGAGCGCGGCCAGCAGCTCGACGGCGGTCTCGATCATGTCGTCGTAGTGCGGGACGAGGCGGCGGATCTGGACGTCGTAGGACTCGGAGTCCACGTCAAGGTGGCGCTTGACCGAATGGGTCTCGGACATCAGCGTCAGCCTACGCGGACGGCGGGGGTGCGGCTGGCCGAGTAGCTGCTCGTGCCGGCGAGCACGGCGCGGTAGCGCGCGCCGTGGTGCACGCGGACCGTCACATGGAACTTCCCGTTGCGCACGCGGGTGCGCTTGACCGTCAGCCACCGGCCCTTGGCGCGCCGCTGGATCGCGACCCGCCCCGTCGTGGTGCCCGTGACCGCGCCGCTGAACGTCGCCTTCGAGCCGCGCACGTTGACGTTGAGGCTGATGCCCGTCGGCGTCTTGCCGGCGGACACGGCGGTGCCGCCGACCGTGGTGCCCTGGAGCTGAGCGGCCGCCGGATCCGCCGAGGCGGGTGTCGCGCGGTAGGTGCACACCGCGTAGATCCCGACCGGGATCGACACCGAGCGCGAGACCGAGTACGAGCCCGGCGACTCCGTCACGCCATCGATGAGCCGCGTCCCGTTCAGCGCGGGCGGGCACGCGTCCGCGGCCGAGGGCGGACTGGTCGCGCTCACCGGCCGGTACGTCGCGTACAGCGTCGTCGTCGTGGTCAACGCGTCGTCGCTCATGACAACCGTGAGCTGCTGGTTGCCGCCGGACGGCACGCCGAACTGCACGCTGTCGCTCACGTTCGCCCCCGCGGGCGCAGCGAGGACGACTGCCGCCCCCACGACCGCGGCGAGGACTTGCGACACGCGCACGGACCGCCCCACCACGGGCCAGGGTACGCCTGTTCGCGACGCCCGCGCAAGCCGCGGTAGAACAAGGTGTCCTTTCCGGGGATCGCCGTTCGTCTATGACGCGACAACTCCCCCTCACCAAGGAGCACACCGTGAAGTACATGCTGCTGATCCACCAGGGCGACACCCCCACCCCGCGCGACCCGGAGGCCTGGGCGAACCTGTCCGAGGACGAGCAGAAGCAGGTCTGGGTGGACTACCAGGCGATCAACCAGACGCCGGGCGTGACGCCGGGCGAGCAGATGGACGCGCCGGAGGTGGCCACCACCGTCCGCGTGCAGGACGGCCAGACGATCACGACCGACGGCCCGTTCGTCGCGATCAAGGAAGCCCTCGGCGGCTACCTGTTCTTCGAGGCCGACGACCTCGACGCGGCCATCGAACTGGCCGCGCGCGTCCCGGCGGCGCGGCTGGGCGGCGCCATCGAGGTGCGGCCCCTCGTGGAGGCCTAGCGATCCTCGACCAGGTCTTCCGCGACGAGTGGGGGCGCGTCCTCGCGGCGCTCATCGGCTTCCTCGGCGACTTCGACCTCGCCGAGGAAGCCACGCAGGAGGCGTTCACGCTCGCCGCCGCGCGCTGGCCCCGAGACGGCACGCCCTCCAACCCGCGGGCGTGGCTCGTGACCACCGCGCGCAACCGGGCGGTCGACCGCCTGCGCCGCGACCGCACGCTCGCCGAGAAGACCCGCCTGCTCGATGTCCGGCTGACGACGGAGGACGTCATCGACGACGAGACGACGATCCCGGACGAGCGCCTCGAGCTCATCTTCACCTGCTGCCACGTCGCGCTCGCGCTCGAGGCGCAGGTCGCGCTGACGCTGCGCACGCTCGGCGGCATGACGACCGAGGAGATCGCGCACGCGTTCCTCGTGCCGCCGGAGACCATGGCCAAGCGGCTCGTGCGCGCCAAGCGCAAGATCAAGGCGGCGGGGATCCCCTTCCGCGTGCCGCCCGCGCATCTCTTGCCCGAGCGCCTCGCCGCGGTGCTCGCCGTCGTCTACCTCATCTTCAACGAGGGCTACGGCGGCCGCACCGACCTCGCCGCCGAAGCGATCCGGCTCGGCCGCGCGCTCGCCGAGCTCATGCCCGACGAGGCCGAGGTCCACGGCCTGCTCGCGCTCATGCTCGTCAACGATGCGCGCCGCGACGCCCGGTTCGCGGAGGGCGAGGTCGTGCTGCTCGCCGAGCAGGACCGGTCACTCTGGGACGCGGGGCAGATCGCCAAGGGCCGGGCAGCCCTCGACCGGGCGCTGGCGCTCGGAGGCCGTGGCCCGTACGTCCTGCAGGCCGCGCTCGCCGCGTTGCACGTCGAGGACGAGCAGGACTGGCCCCAGATCGCCGCGCTGTCCGACGAGCTCGCCCGGCTGACCGGCTCGCCGGTCGCTGCGCTCGAGCACGCGGTCGCCGTCGCCGAGGCCGGCGATGCGGAGGCCGCGCTCGCGCTCGTCGACGGCCTCGAGCTCGAGCAGTACCACTACCTCCACGCCGCGCGTGCCGACCTCCTCCGGCGCCTGGACCGCGTCGACGAGGCGCGCGCCGCCTACGACCGCGCGCTCGAGCTCGTGCGCTCGGACGCCGAGCGGCGCCTCCTGGAGCGCCGCCGCGCCGAGCTTGGCTAGTTGTGGATGTCGCGGCGGTCGAACAGGACGACCGCACCGACGACGAACACCGCCGCGCCGATGACGAGCGTGAAGAAATCGCCCCACTGCATGCCGTTGGCGACCGGGTCGTAGCCGTAGGCGTGCTGGAAGGGCGAGATCCCGAGGTTGTCGTTCAGCGACGAGACGAACGGCGCAAGCGAGGTGTAGAGAAAGCCGGCGCCCGCGAGCCCCGAGGCGATGCCCAGGCTGAGCCCGCGCCGGCCGGTCGCCGCGCCGAGACATAGCGCGATCGCCCCGTACAACAGGCCGAGCGCCACGCTGGAGGCCGTGGCCGCGGCCGTGTTGCCCGCGGAGACGTGGATCTCGAAGATCGGCCCGAAGATCAGCAGCGTCAGCCACATGAAGAGGCCGATGCCGATGAGCCCGAGCGCGATCGCCGCGCCCTTCTCCAGCACGACGCGCGACCGCCGGATCGGGTTCGAGAGCAGCAGGTCCATCGTGCCGCGCTCCTCCTCGCCGGCGATCGCCCGCGCGCCGCGGCCGATCGCGAAGCTCAGGAAGATCAGCGGCGCCAACGTCGAGAACAGCTGGCCCTGCAGGTAGCCCGCCGCCGACCCGAGGTCCGCGATCCCGAACGCCGACTGCACCGAGGGCGGAAGGCTGTCGAAGCTGCTCGTGAGCGCGCTGTTGCCCTTCACCGAGGGGAAGAAGGCGACGACCACGACGACGAGCGCGACGGTGGACAGCGTCCAGCCGAGCAGCGAACGCCACTCGATGCGGATCGTCTGGCGGACGAGCTCAGGCATCCGCCTCGTAGAGGTCGATGAACAGCTCTTCGAGGTCGGGCTCCTCGGCGGTGAGCGTCACGACGTCGTGGCGCGCGATCGCCTTGATCACGGGGTCCATCGTGCCGTGCACGGTGAAACGCGCGAGGCTGCCGCGGACGTCGACCGTGTCGACGCCCGGCACGCCGGCCAGCTCCTCGGCGCCGACCGGCGCCGCGAAGGTCACGGCGACTCTGTGCGGCGCGGTGCGCTTGAGGTCCTCGATCCGCTCGACGGCGAGGAGCTTGCCCGCGCGGATCATCGCGACCCGGTCGGCGACGTGCTCGAGCTCGGAGAGCACGTGCGAGGACATGAGCACGGTCGTCCCGTCTGCGGCGACCTCGACCACCAGCTCGTGGAACGTGCGCTGCAGCAGCGGGTCCAGGCCACTGGTCGGCTCGTCGAGGATGAGGATCTCGGGACGGTGCATGAAGGCCTGGATGAGCCCGACCTTCTGCTTGTTGCCCTTCGACAGGTCGTGGATGGGCTTGTCGAACGGCAGTCCGAAGCGCTGGCCGAGCTCCTCGACGTACGCCTCGTCGACGCCGCCGCGCAGCCGGGCGAGATCCCGCAGGGCCTGGCGGCCCGTGAGCTGCTCGTAGAGGGCGAGCTCGCCGGCGAGGTACCCGAGTCGTCTGCGGACGGCGATCCCCTGGCGGCGCACGTCCATGCCGAAGACCTCGGCATGGCCCTTCGTGGGGCGCAGGAGGTCCAGCAGCAGGCGGATCGTGACCGATTTCCCGGCGCCGTTGGGCCCGATGTACCCGAACACCTCGCCGCGCTGGATCTCGAGGTCGAGACCGTCGAGCGCGACGAACGATCCGAAGGCCTTGGTGAGCCCGTCGGTACGGATCGCGACGTCCACGTAGCGGCGTTCATCGATGACGCCGCCGTTCCTCCTGATCGGTCGGTTTTGTTCAAGACCCGCGAGCGCGGATCGCGCACCCTTGAGACATGACGACGAGCCTCCAGGAGACGATCCGCGCCCGCCTGACCCTGCCCGGCGATCCCGGCTGGGACGAGGCGCGACGCACATGGAACCTGTCGGTCGACCTGCGCCCGGCGGCGATCGCCGACGTCGCCTCGGCGCAGGACGTGCAGGAGGTCGTGCGGCTCGCCGCGCGCGACGGGCTGCGCGTCGCGCCGCTGGCGACCGGCCACGGCTCCGAGGGGCTCGGCCCGCTCGACGACGCCGTGCTGCTGAAGACGTCGGGCCTGCAGGGCGTCGTGATCAGGCCGGAGGCCCGCACGGTGCGCGTCGGGGCCGGTGTCGTCGCGGGCGAGGCCGCCGCGGCCGCCGGCCGGCACGGCCTCGCGCCGGTGCTCGGCCTCGCGCCGAGCGTCGGTGTCGCGGGCCTCGTGCTCGGCGGTGGCACCGGGTGGCTCAGCCGCGCCCACGGCCTGGCCGCCAACAACGTGCGCGCGTTCGAAGTGGTCACCGCCACCGGCAAGCGGGCGCGCGTCGACGCGGACACCGAACCCGACCTGTTCTGGGCACTGCGCGGCGGCGGCGGGCGCTTCGCGATCGTCACCGCGCTCGAGCTCGAGGCGCATCCGGTCGCCGAGGTCTCGGCGGGCATGATCGCGTGGCCCGCGGAGCACGCCGCCGCCGTCCTCGATCAGTTCCGGGGCTGGACAGCGGAAGCGCCCGAGTCGCTCGGCGTCGTGCTCCGGTACCTGGACATGCCGCCGATCGACGCGGTGCCCGAGCCGCTGCGCGGGCGCCGCGTCGTCGCGGTGATCGCCGCCCATCTCGGCACCGAGGCCGACAGCCGCCGGGTCCTGGCGCCGCTGCGCGCGTCACGCGAGGTGCTGCTCGACACGTTCGGGCCGGTGCGCCCCGGCGACCTCGTGCGGGTGGCGGGCGACCCCGAGGCCCCGATCCCCGCGACCGGCGCCGGGTTCCAGGTCGGCGCGCTCACGAGCGGACTCGCCGACGCGCTGGCCGAGCTCATCGCGGGTGGCGAGCTCGCCCCGCTGACGACGCTCGAGCTGCGGCTCCTCGGGGGCGCGATGGCGCGCACCGGGGAGGGCCACGGAGCGCTCGCACGCCTCGACGGCGCGTTCTCGGTCTTCACCGGCGGCGCCGCGCCCGACCCGGAGGCGCGCGCTGTCGCGCAGGAGCGGATGGCCGCCGTGCGCGAGCGGCTCGCCCCGTGGACGACGCCAAAGGCGCTGCTCGGATCGGCGCCGGCCGGGACGGACCCGGCCACCGCGTTCGACGAGGCGACGTGGGCGCGGCTCCAGCACATCCGCGAGGCGTTCGATCCGGACCGCATGCTCGTGTCCAGCTACCCGGAACCGGGTGCGTAACCTGGATGGCGTGAGCGCGCGCGCCGACACCCCGCCGTCCTACGTCGAGGTCTCGCCGCCGCGGGAGCTGCGCGCGTCCGTCGAGCGCCTCTGGGTGCACCGGATCGACGAGCCGCCGCCGCCCGAAGGCCGCCGGCTCTTGCCCGACGGCCGCATCAACCTCGTCTGGGTCCGCGGCATCGGCGTGCAGATCGCGGGGCCGCAGACGCGTTACATGACGCCACCGGACGTCGCCGTCATGCTTGCGCTCGGCGCGTCGTTCAGGCCGGGCGCCGCGCCGCGGCTACTGCGCACGCCCGCGTCCGCAATGGTCGACGAGCACGTCCCGCTCGAGGCCGTCCTCCCGCGGCTCGCCGCTCGCCTCGACGAGCGCCTCGGCGAAGCGCCCGACCCGCGCGCGGCGCTCGCGGTGTTCGGCGAAGAGCTCTCGCACGCGATGCGCGATGCGTCCGCGCCGGACGCCGCCGTGCGCCACGCCGTCGGGCTGCTCGACCGCGGCACGGCGACGGTCGCCGAGATCGCCGACCGGGCGTTCGTCAGCGAGCGCGAGCTGCAGCGCCGGTTCGCCGACCACATCGGCTATGGGCCCAAGACGCTGCACCGGGTGCTGCGCTTCCAGCGCTTCCTGGCCAACATCGCGCTGCCGCGCATGGACCTCGCGGGAGCGGCGGCGCTCGCCGGCTACGCCGACCAGGCACACCTCTCCCGCGAGACCCGCCGCCTCGCCGGCCTCACGCCCAGCCGGCTGCGCCACTGGAAGCACTAGCGCTCAGTCTTTGCGCACGCGGTAGGTCAGGTGCGTGACGCCGGTGCCTTCGACGACCTCGGGCCCCTCGAGCTCGACCGGCGCGCTCGCCAGGTTGGCGAAGAACGGGATGCCGTCGCCGAGCAGCACGGGGATGAGGTTGACGTGAATGGCGTCGAGCAGCCCCGCGTCGAGGCACTGCTGGGTGATGCTCGGCGTGGCGACGCCGACGATCTTGCCGCCGGCCGCGGCCTTCGCCTGCGCGACCGCGCTCGCGACGCCGTCGGTCACGAAGCGCATGCCGTCGCCGCTGTTCTCCCATCCGTCGGGGACCGAGTGGGTGACGACGTAGACCGGGACGCCCATCCCGTGCGCGCCGCCCCAGCCCTGGGCGATGTCGAAGTTGCGGCGGCCGGAGATCAGCGCGCCGACGTTCTGCAGCGCGTCGCGAAGGACCTCGGCGCTTGCGGCCGATGTCCGGAACGGCATGCCGGGAACCTCGACGTCGCCGTTCATGAACCAGCCGAAGAGGCGGTCGACGCTCTCGTTGCTGTCGGCGATGTAGCCGTCGAGCGACATCGACATGTCTGCGATGACCTGGGACATGGTCTGCTCCTTGGGGGTTGCGGTTGGCATGTCCGCAAGGTCGTGCAGCCGGGGGCGCAAGACATCGGCCAGGTGGCCGATACGCGCGGCGGCACGTGGCTAATGTGCTCGCGACCGTGGTGACGTTCCTCGCCGGCCGCACCAACCTCCCGGTCCAGCTGACGAGCTTCGTCGGCCGCCGCATCGAGCTGGCCGCGGTCGCGGAGCTGCTTGCTCGCGCGCGGATCGTCACGCTCACGGGCGCGGGTGGCAGCGGCAAGACCCGGCTCGCCCTGCAGGTCGCCGCCGGCCAGGCCGCGCGGTTCGGGGACGGCGTCTGGTGGGTCGAGCTCGCCGACGTCACCGACCCGGCGCTCGTCGCCGACGCGGTGGCGGCCGCGACCGGCGCGCTCGCCGCTCCCGGGCGGTCGCTCACGGCGCAGCTCGCCGGCCGGCGGCTCCTGGTCTGCCTGGACAACTGCGAGCACGTGCTCGATGGCGCCGCCGAGGTCGCCGAGGCGCTCCTGCGCGACTGCCCCGAGCTGTCGATCCTCGCGACCAGCCGCGAGCCGCTCGGCGCCGGCGGGGAGACCATCTGGCGGGTGCCGACGCTCGCGGGCGACGACGCGGTCGCCCTCTTCGCCGAACGCGCCGCCCTGGTGAGGCCGGACTTCGAGCTCGACCCGCCGACCACGGCGGCGGTCCGCGCGCTGTGCGCGCGCCTGGACGGGATCCCGCTCGCCCTGGAGCTCGCGGCCGCGTGGCTGGGGACGCTCACGCCCCAGCAGATCGAGGAGGCGCTCGACGACCGCTTCGCGCTGCTCGTCCGCGGCCGGCGCGGCGCGCCGCCTCGCCAGCAGACGCTCGCGGCGTCGATCGACTGGGGACACGGGATGCTCGGGGAGGGCGATCGCGTCGCTTTCCGGGGGCTGGGGGTGTTCGCGGGCGGGTTCGACCTCGACGCGGCGCGCGCGATCTGCCACGGGGGTGACGCGCTCGGCGCGCTCGGGCGCCTGGTCGACAAGTCGATGGTCATCGCCGAGGACCACGACGGGCGCGCGCGTTTCCGGCTGCTGGAGACGCTGCGCCAGTACGCGCTCGAGCGCCTGCGCGAGGCCGGCGAGGACGACGCCGCACGCGACCGTCACCTCGATCACTTCCTCTCGCTCGTCGAGGACATGGCGCCGCAGCTCGACCGCGACAAGGACGCGTGGCGCGAGCGACTGGTCATCGACTACGACAACCTGCGCGCCGCGCTGCGCTGGGGGCTCGCCGCGGACGATCCGGAGCGCGGGCGCCGCCTCGCCGCCGGCCTGCCCTGGCTGTGGCACCTCACCGGCCACGGCCGCGACGGCCTGGACGTCATCCGCCAGGCGATCGCGCGGGCGCCCGACGAGCGCTCGCTCGTCCAGGCGCGGCTGCTCTGCGGCGCGGCGCTCGTCGCGGACACCGCCGGTCCCCTCGATGTCGGGTTCGACCCCGCGCTGGCCGCGCTCGATCTCGCGCGCGAGCACGGCGACGCGCGCCTCGAAGCGCTGTGCCTGGCGTTGATCGCCGTCCGCGAGCTCGCGGTCGACCTCGACCGCGCGGCGCAGGCCGGCGCGGTGGCGGAGCGCGCCGGCCGCGCCGCCGGTGACGGCTTCGTCGTCGACGCCACGCGCGCGCTCCAGGGCATGGTGCTGCACCTCCGCGACGACCACGGCGCCGCGCAGGCGACGCTGGCCGAAGCCGTCGGCGGCCTGCTCGCCCGCGGCGACCGCGGCGTCGCCGCGACGGCCGTCGGCTTTCAGGCCTCCAGCGCGCTCTACACCGGCGACCTCGCCGCGGCGCGCGAGCTGGCCGAGCGGGCGGTGGCGATCGCCGCGCCGCTCGCCGACTATCACCGCGTCGGCACGACCCGCGCGGTGCTCGCGCTCGTGCTGGGGACGAGCGGCGCGCTCGACGCCGCGCTGGCGGCGATGGAGCCCGTGCTGCGGCTCGTCGAGGGGGCGGAGGGGACGGTCTTCGTCCCGGGGCTGGCGCGAACGATGGGCACGCTGCACCTCTGGCGCGGCGACGCCGGCAAGGCGCTGCGCTGGCTCGAGTCGGCCGACGACCCGCTCGCCCCGCTCCCCGAGGCGCTCGCGCTCGCCGCACGTACGGACGAAGCGAGCGCGGCAGCCGCGCGCGCGGAGGACGTCGCGCGCACACACGGCATGCCGCGCGCCCGCGCCGACGCGCTCGAGCAGCAGGGGTTCCTCGCCGCGACCGACGACCCCGAGCGCGCGATCGACCTGCACCACGAGGCGCTCGCCATCCGCGTCGACCATGGGCTACGGACGTTCTATCCCGACAGCCTCGACGCGCTTGCCGCGCTGGCCGCCTACGTCGGCCGCGAGGAGCTTGCGGGGCGCGCACTGGCCGCGAGCGACCGGGCGCGCGCCGAGCTCGGCTATCCACGCCGCCCCACCCTGCACGCGCTCGTCGCCGACCTCGTGCCGGACGCGGGCGAGGCGCTCGCGCTCGACGACGCGGTCGCCTACGTCCGCCGCACCCGCGGCGCCCGCGCGCGCCCACCCGGCGGCTGGGCCAGCCTCACCCCGACCGAGCTCGAGGTCGTCCGCCTCGCGGTCGAGGGCCTCAACAACCCTGAGATCGGCGCGCGCCTCTTCATGAGCCGCAGCACCGTCAAGACCCACCTCTCGCACGTCTACGCGAAGCTCGGCGTGGCCAACCGCACCGAGCTGGCCAAGCTCGCCGCGGCGTACCTGCCCTAGTGCTGGTGGTGATCGGCGAGGGCGAGGTCGATGAACGCCCGCGCCGCCGGCGAGTGGTGGCGGCCCTCGCGCGAGGCCAGGTAGACCGTGTGCACGAAGCCCGGCTCGTCGACGGGCAGCGCCGCGATCGGCGCCCCGGGCAGCTCGGCATCGAACCGCGGCAGGACCGCGATCGCCATTCCCGCGGCGACCAGCGCGCGCATCCGCCCGACCTCGTTGGTCTCGAACGCCACGTGCGGAGTGAGCGCGAAGCGCGCCATCGCCTGCTCCAGGCGCGTGCGGATCGTCGCGCCCTCGCCGAACGTGACGATCGCCTCATCGCCGAGCAACTCCACCGGCACGCGCTTGCGCCGCGCGAGCGCATGGTCCGGCGGCGTGATCGCCACGAGCGGCTCGCGCGACACGACATGGAGGTCGAGGCCCTCGTCGTCGCTGCCCGGCGGGCGCGTGAGGAAGGCCAGGTCGACGTTGTCGTTGCGCAACTCGGCGGCCAGCACGACGCTCAGGTCCTCGCGCACCGTCAGGTCGACGTCGGGGTAGCGGCGGTGGAAGCCCGCAAGCAGGCCGGAGAGGTCGAACGCGCCGACCGTCCGCGACGCACCGACGGTGAGCCGCCCGGCGCGCACCCCAGCGAACGCCGCGACGTCCTCGGCCGCGATGTCGACCTGGCGCAGGATGCGCCGGGCGTGCTCGACGAGCCGGTCGCCCGCCTCGGTCATGCCGACGCGGCGCGTCGTCCGGTCCGCGAGCGCGACGCCAAGCTCTGCCTCGAGCTTGGCGATCTGCTGCGAGAGCGCGGGCTGCGCGACGTGAGTCTTCTCCGCCGCGCGCGTGAAGCTGCGCTCCTCCGCGAGCGCGACGAGGGATCTGAGCTGCCGAAGATCGATAGCTACAGCTTATAAATCACTACCGATACTCATCTTGGACTTCTGAGTGTCTGAGCGCGAACATTCGGATCCTCTCCTCCCCGCGACGTCCCGAGACCCAGGCCCTCATATCCCGCGCCGGGTCACTATCGGGACGTCGCGATCTTTAAGGACCCGGTCAGGACGTGCCGAGCGCGCGATCGACCGCGCGATGCAGCCACGGCGCGAGCGTCGCGGCGAAGGTCGGCGTGAGGTGGTCCTCGTCCTTGTAGACGAGCGCCCCGCCGATGACCGGATAGCAGCGACGGGCGTCGCAGAACGCCCGCGAGAGGTCGATCTCGCGCACGCGCGGCGACAGCCTCCGCGCCGCCGCGACGGCCGGATCGGGCTTCAGCGCGCCGGCGCGCGAGCGCGCGCACGCCGGGCCCGCGGCGACGCGATCGCCGATCGCGTTCTCGACGCACGCGAACGTCGCGTTGCGCATGACCGGGGTGTCGCGCACGACGATCGTGTGGCGCACCGAGGGTGGCAGCGCCTTCAGCGCTGCGAGGTAGCCGTCGCGCTGCGCCGCGAACTGGTCACCGGCCGCCACGACCCGCGCGCCGGCGTGCGAGGTCGCGAACACCGTCGTGACCTCGGGATGGCGGGCGAACCAGTCGCGCACCTGCTGGTTCCACTGCAGGCAGTGCTCGCGCACCGGCTCCTTGACGTCCGGCACCGCGCCGGTGAACGGGCATCCGGTGCGGGTGAGCGACAGCGCCCGCCAGCGCTCGTGCTTGGCGACGGCGGCGAGCGCGGGACGCCAGTGCGCGGCGTGGCTGTCGCCGACGACGGCAACCGTCGCCTTCGCCTTCGACGGCGGCTCACCGAACGCGCAGACCGCCAGGCGGTCGTGGCGCTCGACCATGTCGCAGGGCGCGTTGTCGAGCTTCGGCGCCTCGATCGGGGTCGGCGCCACGGCGAAGCGCAGACGCGGGTTCTCGCACGGCCGGCGGCGCGGGTCGCGGGCGGCCGCTCCGAAGCAGCGCGGATGCGAGGCGAGCACGTGCTGCGTGGCCTGCTCGTCCGCGCGCACCTCCCGCTCGACGTACGACGTCCCGCCCGCGGTGACGCCGACCACCACCGCGGTCGCGCCCGCGGCGAGCCCGAACGTCCAGCCGGCCCGGCGCGTCGTGAGCTGGCGCGCGGTGCGGACCGGGTCCTCGACGAACCGCTTCGACAGCCAGGCGACGACGAGCGTCGCGACGAGCACCAGGAGCGTCGCGCGCGTGCCGATCACGAACGGGGCGAGGATCAGCAGCGGCCAGTGCCAGAGGTAGACGGAGTAGGAGATGTCGCCCAGCGATTGCACGGGGCGCAGTCGCAGCAGCGGGGTCGGCGCCCAGCGCTGCGCGGGCACGCCCGCCCACATGACGAGCAGCGCGCCGGTCACCGGCAGCAGCGCCGCGAAGCCCGGGAAGTTCGTCCCGTCGGTGAACGCCAACCCGGCCACGGCAATCGCGCCCAGGCCGAGCCACGACAGCACCGCGTCGGGTGGGGCGGTCGGGCGATCGGGGCGACGCACGAGCGCCAGCAGCCCGCCCGCTCCGAACTCCCACGCGCGCGCGGGCGTGGCGAAGTAGGCGGCGACCGGGTTCGCCGCGGTGTCGACGATCGAGAAGACGAGGCTGCCGACGGTGAGCGCCGCCATCGCGATGCCGAGCGTGCGGCGCGAGCGTGCGGCGCAGAGCAGGAGCACCGGCCACACGAGGTAGAACTGCTCCTCGATCGACAACGTCCAGAAGTGCTGCACGACGGACGGCGCGTCGTCGGCGTGGAAGTAGTCGGTCGCCGTCGCAGCCAGGTGCCAGTTCTGCACGTACGCCGCGCTCGCGCGCAGTTCGGCGAAGAACTGCTCCCACGACGTCATCGGCACGAAGGCGACCGTCGCCAGCGCGCACACGAGCAGCGTCAGCAGCGCAGCGGGGAGGATGCGGCGCGCGCGGCGCGCCCAGAACCCGGTCAGGGAGATGCGGCCGCTGCGGTCGATCTCGCGCAGCAGCACCGACGTGATCAGGCAGCCGGAAATGACGAAGAACACGTCGACGCCGACGTATCCGCCGGGCACGGCCCCGGGCCAGAGGTGGTACAGGACAACCAGTGCCACCGCCAGCGCACGAAGGGCCTGCACCTCCAACCACACCGCGGTGACAGGTCCCACGCATGGG
>DATFRW010000268.1:0-20897 GCA_035262945.1 Solirubrobacteraceae bacterium
CGCGCGTCCACGTCCTCCGAACTTCGTAACAGTCTGTTACTTGGCGTGATCGCGGCGATCCGTCCGCCCGCGACGACGACGTCGGCCTCCTGCTCGCCGTCCGGGGTGACGACGAGGCCGCCCGCGATCCGGACGGTCACCCCGTCAACCGGGCCACGATCTCGGCGAAGGCGGCGTCGGCCCGGGACTCCAGGTCGGCGGGGGTGAGGATCTGCACCGGATGCTGGATGAGCACCATGCGGTAGTCGGGCATCCCGAGCAGCCGCGCCTGCTCGAGCGCCTCATCGAGGAACGGCTCGGTCGCCACCGCCGCCGTGGCGATGCCGAGCCGCTCGAGCCTGACCATGTCGTGCACACTGCACGACGTGCAGGAGCCTCAGTCGGCGAGGCCCTCCACGGCCAGGTCGCCGCGGTTGGCGATGCGGCGGATGAGCTCGGGATCGGCGGGCTTGGAGAAGATCTCCTTCGCGACGCGGAACGTCTCGGCGCCGTGCTCGCGCAGGCGCGCCTCGACGCGGTCCAGGAACTCATCGCCACGGCGTTTGGTGATGTCGAGCAACGCGACGCGCGCACCCTCGAGCGTGTCGGGGCGCGGCGCGAGCGGTTCCGATGCGCGCCGGCGTTCGTCGAACGGGCTCACGTATTCCATGCGACCTCCCGGGAGACCATCTGCGTGGACATGCCCAAGCAGGGGCCGAGCACGGCGGAGTATCGCCCCGCCTCGCCGCCCGCGGCGATCAGGACGATGTCCTCTGGGCTGTCCCACTTGGTGATGAGCGTGTCGGGGTCCGCCGCGTGGACCTCTGGCGTGGTCTCGCCGCGGCGCAGCTCGCGCGCCGGCCTGCGGACGGCGTCGAAGATCGCGTTGCGCAACCGCTGCTTGTCCCAGCCGGCGGCGCCGAACAGCGCCTGGTGCTCGGGACAGACGATGTAGACCGACGTCCCGCCGAGCGGCCACCAGTTCGGGCTCCACGTCGCGGCGCCGGCCCAGCCCAGGACGTACGCGAGGTCCTGCGGCGTGGTGGCGCGGTGGTCGGAGATCGACAGCGGCGCGTCGCAGCCCACGACCGTCACGACCGAATCGTCGGGCGCGAACCCGCGCTCGACATGCAGCGGCTCCCACGGGCTGCCCGCCTCGTCCTCGGCGATGCAGAAGCCGAGCTTGCCGGGGTGCCCCAGCGTCGATCGGTCCAGCCGCCCGGGCGCGCCCGCGCCGGTCAGCGTGACCACCAGTCTGAGCGCGCGCCCGATCGTCAGGTTCGCCCGCGAGCCGGGACCGAGCACGCCCATCCCGCTGTTCACGCCGATCGCATCGCGGACCGGACCGCTGACGATCACGAGCTGGCCCGCGGGCTGGGTCGTGACCGCCTGCCCGTTGAGGTTGAAGGCCGGGTCGAGCGCGGCCTCGACCGCCGCGAGCACGACAGGGAAGTACTCCGGGCGGCAGCCCGCGAGCACCGCGCACGCGGCGACGCGCTCGAGCGTCGCCTCGCCCATCCCGGGCGGCACCTCGCCGAGCGACTGTCGCGGGTCGCGGTCGCTGAGCATCGCGTCGACGCGCGAGCGCGTCGGGGGAACGACCGGCAGCCCGTCGGTCCACCCGCGCTCGAACATGTCCTCCATCTCGTCGCCGGTACCGACGCGCTCGATGAGCGCCAGCATCTCCTCGTCATACGTCGACTTGGCTGCGCACCCGGGCTTCGTGCGGGGCGGCTCGTCGGTGATGTCGGGAGCCGGTGCGCCGACCGCGCCGCAGGCTTGGCGGACGAGCGCCGAGAGCGCGCCGGCGTCCCAACCGACCACGGTCCCCATGACCGACGCGTCGCCGTCGACCAGGAACGTCGCCGGCAGGCTCTCGAGCGCGTACGCGCGCGACGTCTCGTACGGCGCGGGCTCCGCCAGCACGGTCCCCTGAAAGCGCGCGTCGCGGGCAACGCGGGCGGCGACGTCGAGCGGGTCCTCGAAGACGACCGCAAGGCCGACGCCCGCCTCGCGCAGCGGCGCGACGATTGGAGCGAGCCGGCGGAGGGCGAGCGCGCACGTGGGGCACTCCTCCGACGCGAAGATCACCAGCGCCGGTCCGTTCGAGACGAGGTCGTCGAGCCCGACCGCCCCGCCGGTTGTGTCCGGCAGCTCGAAGCCCGGGGCGCGGGTCTTCACGTCAAGCACTGGCAGACCACGCTAGCGCCGCCTGAGCTTGAGCGTGTAGCTCAGCGTCGTCCTCGTCGAGCCCCCGCCGTCGAGGCGGTCGGTCTCGGTGGCGTGCGCCTTGACGGTGATCGTCTTGCGGCGGCGGTCGAGGATCGTGCGCTTGGAGACGTGGGCTACCACGAGCTTGTCTTCGGGACTGAGGAGCTGTGGAAAGTGGGTTCCGAAGGGCGTGCAGTTGGCGAAGAGGTCCCGGCGCTCGAGGGGCTCCTGCTGGAGGTTCAGCCCGCCGTCAGCCGCCTGGACGAACAGCCTCCAGCGCGAGAACTGCCGGGTGCCGCAGTCAAGCGGCTTGTCGCGATCGTCGGGGTCCGCGCAGGCGACCCCGGTCTTCGAGCGGACGACGCTGCCCGTGGCCGTAAGCCGCGCCTCGCTGCCCCTGGGTCCCACGATCATCTCCGAGCCCAGGTAGGTGACATCGAGCTTGAACGGCGCGCGAGTCTGGAAGCCCAGGTTCTCGGTGCTCTCGACCGTCGTCGGGCAGGGTGAGCCCGGCTCACCGGGGACCGTGGACGACTCGTGCTGCGTGCCCGTCAGCGTGGCTACGAACTTGGCGTGCTTCGCGGTCAGAGCGCTCGACGGCGCGGGCGCGCCGCCGAACGCAACCGCCAGCAGCGCAACCGTCAAACCCACGCGGCTGGTCGTGCCGCACTCCGGGCAGGTGACGACGCGCCTCATGCTGCGCGGACCCTATCGGTCGCCGGGTCAGCGGCTCGCCGGCGCGAAGCAGGCGCACGAGTGCTGGGCGAGGCGCTTGCGCTGCACCTCCACGGAGTCAACCAGCTCGGTTTGCCGCGACGCGCCGGTGGCGTGGCGCGGGTCGAGCGGGCTGGCGTGGTTGAAGCCGCGCCGCCGCATCTCCGCGACCTGCGCGTCGTGGCGCGCGTAGAGGGCGGCGAGCCGCCCGCGCCAGCGCATCGTCTCGGGGTGCGCGCGATACCCGCGCTTGTCCGTGGTGAGGATCGACCAGATCGCGTGCAGCTCGCGGTGCTCGCCGAGCAGGTGCCGGTCGCACAGGCACGCGGGGTCGAGATCCCAGATGCGCATGACGGAAGGGATGTTCCCGTTCACGGCGCGATGCGTGCGGCGAACGATGCGCTGTGCCCGAGCGACACCGCCGCGGTCGGGCCGGGCGCCGGCGCGGACGGCTGCGGCTTCGTCGCCACGAGCCGAACCGCCGCGCCGCGCGCCCGCGTCAGCGGCGTGACCCGGTAGCCGCTGCCCGCGCTCTGGACCTCGAGATAGGCGATGCGCGAGAGCGCGATCGGCGCACGCCCGAGCCGCTGCTTCGCGCCGCCGCGCAGGTGCGCGGTCACGTGCGCGCCGGGACCCCAGCTGGGGAAGAGCGCGTCGGCGCGACTCGCGGGCCCGGCGACCGCCCAACGAGCCTCGATCGCGGTCGCGGTGAAGCGGTAGCGGCTCGTGACGGTCCGTCCGGCGGCGTGGACCGAGCCGGTCGCGACGAGGTCGGTGAACGGTCCGGCGTAGGCGCGTGTGGGCGCGGCGTGCGCTGGAACGCCGACGCCCTGCGGTGCGCGCACCAGGCGCAATGGCGGGGTGCGCTGCGCGAGCCGCGTGCGGCCGCGTTGCGAAGCCGCGGCGATCCGCCCGTGAGCGTCGCGGAGGACGATCCCGAACGCCGCGGGCGGCACCCCGCCGATCGTGCCGGCGACGCGGCCGTCGGCGTCCATGAGCCGGGCGAGGTCGATGCCGCCGTACGGGAACGCGCCCTGGTTGACCGCGACGATCGCGGTGCTGTACGCGGGCGTCGTGACCGCCAGGCGCCCGGTGTCCGGGTCGTAGGCGTAGAGCGCCGGCGGGCGCGCGCTCGGCGTGCGATCGAGGCCGGCGTCGAGTGCGCGTGCCGCGTTGGCCGCCATGCGCGCCGCGCCGAGTGCGGCGTCGGCGCTCGACTGCGCCGCCACGTGGACGCCGAACGCGACCGGGTCCGGGATCCGGCCCGCCCGGGCGGCCAGGGCGTCGTACCACGACAGGCTGCGGTCGAGCATCCACTTCGCCCAGGCGCCCCAGGCGGACGACGGCTGCAGCTCCTCGGCGCTCGCGACGCCGATGAGCGCCTGCTGCATCAGCGCGAGCTTCTTCGTCTGGTGCCAGCGCTCGAAGCCGAAGCCGCTGTCCCAGTTCGCGTAGCCGCTGTGCGTCCAGTAGCCGGCGAGCGCGCGCCGGACCCATTCGCGCAGCAGCCGCAGCCGCGACGGCCGGGGCATGCCGGCGGCCCGCGCCTGCTCGTAGAAGCGGCTGAAGCTGAGCACGATGTTCGCGTACTCGGCCGAGTCGACGTTCATGCGGTTGGCGACGGGCTCGGCGGGGAGATAGTGGAAGCGCAGCCCCGGGCCGAGGTTCCCGGCCGAACGACCGTGCCTGCCGACGCCGCGCAGGAAGCGATCGATGTGCGCGCCGGCGTCGCGGGCGAATCCGGCGGTGTTCCCGGAGACGCTCGCGTCGCCCGCGAACACGAGCACGTGCCAGTTGAACTGGTTGAGGCGCAGCGTCGGCCAGCGCCAGTACGGCCCGGCCGCGACGCGGTGGATCCGGTCGGCGATGAGCTGCACGGTCCGCTCCGGCAGCCCGAGTTCGTGGCGGGCGCGGTATGCGTGGGTGAGCCCGTCGACGACCTCGGCGTCGATGACGAGGTGCTGCTGCCAGCCGCCGGTCTCGGCGATCCAGCCGGGCGCGTGCCCCTGCTTGTGGCCCGAGGGCACGTGCTCGGTCCAGACCGGCGAGTCCACGAGCCAGTCCGCGATCCGCCGGGCCCGCGCGTCGTTGCGCGCCGGGCCGCCGGCGCCGTGGCGCGCGGCGACCGCATGGACGAGCAGCAGGTTCGCGTTGACCATCGTCTCGGTCAGATCCGCGCCGGGCCGGTAGCGGCCGAGGCGCTCGTCCCAGAGGTGGTCGAGCAGGCGCGCGAGCCGGTCGGACATGCCCGCATAGCCGCCGTCCGCGAGCGGCGGCGAGGAGGCGGGGTGAGGGTCGGCGCCGTGGTGCGTGAGGGCGCTGATAGCGAGCGCGAGGGCGGTGCACAGTGCCGCGAATACGACGGCGGCGCGGCGGAGATGGGCGAGGCGGACGGGGCATGTGGCGGTGAACATGTGGCGGCTCCTCGGGTCGCCACGAACGTCCCGCCGGACGGGCGCCGCTCCCATGGGCCACCGGTGCCGACCGCGCCCCCCGCAGGTGGGCCCACAACCCCACCTCTGCGGGTAGCTACGCTGCGCCCGTGGGCGCTTCGCCCCTCGACTCGCACGTCGCGACCCCGGCCGAGATCCGCGACCGGATCCAGGCGGAGCGGCGGGGCACGCCGTTCCTGCTCTACCGCGACGGCGCCGACCAGCAGGTGATCCTCGATCTGCGCGACCGCGACCGGGTCACCATCGGGCGCCGCGAGTCCAGCGACGTCCCGCTCGAGTGGGATCCGTCGGTGTCGCGGCTGCACGCGCAGCTCGAGTGTGTGGGGCGCGACTGGCTGCTGTCCGACGACGGCCTCTCGCGCAACGGGACCTTCGTCAACGGCGCGAAGGTGCAAGGGCGCCGGCCGTTGCGCGACGGCGACGTCGTGGCGGTCGGCGCGACGCTGATCGCGTTCCTCGTGCCGTCCGGCTCGACGACGGCGGCGTCGACCGCCACCGCGCGCGGGCCGACCGTCGCGATCGATCCGACGCCTGCGCAGCGCCGCGTGCTCGTCGCACTCTGCCGCCCGTTCGGCGCCTCGACCTACGCAGCGCCGGCGACGAACAAGCAGATCGCCGACGAGCTCGTCGTCAGCGTCGACACCGTGAAGGGGACCCTGCACGAGCTCTTCGAAGCCTTCGGCGTACAGGACCTGCCGCAGAACCAGAAGCGCGCCGTGCTGGCGTTGCGCGCGCTCGAGCTCGGGCTCGTGAGCCGGCGGGAGCTCAGCTCAGATCGAGGCGGGTGACGCTCCCGGACCCGACCGAGGTGACCCACACGTGGTTGCCGTCGCCGGTCAGGGCGAACGGGTTGAGGCCCGCGGCAATCTGCCGGCCGACCTGGCGGGCGGTCCGCGGGTCGATGACCGCCACCGCATGTGCGGTGAACCCGGCGACGTATGCGCGCCCGCGCGCGGTGGTGATTTGTCGTGGATCCTCCGGCGCCGCGACATAGACGAACTCGGCGGTGCGCGGGTTGATCTGGGCGAGCGTGTTGTCCTTACGCAGGCTCGCCCACGTGTAGCCCGCGCCGTACTCGAGGTCATAGGGCGGCTCGCGCAGACGGGCGAGTCGGCTCTGCCGCCCGCGCGCGTCGAGGTGCGCCACCGTCGGCGCGTCGCGGTGCGCGATCCAGGCACCGTCGGGCGCCGCCGCGATCGCGCGGGCGCCGCCCGCGGGCGGGACGGTCAGCTCGCGCTTCGCGGTGGCCGCGTCGTAGCGCAGGACCGAATCCCGGGTGCCGCGCAGCACCACCCAGACCGCGTCGGGCGTCGCATCGATGTCGACTGGGTCGTTCGCGAGCCGCAGCGTCGGTCCGACCTTCGCGCCAGCGCGGTCGAACCGGACGATCCGGCCAGGGCTGCGCAGCGCCACCCACACGCCGTCCGCTGTCGCCGCCATGCCCACGACCGAACGCCCAACCGCCGGAGCCGGCGCGACCTTGCGCCCGCTGCGGGCGTCGAGGCGGGTCACCCGGTCGGCGCCGCCGCTCGACACCCAGGCTGCCCCGCCCGAGACGACGACCGCGTTCGGGCGGAAGCCGACGTTGTCGACCGTGAGCCCGACGTGGACGTCGCCGGACCTCGCCGCGGTCCGTCCCGGCGAGCCGCCGGACCCCGTCAACAGGATCACCGCGACCACCACGACAGCGAGCGCGAGTGCGCCGCCGGCAGCGAATGCCCAAAGCGGAACGCGGCGCCGCGGCGCGCGCGGAGGCAGTGGGCCGTCCGCCGTCGCCATCTCCGGCGCCGCGGCGCCCACGGCGACGGTGCGCTCCGTTTCGGATGGGTCCTGACCGCGGGCGGCGGCCAGCGCAGCGCGGCCGAGGTCGCCCGCCGACGGGTAGCGCTCGTCGGGGTCCTTGGCCATCGCGCGCGCGAGCACGCCGTCGAACGCCGCGGGCAGGTCCGGACGCAGGCTCGACACCGGCGGCGGCGTCTCGCTGAGATGCGCCCAGAGCTTCGCCCCGTCGCCCTCGTGATCCGAGAACGGCGCGGTGCCCGTGAGCATGTAGAAGAGCAAGCCGCCCAACGCGTAGACGTCGGTCCGGGCGTCGACGCGCTCGCCACGGATCTGCTCGGGGGCGACGAAGTCGAGCGTGCCGACCCACTGGCCGGACCGCGTCTCGCTGCCGCGCGAGAGCGCCTCCTTGGCCAGCCCGAAGTCGCTGACGTAGACGTGGTCGCCGGAGCCGAGCAGGACGTTGGCCGGCTTGATGTCGCGGTGAACGAGGCCCGCGGCGTGGATCGCGTCGAGCGCCTCGCCGACCTGGGCGCCGATGGTGGCCGCTCGCTCGGGTTCAAGCGGCCCGGTGCGCCGAACGAGCGTGCGGACGTCGTCGCCGTCGACGAACCGCATGACGAGGTAGGCGACGCCGTCGGTCTCGTCGGCGTGCAGCAGCGGGATGACGTGCGGGTGCTCGATCGAGGCGCCCGCGCGCGCCTCGCGCAGGAAGCGCGCCTTCGTTGTGGGGTCGTCGAGGAGCTCCGGCGCGATGACCTTCAGCGCCACGGTGCGCCCCAGCGCGACCTGCTGGGCGCGGTACACGACGCCCATGCCGCCGTGCCCGACGACGGCCTCGATCTTGTGGCCCGAGAACACGGCTCCGGGTGCCAGCTCCGGCATCAGGTGCGAGCCTAGGCCGGTGCCCCGGCCGCTGCCACCCGGCGGCGCGAACTGTACGGTACGGCCCGTGCAAAGCGCCGAGATCCGGGCGGTCGGCGACCTCGCCGGCGCGGCCGCCGCAGGCACCGGAAACCTCGTTCGCGACGTCCACGCCGCGATCGCCCGCCGGGCGTTCGCCGCGGCGGGTCCCCTTGCGGTGCCGGCTCGCGTCCTGCACGACGGCATCAGCGCGGCGGTGTATGGCAGCGTGCGCGTCGCGCTCGGCGCGCTGCCGCGCGGCGCGGGTGTGGCGCTGTCGCGCGCCGGCGGTCCGGCATTGACCGACTCGCCGCGCGGGAGCCTCGCCCTCGCGGTGCTGAACGGCGCGATCGGCGACGCGCTCGAGCGCGACGGCAGCGCCCTGGCGCTCCCCATGACGCTGCGCCATCGCGGCGCGCCCGTCGACCCGGATGCGCCCGACGTCCCAGGCGCGACCCCGCGCATCGCGGTGTTCGTTCACGGCCTCGGCGAGACCGACGCCGCGTGGCGACTGCGCGCCGACGCCGACCATCCCGGCTACGGCGAATGCCTGCGTCGCGACCTCGGCTACACGCCGCTCGAGCTTCGCTACAACAGCGGCCGCCGCATCTCGGCGAACGGGCGCGACCTCGCGCGCCTGCTCGACCGTCTCGTCGCCGGGTGGACCGTCCCGGTCACCGAGATCGTGCTCGTCGGCCACTCGATGGGCGGCCTCGTCGCGCGCAGCGCGTCCCACCAGGGCGGGGGCTGGACCGAGGTCCTGCGCTACGTCGTCTGCCTCGGGGCACCGCATCGTGGCGCACCGCTCGCGAAGGGCGCCCACCTCCTCGGCTGGGCGCTGCAGCAGGCACCCGAGACGCGACCGTTCGCGGGCGTCGTCGAGGGCCGCAGCGCCGGGATCAAGGACCTGCGCCACGGGCTCGACGTGCCGTCCTCCCCGCACGCGAGGCTGACCTTCGTCGCCGCGACGCTCAGCGGTCGCGAGGGGGACCCGCTCGGCGACCTCCTCGTCCGTTACCCGAGCGCGAGCGCAGCGGGAAGTGACGGCCGCCACCTCGGCGGCGTGACGCACTTCCATCTGCTCAACCACCCGGCCGTGTACAGGCAGTTGCGCGACTGGCTGGCGTGACCGGCCGTCGCGTTCCTCGACCGTCCGAGCTGCGAGCGCTGCTGGCGCCGCGCCGGCCGGAGCTGCGACCGGCCGCGCGCCGCCTCGAACGCGCCGCGACGATCCGCGACCTGCGCGCGATCGCCCGGCGGCGCACGCCGCGCGCCGCCTTCGACTACGCGGACGGCGCCGCCGAGCAGGAGATCGGGCTGACTCGCGCCCGCGCGGCGTTCGGCCGGATCGAGCTCGTGCCGCGCGTGCTGCAGGACGTCTCCGCGGTCGACACGTCGACCGAGCTGCTCGGCCGCCCGTCGACGCTTCCGCTGGTGTTCGCGCCCACCGGCTTCACCCGCCTGTTCCATCACGAAGGCGAGCGCGCCGTCGCGCGGGTCGCGCGCCGCGTCGGGATCCCGATGGGCCTCTCGACCGTCGGCACGACGTCGATCGAGTCGCTGGCCGCTGCAGCGCCCGACACGACGAAATGGTTCCAGCTCTACGTCCTGCGCGATCGCGGCGTGACGGCGGATCTCGTCGCGCGCGCACAGGCGGCGGGTTACGCGGCGCTGCTGTTCACCGTCGACACCGCGGTCGCGGGCCAGCGCCTGCGCGACATCCGCAACAACCTGACCTTCCCGCCGTCGCTGCGCGCGGCCGCCGACATCGCGCGGCATCCCGCCTGGTCGCTGAATGTGCTGACCACCGAGCCATTGCGTTATCCGTCGCTGCCCGCGCAGCCCGGCACCGTCGCGCGGGTCGCCGACGAGCTCTTCGACGCGAAGCTCACGACCGCCGACCTCGAGTGGCTGCGCGGCGCCTGGCGCGGGCCGCTGCTGGTGAAGGGCATCCTGACGCCCGACGACGCGCGCCGCGTCGTCGACCTCGGCGCCGACGGCGTCATCGTCTCCAGCCACGGCTCGCGCCAGCTCGACCTCGCGCCGACGCCGCTCGAAGTGCTGCCGGCGATCGTCGATGCCGTCGGCGACCGGGCGGAGGTCTTCCTCGACTCGGGGATCCTCAGCGGCGCGGAGGTCGTCGCGGCGGTCGCCATGGGCGCCCGCGCGTGCCTCGTCGCGCGCGCGTACTGCTACGGCCTCATGGCGGGCGGCGAGCGCGGCGTCCAGCGCGCCGCCGACATCCTGCGCACCGAGATCGTCCGGACGATGGCGCTGCTAGGTGCGGGCGCCCTCGGCGACCTCACGCGGGAGCGCGTCCGGCTGCGGCCGCCGGGCGCGTAGCGCCTCGCGGATGAGCAGCGCGACGGCCACCGGCACCGTCGCCGGGAGCGTGTCCGTGACGTAGAACAGCAGCGTGAACAGCTCGGCCAGCGCCCACGTGACGAGCGCCCAGCGACCGGCCCGCGCGCCCTCGACCGCGAGGACGCCGCCGAACACGCCGGCGACGAAGAGGTCGCCGTAGCCGAGGTTCGCGGGCCCGAAGTTGACGTACTGCAGCTGCGGCAGGCCGGGTGCGGGCACGGCCGCGTTGAGCACCGCGTTGGGCTGCTCGAGCCCGTTCGAGAACACGAGGATCGCGTCGGTGATCGCCATCGCCACGATGCCGAGCTTCAGCCACAGCGCGGGGGCGACGCCGGCGAGGAGGCGGCCGAGCGTCACGCAGCTGAGCGCCGTGAGCGCGAGGCCGGCGAGCTGTCCGATCGCGGTGGTCTGCGACGCCCAGGCGACCGCGAAGAGCGGCGCCGCGAGCACCGCGAACACCGGCCGCGCGCCGCGCATCGCCCACCCGAGCGCCAGCGCCGCGCCCGGCGGCACGAGGATGAACGCGACCCACGTCAGGACGTCCGCAATGTCGGGCAGCAGCGCGATCCCCGCGACGACGACGCCGATCGAGAGCGGCAGCACGAGCGCCCATCGGGCGGTGGCGAAGGAGCGCACCCATCGCGGCACCCCGGCGCCGGTGAGCGCGACGAGCGCCGCCTGAGCGCCGAGCAGCACGGCGTCGTGGAGGACGAAGTCGCGGGTCACCGCCCCAGTGTGGCGCGTGGGCCGCTACGCG
Source organism: Solirubrobacteraceae bacterium (assembly GCA_035262945.1). Lineage (GTDB taxonomy): Bacteria > Actinomycetota > Thermoleophilia > Solirubrobacterales > Solirubrobacteraceae > JAOPZW01. The sequence goes on from DATFRW010000268.1 coordinate 11,161, forward strand.
GCTTCGGCCACTTCGACCTCGCCCATCGGGATGGCGAAGACGATGTGGCGGCGCGACACCGCGATGAACGCGTGCTCGGTGCCCCGGTCGTCGCTGCCGATCAGCTCGACGACGCAGTCGGTGAGCGAGATGAAGTCGCGCTCGGACGCGTTGAGGAAGTCCGAGAGACGGCTGCGGTAGCCGTCGGACGGGAGGGTCAGGACGCCGGAGATGCGGTGCCGGTCGGTCTCGACGTAGATGCGCTCGTGACGATGCTGCACCTACCGTTCTTCGGCAGCCTGGCGCGCGGCCATGAGCACGAGCTCGCGATCGTGGTCGTAGCTCAGACGCTCGGCGGCCTCGTCGGGCGTCATCCACTGCAATTCGTCCACCTCGTCGTTCGGCGCGAACTCGCCGCCGAGCGGCTCCATCCGCCAGTAGCGGACCGTCTTTGGCCGCCCCTTCGGGTCCGTGTACTCGACCGACGACAGCTCGTCGTGCAGCGCGACGTTGTAGCCCGTCTCCTCGCGCACCTCGCGGACGGCCGCGTCCTCCCACGTCTCGCCCTCGTTGAGCTTGCCCTTGGGGAGCGACCAGTCGTCGTACTTCGGCCGGTGGATGAGCGCGATCTGCCCGTCGCGGACGAGGACGCCGCCCGCGGCACGCACGTGTCGTCGTAGCCACGCCATGGCCGTGACGCTATAGCCTCGCCACATGGGCCGCGTCGTGCATTTCGAGATCCACGCTGCCGACCCCGACCGCGCCGAGCGCTTCTACCGCCGCGTGTTCGGGTGGGAGATCAGCAGGTGGGAGGGGGCGCCGGTCGACTACCGGCTCATCACCACTGGCAGCGACGACGAGCCGGGCATCAACGGCGCCATCGTGCAGCGCCGCGGCAAACTCAACGGCCCGGCGGTCAGGGGGTTCGTGTGCACCGTCAACGTCGATGACCTCACGCAGATCGAGGCCGCGGTGAAGGAGGCGGGCGGCCAGCAGGTCGTCGAGCGGCAGGAACTCGAGGGCGTCGGGTCGTTCGCCTATTTCCAGGACTCCGAGGGCAACATCTTCGGCGCTATGCAGAGCGCCTAGAGCGGTTCGCGCGTGAGCTCGCCGTCGACGCGGCGCCAGATGCCGAGCGGGTTGGCGTCCTGGAGCTCGGGCGGCAGCACGTTCGCCGGCGCGTTCTGGAAGGCAACGGGGCGCAGGAAGCGGCGGATCGCCGTCATGCCGACCGACGTGTGCGCGGGAGCGGTGGTCGCCGGGTAGGGGCCGCCGTGGTGCATCCCGTGCGTCACGGCGACGCCGGTCGGGAAGCCGTCGAAGATCAGGCGCCCCGCGCGTTCAGCGAGCGCGACCGCGATCAGCTGCACGAGCTCGGCGTCGTCATCCTGGGCGTGGACCGAGCCGGTGAGCTGGCCGTCGATGCGCAGCAGCGCGTCGAGCAGCTCGTCGCGCGAGCCGTAGGAGAGCAGCAGCACGACCGGGCCGAAGCGCTCCTCGAGCAGCGACGGGTGCTCGCGCAGCGCTGACGCCGCGGTGCGGTACGCCGCGGGGCGGAAGCGGAAGCCGGGCTCGGCGGCGGTCGCGCCCTCGCCGACGGGCTCGGTCAGCTCGCCGAGCTCGCCAACGCTGCCGACGAGCGCGTCGCGTACGCGCTGGTTGAGCAGCACCTGCGGCGGCGCCTGCGCCAGGCGGTCACCGAGGTCGGCGACGAACGCGTCGCCCGCCTCGCCCTCGGGGACGAAGACCACCCCCGGCTTCGTGCAGAGCTGCCCGCCAAACGATGAGACCGACGCGGCGAGGCCCTCGGCGATGCCGTCGGCCCGCTCGCGCAGCGCGGCCTCGGTGATGACGATCGGGTTGATGCTGCCCATCTCCGCGAAGACCGGGATCGGACGCTCGCGCGCCCCCGCCCGGTCGTAGAGGGCCTTGCCACCCGCGAACGATCCCGTGAACGCGACGGCGGCGACCGCCGGCTCGTCGACGAGCGCCTCGCCGACCGCGACGCCGCTCGACTGCATGAGCCGGAACGCCGCCTCGGGCAGCCCGGCGTCCTCGGCCGCGCCGGAGACCTCGCGCGCGACGACCGCGCTCGTGCCCGGATGCGACGGATGGCCCTTGACGATCACGGGACAGCCGGCGGCGAGCGCGCTGGCCGTGTCACCGCCGGCGGTCGAGAAGGCGAGCGGGAAGTTGCTCGCGCCGAAGACGGCGACCGGCCCGATCGGGACGAGCATGCGCCGCACGTCGGGGCGCGGGATCGGCTTGGCGTCCGGGTCGGGCGTGTCGATGATCGCCTCGACGTAGTCGCCCGCGTCGATGACCGCGGCGAACGCCTCGAGCTGCCCGGCCGTGCGCTCGAGCTCCGAGCGCAGCCGAGCCTCGGGCAGGCCGGTCTCGGCCTCGCCGACCGCGACGATCTCGTCGCCCGCCGCCCGCAGGCGGGCCGCGGCTCCGCGCAGCAGCCCGGCGCGCTGGGCGCCGTCGCGCAGCGCGCCGGCGCGGAACGCTTCGCTTGCCGCGCTGACCGCGGCGTGGACGTCGGCGAGCGTCGCCTCTTCGAACTCGTCGCCGGGCGCGGCGGTGCGTGGATCCACAGCGTGGAAGGTGGCCATCGCGCGCTACGGTAAGGCATGCGCTTCCCGGGGATCCTGCCCGCCGTCACGACGCCGTTCGCCGACGCGGGCCACATCGACTTCGACGCCCTCCGATCCAACGTGCGCGCGCTGCTCGACGCCGGCGTGCACGGCATCGTGGGCAACGGCACGATGGGCGAGGCGGGCAGCCTCAGCGCCGAGGAGCGCCGCGAGGTGATCGCCGCGATCGCCAGCGAGGCCGCCGGCCGCGTGCCGGTAGTCGCCGGCGTCTCGGCAGGTACCGCCGTCCAGGCGGGCGCGTTCGCCGCCGACGCGGCCGCGGCGGGAGCAACGGCGATGATGTGCCTGCCCCCGCTGGGCTACCGCGGCGACGAGCGCGAGGTCGAGGCCTACGTCGCCGCGGTCGCTGAGGTCACCGGGCTGCCGCTCATGATCTACAACAACCCCGAGGCGTCGGGCGTCGACATGCCGGCTGCGCTCATCGCCCGCATCGGCGCCAACGTGGAGCACGTCGTCGCGGTCAAGGAGTGCTCCGGCGACGTGCGCCGGATCCCCGCGCTGCTGCACGCGACCGACCTCGAGGTGCTCGTCGGCGGCGATGACTGGGCGCTGGAGGGCTTGTGCGCGGGCGCGACCGGCTGGGTGTCTGGCGTGGCCGTCGTCGCGCCGGCGGAGTGCGTTGCGCTGTACGAGCACTGCCGCGCCGCCGAGCTCGAGCCCGCGCGCGAGCTCTACGCGCGGATGCTGCCGCTCGGACGCTTCGACATGACGCCGAAGCTCGTCCAGTACTTCAAGGCGGCGATGGACGAGGTGGGGTTCGCCGGCGGCCCGACCCGCGCCCCGCGCCTGCCGCTCACCGACGCCGAGCGCGAGGCGCTGGCCGCGGCGCTCGACGTGCTCCGCGCCGGGGTCCCCGCGTGAAGCGCTACCTCGCCGCCGTCGACTCGCACACCGAAGGGATGCCGACCCGGGTCATCACCGGGGGCGTCGGTCCGCTGCCGGGCGACACGATGCTCGAGCGCAAGCTGCGCTTCGAGCGGGAGCGCGACGATCTGCGCCTCCTGCTCATGCGCGAGCCGCGCGGGCACGCGGCGATGTCTGGCGCGATCCTCCAGCCGGCCACCCGGGACGACGCGGACTGGGGCGTCCTGTTCATCGAGGTCTCCGGCTGCCTGCCGATGTGCGGCCACGGGACGATCGGCGTCGCGACGGTGCTCGTCGAGACCGGGATGGTCGACGTCCGCGAGCCCGAGACCGTCGTGCGCCTGGACACGCCCGCGGGGCTCGTCGAGGCGCGCGTGGCCGTCGAGGGCGGCCGCGCCGCTGCGGTGACGATCCGCAACGTGCCCTCGTTCCTGCACGCGCGCGATCAGGTGGCGACGGTCGACGGCGTCGGCGAGGTGGCCTACGACATGGCCTTCGGCGGCAACTTCTACGCGATCGTCGAGGCGGCCGCCGTGGGCCTCGAGGTGGATCCGGCGCGCGCGACCGAGCTCATCGAGATGGGCGACCGCGTCCGCGACGCCATCCCCGCGCCCGTCCACCCGGCCGACGAGCGCATCGCCGGCTGCCATCACGTGATCTTCCACGCGCCGGGGCGCGACGGCGCCGACGCGCGCAACGCGACGGCGATCCACCCCGGGTGGCTGGACCGCTCGCCGTGCGGCACGGGCACCTCGGCGCGGATGGCGGCCCTCCACGCGCGCGGCGAGCTGGCGATCGGACAGCCGTTCGTCAACGAGTCGGTCATCGGCACCCGCTTCACCGGCCGCCTCGTCGGCGAGACCGAGGTGGGCGGTGTCCCCGCCGTCGTGCCCGAGGTCACGGGCCGCGCGTGGATCACCGGCATGGGGCAGTACCTGCTCGACGAGCGCGACCCCTTCCCGGCCGGCTTCGCGCTTTGAGGCCGTGCGAGGTCGCGGTCGTCGGCGCGGGGATCGTCGGCGCGGCGATTGCGGCGGAGCTGCACCGACGCGGCGTAGATGTCGCGCTGCTCGATCGCGGCGAGGTGTCGGCGGCGACCACCGGCCTGGGCGAGGGAAACGTCCTGTGCTCGGACAAGGAGGCCGGCCCCGAGCTCGACCTGACGATCGCCGGGCTGCGCGTCTACGACGAGATCGAGGAGCGCTTCGGCGACGAGGCCCGCATCCGCCGCAAGGGCGCGCTCATCGTCCACCGCGATCCCGCCGGCTGGGCCGGCGAGCCGGCGCGCCTGGAGCGCCTCGGCATCGATTCCCGGCTCCTCGCGGCCGACGAGGTGCGCGCGATGGAGCCCGAGCTCACCGGCGCGATCGAGGGCGCCTCGTACTTCCCGCGCGACCTGCAGTGTGCGCCGCGCGCGATCGCGCGGGCGCTCGCGCGCGAGCTGCCGCGCGTGCACACGGGCCTCGACGTGCACGAGGTCGAGCTGCGCTCCGCGCGGGTCGCCGGTCTGCGCACGAGCGAGGGCGAGCTGCCGTGCGGGGCCGCCGTGATTGCCGCCGGGCCGTGGAGCCGCGCCCTCGCGGAGGCCGCCGGGGCCGCGCTGCCGCTGGAGCCACGCAAGGGCCAGCTCGTGCGCCTGCGCGCCGACGGGCGCGACGACCGCTTCATCCGCCACAAGGTCGTCGAGGCCGGGTACCTCGCCTCGGTCGCGAGCGGCGAGGCGTCGCTGCAGGTCACGACCGTGCTCGAGACGACCTTCGAGGGCGACGTCCTCGTCGGTTCCAGCCGCGAGCGCCGCGGCTTCGACCTCACGGTCGACGAGGGCGTGTCCCACGCCATGCTCGATCGCGCCGCCGCGCTCATGCCGGGCCTGCGCGGCCTGCCGATCGACGCCGCGTGGGCCGGCCTGCGGCCGTGGCTTCCGGATCAGCTGCCCGCCATAGGGCCGGTGTCGGCCGTCGAAGGCCTGTGGCTCGCGACGGGTCACGAAGGCGCCGGCGTCGCGCTCGGCCCCGTGACCGGGCGGCTCGTCGCCCAGCTCTACGCCGGCGAGCCTCCCGTGGTGGACCCGGCGCCGTTCGCGCCGGACCGTTTCGCGATGTGAGCGCCGACGGGCCGGAACGCCCCTCGTTCCGGCCCGTCGCTCGCTAGCTGAGGGAAGCCCCTTCCCTCAGCACCCCCCGGACCGCGGGCGTTCCGCCCGCAGGCTCTTCGTCCCGCCCGCGACGACGTGCCCGCGCCCCCTGTGCGGGCCGCCGCCGAGGTGGGACCGGTTCTCACCCAAAGCTTGGTCAGGACGGACGCCGTGCGCGCGCAGAATCCGTTCGACCTCCGCGGCGTGTGCGTAGTCAGAACGTGCGTGCATGGGTCGGCCTCCTTGTCGCGAGGTCACACGTCTTTCCGTGACGTGCGGCGCGGGATCAAAATGGTAAGGCCTCTGAAACCCCCTTGGACGAAGGTACGAGGATGAACGGCCGTCTACCGGCGTCAAACGGCACCTGATTACGGTCAAACGGCCGTGAGCGGCGCAGCGGCCGCGATTCGCGAGCGGTCGCCGATGTCCTCGACGGTCGCTTCGAGCTCTCCCGGCGGCAGCGGCCGCGAGAGGTGAAAGCCCTGTGCGGCGTCGCAGCCGACCGCGCGCAGGCGCGTCCACGTGGCCTCGTCCTCGATGCCCTCGGCAACCACCCGCAGGCCGAGCGCGTGCGCCAGATCGACGGTCGACGACACGATCGCCGCCGAGCTCGAGTCCGTGGCCATCGCCGCGACGAACGAGCGGTCGATCTTGATCTCGTCGACCGGCATCCGCTGTAGGTGGGTCAGCGACGACCAGCCCGTCCCGAAGTCGTCGAGTGCGACGCTCACCCCGAGCCCGCGCAGCTCGCCGAGCACCTGGATCGCCCGAGCGGGGTCGGTCATGAGCACGCTCTCGGTGACCTCGAGCGTGATGCGCCGCGCCGGCGTGCCGTAGCGGCGCAGCAGCGCCGAGACGTCGTCGACGAGCGCGCGGTCGAGCAGGTCCGTCGACGACAGGTTCACCGCCACGCGCCATGGCCGGTCGAGGCGGAACCACGCGCCGGCCTGGCAGATGGCCATCGCGAGGACGCGCCGGCTGAGCTCGCGCATGATCGCCGTGTGCTCGACGGCGGGCAGGAACGCGGCGGGCGCGAGCAGCCCGCGGTCGGGGTGGCGCCAGCGGACGAGTGCCTCGACTCCGATGAGCGCGCCGGTGTCGAGCGCGGCGGCGGGCTGGTAGTAGAGGGCGAGCTCGTCGTCGGCCAGCGCGCGGCGCATCTCGCCGGCGAGCTCGAGGCGGTCGCGGCTGTGGTGGTCGCCCTCGGTCGCGTAGACCTCGTGCCCGGTGCGCCCGCGCTTGGCGCCGTACATCGCGACGTCGGCGTGGCGCAGGAGCTCGCTCGGGTCACGGGCGTGATCGGGGAACACGGCGATGCCGACGCTGGCGCCGACGTGGAGCGAGATGCCGGCGAGCGAGAACGGTCGCGCGAGCGCGGCGCGTAGCCGCCGCGCCGCGGCAGTCGCCTCCTCGGCGCCGGCGCCGCGCAGCAGGACGCCGAACTCGTCGCCGCCGAGGCGGGCGACGACGTCGCCGGTGCCGGCCGCGCCGCAGAGCCGCGGACCGACGCCGCCGAGCAGCTCGTCGCCGAGGTGGTGCCCGAGCGTGTCGTTGAGCTCCTTGAACTGATCGAGGTCGATCATGAGCAGCGCGAAGGGGCGCCCGTCGGCGATCGCGTTCGCGACCTCGGCGGTGAACGAGCGCCGGTTGCCCAAGCCGGTGAGGTCGTCGGTGAGCGACAGCTTGCGCGAGACCGCGAGCGTCGCCGTCTCGCGCAGCAGCAGCGCCATTCGGATCATGATCGCCGCGAGGGCGAGAACGGCCAGCGTGATCGCGATGGGGTTCAGGTGCGCGGTCTGCCCGTAGACGAGGACGGCGAGGGCGATCGCGCCGAACGCGGAGGGGAACAGCAGCGCGCGCGCTCCGGAGCCGACGACGGGCGCGTGGCGCGCGGGGAGCCAGGCCGAGGTCCCGAGCAGCAGCATCGCGAGCGCCCACAGCGGGTCGTACGCATTCCCCGCGATCCATCCGTCGTAGACGCTGTCGATGGCGAAGGTCGAGTCGACCGCGGCGAGCACGAGCAACCCGCAGACGAAGACCGCGCCCGAGCGGCTCGGCCGCCAGCTGGAGGCGAACATCGTGGCCAGGAAGGTGAGCAGCGCGATGTCGGCCAGCGGGTAGGCGGCGGCGGTGCCCACCGCGCTCGTCTGAGCGTCGAGCCGGGCCAGCGAGGCCTGCAGGGCCGTCGCGGCGACGGCGGCGCCGAGCGCGAGGCCGCCGAGCAGCCCGTCGAGCCACATGCCGACGCCGCGCCGCGCGAAGCGCTCGCGCCCGAGCAGGACGATGCCCGGGTAGAAGCCGAGGTAGGCGCCGAGCCAGAACGGGTCGCAGAGCGAGGGGACGCGCGCGACGCCGTCGTAGACCACGTCGTCGACGACCCACCCGCCGGCGTGCAGGCAGATGCCGGCACCGATGGCGATCCAGGCCGCGCGCTCGTCGGAGACCCAGGCCGCGCGGGCCAGGCAGAGCAGGGCGGAGAGCGCGAACACCGTGGCGAAGACGACGTGCCAGACCATGCCGTCCGTGCCCACGCCGAGCGCGCTGTGCGCGATCGTCAGGGCGAGCGCGAGCGACGCGACCGCCCACGCGGCGCCCAGCCCGCGCCGACGCGCGGGTGACAACGATGTCGCGGGTCCGAGGGCTGCCACCAACCGTGTAGTCGGCCCTCCCCGAAAGGGGTTGAATCGCGGTTGGTGCCGTGCTTATGGCGCGGCGACCTCGCCCCGCGCGACGGCCATCGCCACCGCCTGCGTGCGCGTGCTGGCCCCGAGCTTCGCCGTGGCGTTGCGGATGTGGACGCGCACGGTCGCCGGCGAGATGCCGAGCCGTAGCGCGACCTGCTCGCCGGTGAGCCCGGCGGCGAGCAGCTCGACGACCTCGTGCTCGCGCGGCGAGAGCACGCGATCCGCCGGCCCGGGCCGGCCGTTGTCCTCGGTGCGGTGCAGCGCGGTGACGTCCTGCAGCGACGTCAGCACCGAGCCCGCGATCGGCCGGACGCGGACGCGCAGCCAGCGCGCGCTGCCGTCCGCGTGCCCGACGCGGAGCACCCGCGCCTCGCCGTCGGCCGGCCAGCCCGCGGGCAGGTCGATGTGGCCGCGCAGCTCGTCGCGTTCGACGCCGAGCAGCTCGCTCGCGGCGCGGTTGGCGTAGACGACGCGAGCGCGCGCGTCCTGGACGAGGACCCCCTCGTCGATCGCGTCGAGCGCTGCGGCGGCGGTCAGGGCCCGTTCTGGCACGTCACCGCTAATACCCAAGCGCCCCTCTGACGATGCGCCGGAAATTAGTCGTTCAATGTTGGCGGGCAGACAGCCTCGACCACCGTCGCCGGCTCGAGCACCTCATACCGGTGGCCGGCGCCGCGCGGAATGACGTAGGAGTCGCCTGCGCGAATCTCGACGGGCGGATCGCCGGCGACGGCGACGACGAGGACGCCGGATGCGACGTACGCGACGCGTTCGTTGGCGGGATCGGGCGCCACGCTGCGCTCGCTGGCGGGGTCACGCTCCCAGACCCTCAGCCCAACATGACGACCGGCGGCGAGGAGGCGCTCGCCGCGCGTGCCGTCGATGGCGTCGTCCCGCACCACAACGTGGGTGGCGTGGTTGGCCATGCCGGTGAGCCTGCCCGACGCAAGTTCTGCGCCAAACATGCGTTACGGCCGTCCGGGGGCTTGGCAACCAGGAGGAGGAATCCCTGACCATGCACCACCGCTTGCTCATGGCCACGGCGCTTTCCGTGCTCGCATGCGCGCTCGCCACCGGCCCGGCCGCCACCGCTCGCAGTTGGGCGCCGGCATCGAGCGCCGCGATCCATCCGGGCGTCCAGACGTTCACCGACGGCGCGCAGTGCACCGCCAACTTCGTCTTCTACGACGCCTCGAACGTCTATCTCGGCCAGGCCGCCCACTGCTCCGGCACCGGCTCGTCGACCGACACGAACGGCTGCACGAGCGCGTCGTTGCCGATCGGGACGGCCGTCGACATCGGCGGCAGCCAGCCCGGGACGCTCGTCTACAACTCGTGGCTGACGATGCAGTCACACGGGGAGGCGAACCCGGACACCTGCGCGTACAACGACCTCGCGCTGGTCAAGGTCGCCGCCGC
>DATFRW010000269.1:0-15328 GCA_035262945.1 Solirubrobacteraceae bacterium
CCTTGTCGGAGAAGGAGCAGTTGAGATCGTCGTAGCGCAGACCGATGTCGTCCAGCCAGCGCGCCGTCGCCGGGCAGCTGCTCGGTTTCCGGTGGCTCGTGATGTGGATGTAGTTGCCCGCGTCGTGCCACGTGTTGACGGTCTCCACGGCGCCCGGGTAGGGCCGCGCGCGGGCGATCGCGGCATCCGAATGGGTGTCGTCGATAGCGGCCTGCAGCTGCTCCTGGCGCAGTCGGGAGATGACCCACGTGAGCTGCTCGTCGTAGGGCAGGTCGACGCCGAAGCGCTTCCGGGCCGCGGCGGCGAGCGCGTCCCAGTAGTGGTGCAGCGTGGAGTCGATGTCGATGGCGATGCGCATGAACCGGGTCGCTCGCAGCCCCGATTATCCTGATGTGCATGGCCGACGAACGCGCGCGTTTACCCGACGCCCCCGGGCGCTATGGCCCGGCTGGCCGCTCGCCGTGGATGGACGTCGACTGGGGTGAGCACCAGCGGTGGGTCACCGTCGGCGAGCGGCGCGTTGACGTCGTTGACCTGGGCTCGGGCCCGCCCGTCGTGTTCATCCACGGCCTGGCGGGGTCGTGGCAGAACTGGCTCGAGCAGCTACCGGTCTTCGCGCGCGACCACCGGGTCATCACGTTCGACCTCCCGGGCTTCGGCGCGTCCGAGATGCCGACCGAGGACATCACGATCCCCGGCTACGGGCGGTGGGTCGATGCGCTGCTGGACGAGCTGGGCGTCGGCAGTGCGGCGGTCGTCGGCAATTCGATGGGCGGCTTCATCGGCGCCGAGCTCGCGATCCAGTTCCCGGCACGCGTCGAGCGTCTCGTGCTGGTCAGCGCGGCGGGCCTGACGATCGAGCATCAGCGCAACGACCGCGTGCTCGCGATGCTGCGCACGTTCGACAAGCGCCTTGCCGCGTACACGGGCTGGGTGGGCGCGAAGTCCGACACGTTCGCGCGCCGCCCGCGCCCCCGCCAGCTGCTGTTCGGCGTCGTCGCCCGCCACCCCGAGTTGCTCCCGGCGCCGCTGGTGGCCGAACAGCTGCACGGCTCCGGCAAGCCGGGATTCGTCCCGGCGCTCGACGCGCTGACGAACTACCCCATCCGCGATCGCCTCGGCGAGATCGCCTGCCCGACGCTCATCGTCTGGGGCGCCGAGGACAGGCTCGTCCCGGTCCGCGACGCCGACGACTTCGAGCGCCTGATCCCGAACGCGCGGAAGGTTGTGTGGGAGGAGACCGGGCACGTCGCGATGCTCGAGCGGCCCGAGGCGTTCAACCGGCTGCTCGCGGCGTTCCTCGACGAGGAGCCGGGCGAGCGGGTGGACGCGGCGGCCGCCGCGGGCGCGCCGGACGCGCCGCCGGTGACCGGCGCGGCGTAGCGCGGCACGCTGGCGCCTCCGCGTCGCGCCGCCTCAGCCGTCGCGGCCCGCTCCGCCTCAGCCCTCACGGGCCCGCTCCGCTCCCCGCGATCCGCGCCTCTCCCCGCGATCCGCGCCGCTCCCCGCGATCCGCGCCGCTCCCCGCGACCCGCGCCTCTCCCCGCGACCCGCGCCTCTCCCCGCGACCCGCGCCTCTCCCCGCGACCCGCGCCCTTCCACCGGGCGCGCTCGCTCAGCGCACCGTGACCGCGCCCTCGGAGGCGCTCCCCACGAGGGCCGCGTACTTCGCCAGCACGCCGCTGCGGTCGCCGTTCTCGGGCGCCTCGTAGGCGGCCAGCCGACGCGCGATCTCCTCGTCGCCGAGGTCGACGTCCATGCGCCGCGCGTCGACGTCGATCGTAATCGTGTCGCCGTCCTGCACCGCCGCGATCGGGCCACCGCGAGCCGCCTCCGGGGCGACGTGGCCGGCCATGAACCCGTGGGTCGCGCCCGAGAAGCGCCCATCGGTGAGCAGCGCCACGTCCTCGCCGAGGCCGGCGCCGACGATCGCCCCAGTCACCGCGAGCATCTCGCGCATGCCCGGGCCGCCGGCCGGGCCCTCGTTGCGGATGACCACGACGTCGCCTGGCTTGATCTCCCCGTGGGTGACCGCCGCGAAGGCCGCCTCCTCCCCGTCGAAGACGCGGGCGGGTCCGGAGTGGTGGCGCTTCTCGTGGCCGGCGAGCTTGATGACCGAGCCCTCGGGCGCGAGGTTGCCGCGCAGGATCGCCAGGCCGCCGGTCGCCTTGAGCGGGTCGTCGAGTGGGCGAACGACGCGCTGGCCCTGGGTCTCCTTCGCTTCGCTCGCAAGCTCGCCGATCGTCCGGCCCGTGACGGTGATCGGGTCCTCGTTGAGCAGGCCGGCCTGCTGCAGGCGCTGGAGCATGACCGCGACGCCTCCCGCCCTGTAGAGGTCGGTGGCCACGTATTGGCCGGCCGGCTTGAGGTCGCACAGGATCGGCGTGCGCTCGCTGATGCGATCGAAGTCGTCGATGTCGAGGTCAACGCCCATCTCGCGGGCGACGGCGAGCAGGTGCAGGACGCCGTTGGTCGAGCCACCGGAGCAGGCGACGCCGGCGATGGCGTTCTCCAGCGCGGGCTTCGTGATGATGTCGCTCGGCCGCAGGCCACGGTGCAGGACGTCGACGACGAGCTTGCCCGCCTCGTAGGCGACCTCGGTCTTGGTGGCGTCCTGGGCGGGCACCATGTTCTGCGCCATCGGCGAGATGCCGAGGACCTCGAAGGCCATGGACATCGTGTTGGCCGTGAACTGTCCCCCGCAGGCGCCGAAGCCCGGGCTGGCCACCGCCTCGATCTCCGCGAAGTCCTCGTCGCTCATCCGTCCGGCGGCGTGCGCGCCGATCGCCTCGAAGACGTCGCCGATCGTCACGTCCTCGCCGTTGAAATGCCCGGGCGGGATCGAGCCGCCGTAGAGCATCAGGCTCGGCACGTTCAGGCGGCAGAGCGCCATGACGGTGCCGGGGATCGTCTTGTCGCAGCCGCTGAGCGCGATGACCGCGTCGAAGAAGTGACCGCGCGCGACGAGCTCGATCGAGTCGGCGACGACCTCGCGGGACACGAGCGAGGTCTTCATGCCCGTCGTGCCCATCGTGATGCCGTCGGAGATGGCGACGGTGTTGAGCTCCATGGGCGTCCCGCCTGCGTCGCGGATGCCCTCCTTGACCTTCGCCGACAGCGCGCGCAGGTGGAAGTTGCACGGCATCGTCTCGATCCACGTCGAGGCGACGCCGATGATCGGCTTGGCCAGCGCCTCGTCGTCGTAGCCGATGCCCTTCAGCTGCGCCCGGGCGCCGGCTCGCGCGTCGCCCTCGAGGAACGCGCGCGAACGGTGCTTGACGTCGAACCCGTTTGTGCTCACGCGCTGGACACTATTCGACGGCGCTCGCCCGGCCTTGAGCCGCCGCGCTGCCCGGCCCACCCGGCACATCAACGCCCTCGCGCGCGGCCGTCTCGCCGCGCGATCACTCCCCTACGGTGCGGCGACCTCGCCCGGCGCCTGCGGCGTGCGGCGCAGCCGCTCGCGCTCCCACTGGCCCAGCCGCCAGAGGTCGCGGCGGACCTGCTTGGGGTCGACCTGCCGGCCGGGGAGGTGCATGTTGGCGGTCGAGATGAGCCGGCGCTCGTCGCCGGTCAGCGCCATCCACTTCGCCAGGACGTCATCGGAGTCGGGGAGCAGCGCGCTGCCGTATGGGCGCGTCTCGTCGGGGAACTCGACGCAGTACTCGTTGAGCAGCTCGCGCGTCTGGGGCAGGTACGCAACGATCGGCTTGTGCGGGTAAATGAGGTACGCGTACGGCGCGCCCGCTCGCGGGTCGTCCGAGCCGAGCCGTCCGCGGCGTGGAGCGCGCGCCATCGCGCCCCAGACGCGGATGAAGCCGAGGTCGCGGTACATGCCCCATTCCTCGTCGTCGACGCACGACTTCAGCAGCTGCCGCGCGCGCTGTTCGGCGCGGCGCTCGCGGCCTGGGTCGTAGCTCGCGCCGGGGATGATCGCCCGGCGCGCGCGGTGCCGCGCGACGGCGGTCTTCACCGACGGTAGGACGAGGTCCCACAGCAACGCCACGATGACGACGCCGATGGCGATGATGGCGAGCAGCATGGTCCCGTCCGGCCGCCGCGGGCGGCCTCAGGCTCCTCCGGCCGCTCGCGGGAAGAAGATCACGCGCTCGGCGTCGCGCGGGATCTCCTCGAAGGCCTTCACCATGCGAGCTTCGCGGCGCCCGGCCGAGGTGCGCTCGGGGACGGCGGCCCACATGCCGAGATCAAGCTGCCGGCGGAACTCCTCGATGAGCAGCTCCTCGTCCTCGGCCAGCTCGACGTCCCCTTCGGCGATGAGCACCTCTCCGTGCCCGGGCTTCATGCGAAGGAACTTCATGGTCGCGCGCGATTATGACAAAGCATCACTGTCGGCCGACCGACTCCCGCCGCCGGGCCAGGCCGAACACGTCCACGGGCCCGGGCCCCGCCCCGATCTCGCGTAGACCGTCGCGCACGGCTTCGGACGCGACCCGCTTCGCCTCTCGGGCCGCAGACACGACGTCGTCGCCGAGCGCGAGCCGCGCGGCGAGGGTTGAAGAGTGGGTGCACCCGGATCCGTGGGCGGCTCCGTCGGCGTAGCGCGGCCCGGCAATTTCGGTGAGTCGCTCGCCGTCGAAGAGCACGTCCACGGCCTCCTCGCGGTGGCCGCCCGTGACGACCACGGCGGCGGGGCCGAGCGCGTGGACGGCCCGCGCCAGCGCCTCGTCCTCGAGCGCGTCGTCGCCCGCGAGCGCGCGGGCCTCGGGGACGTTGGGCGTGACCACCGTCGCGCGCGCGACGACGAGCTCGACCAGCGCGCTCTGGGCGTCCTCGTCGAGCAGTCGCGCGCCGGACTCGGCGACCATCACCGGGTCGACCACGATCGGCGTGCCGGCGGGCAGGAGATCGAATGCCTGCCCCACCGCTTGCGCAGCGGCGACGCTGCCGAGCATCCCCACCTTGACCGCGTCGACGCCCATGTCCTCGACGACCGCCCGCACCTGTTCGATCACCATCGCCGGCGACACCGGCTCGACCGCGGTCACCGCGACGGTGTTCTGCGCCGTGATCGCGGTGATCGCGGTGGTGCCGTGGACGCCGGCTCGCGCGAAGGCCTTCAGGTCGGCCTGGATCCCGGCGCCGCCGCCGGAGTCCGAGCCGGCGATGGACAGGCAGACGGGGATGCGGCCGGAAGCTGGCACGGCGGCCAAGGATAGGCGCGCCCGGCGCTAGCGCCGGCGTGCGCGACCGCGGACCTCGTCCGGCTCGCGCCAGCCGAAATAGACGGGCGCGAGGAGGCGCGTGCAGACGATCGCGACGAAGACCGGCACGAGGAGCTGCAGCCAGGGACTCGTCCCAAGCCCGACCAGGAACAGCCCGAACGTCACGGCCACAGTTGCGAGAAAGCACAGGACGACGTGGTCGCGCACGAGCCTCATGGTACGCCGAGAGCCTTCAAGGTCACGAGGAGGACAACGCCAACACAGAGCCCAAACGTCGCCCAGCGGGTGGTGATCCGCCACCTGCGGTCGGCGTCCTTCGTGCGCTGAAACGACTTCGCGGCCGCGACCGCACCCAGCGCTCCGAAAATCGCCACAAACTGCAAGACAAAGCCGATCTCAGGGACCGGGCCGAGCAAGCGACGCCTCGCGGGTCACCGCTGCGCTCACTGAGGGATGACGACATAGCGGCCGCCGGGCGCCCGTCGGAGATGGCCCATCAGCTCGAGCTCCGTCAGAGCCGCCAGCGTCGGGCCGGCGTCGGCTGGGGTGTGAGTCAGCGCGGCGAGCGTGTCGCGTCCGTCGGCCACCGCTACGAGCACGTCGCGCAGCCGCGGCTCGATGTGCAACTCGGGCGCGTCGTGGCGATCGACGCCGACCACGGCGTCAAGGGCGTCGCGCGCGTCGCGGATGACCACGGCGCCGTCGCGCAGCAGCGCGTTGGCGCCGGCCGAGCGCCATGCGGTCACGGGACCCGGCACGGCGCCGATCTCGCGTCCGAGGTCCGCCGCGACCTCGGCGGTGATGAGCGAGCCCGAGCGCTGCGCGGCCTCGACGACGATCGTCATGTGGCCGAGGGCGGCGATGATCCGGTTGCGCGCTGGGAAGCACCACCGCATCGCGACGAAGCCCGGCGGGAGCTCGCTCACCACGCATCCGTGCTCGGCGATCAGCCGGTGCAGGCGTGCCTTGCTCGGCGGATAGGGGACGTCGGCGCCGCCGGCGAGCACAGCCACCGTGCGGCCGCTCGATTCGAGGCCGCCGGTATGCGCGGCGCTGTCGACGCCCAGCGCCATCCCGCTGACGACGGTGACCCGCGCCGCCGCCAGCCCGCGGCCGAGCCCGCGCGCCACCTCGAGCGCGTCGATCGATGCCCGCCGCGTTCCCACCACCGCGACGGCTCGTGGACCATCGTCGAGATCGCCTCCGACGAGGTCGACGAGCCGCTCTGCGCCGCCGGCGACGAAGAGCACCGCCGGGCCGTCGTCGAGGTCGTGCAACCGCGCCGGGTAAGTGTCCGCATGGCGGCAGAGCGCTTCGAGGCCGGCTTCGTCAACCGACGTGCGCAGCCCATCGACGTCGAGGGCCTCGAGCTTGCCGGCGAGCGCGGCCGCCCGCATACCGCCGAGGCTGGCCAGCAGTTGCTCTTCGGAGAGCGCCAGGATCTCGCGGATCCGGCGCTTCTCGTGGCGCGCGACTTCGATCGCGCCCGCGAGATGGGCGATGAGCCACGTCCGCGACAGGCAGGCATCGCACGCGTCGATCCCGGTCATGCGACGGCCCCCAGCGCACCGCTCGCCTCGTGGCGATACCCGAGCGCAGCGACAATGTGATCGCGGAGCACCGCGTCGCTCGCGGCGAGATCGGCGATCGTCCGCGCCACCCGGAGCGTCCGGTCGCGCCCGCGCGCGCTGAGGTCGCCGCGACGGTAGGCGTCGAGCAGCGGTGTCTCTGCCTCGGAGGCGAGGCGCACGTGCCGGCGCAGCACGCGCGCGTCCATCTGCCCGTTACACGCGGCGCCCGTCCCGTCGAGGCGCGCCGCCTGTCGTTCGCGCGCGTCGACCACGCGCGCACGTTCGGCCGCTGACGAGGCGGTCGGCTCGCCGGCCAGCCGCTCGACCGCCGGGCGCTGGACGTGGACGAGCAGGTCGATCCGGTCCAGCAGCGGCCCGCTGAGCCGCCGGGCGTGACGCGCCAGGTCGCCCTCATTGCAGCGGCAGCGCCGCGATGGCGCGTGACCGCACGGGCACGGGTTCGTGGCGGCGACCAGCATGAAGCGCGTCGGGAAGATCGCGGTGCGCTGGCCCCGCACGATGGCGACGCGCCCGTCTTCGAGCGGCTGGCGCAGCGCCTCGAGCGCCGGGCGCGGGAACTCGGCGAGCTCGTCGAGGAACAGCACGCCGTTGTGCGCCAGGCTCGCTTCGCCCGGCACCGGCACGGGACCGCCGCCCACCAGGCCCGACGCCGAGATGAGGTGATGGGGCGCCCGAAACGGCCGCTCGGACGCGAGGCCCGCTCCGTAATGCAGGCCCGCGACGCTGTGGACCCGCGTGACCTCGAGCGCCTCCGCGCGCGTGAGCGGCGGCAGGATCGACGGCATCCGGCGCGCGATCATCGTCTTCCCGACCCCGGGAGGTCCGGAGAGCAGCAGGTTGTGCCCGCCGGCGGCCGCGATCGTGAGCGCTTCGATCACCTCGGCGTGCCCGCGGACGTCGGCCAGGTCGAGGTGGCGCACCGGCAGCGCGACGACGCCGTCATCGGGCTCGGGTGGCTCCGGACGTTCGTTCCCGCGCAGGATCTCGGCGACCTGGGGCAGGCTGGCGGCACCGAGGACCTCGATGTCGCCGACGAGCGTGGCCTCCAGTACGCGCTCGCGCGGGAGCACGAGGCCGGCCAATCCGGCGCGCGCGGTGCCCTCGGCGACCGCGAGAGCACCGCGGCAGGGCCGGATCTCGCCGCTGAGCCCGAGCTCGCCGAAGACCGCGTAGCGCTCGAGCGCGTCGGCGGGCAGGGCGCCGACGGCCGCGAGGATCGCGCACGCGATCGCCAGGTCGAACCCGGGGCCCGCCTTGCGCAGGGAGGCGGGCGCGAGGTTCACCGTCACCCGCTTAAGCGGGAAGTCGAAGCCCGAGTTCAGGATGGCGCCCTTGACGCGCTCGCGCGACTCGCGCACGGCCCTGTCGGCGAGGCCCACGATCGTGAAGTGCGGCAGGCCGGCGCGGACGTCCACCTCGACGGTGACCCGTCGCGGTTCGAGGCCGTCGATCGTGAAGGTCGTGACGCGGGCAAGCATGCGGCCACGCTAGGCGGGATCGCGTCACGGTTGAACCGCGCATTTGTGACATCTCTGCGACAGCGGGCGCGCGCGCCGGCGGCACGTCGCAATCACGCGGAATCGTGTTGCAGCGGCTGCGCAGAATTGGCACAGAGCGCGTCCCACATGTGACACGACGCCACGTACGGTCGGCGTCGTGTCCACCGACCTGCGCCAGCACCTCGGCCGCCTCGGCGAGGATCTCGCCCTCGCCCACCTCGAGCGTCTCGGTTACGCGCTCGTCGCGCGTAACCACCGCACGCGCTACGGGGAGATCGATCTCGTGGTCTTCGACGGGCGCACGTTGGTGTTCGTCGAGGTCAAGACGCGCCGTGCGAGCGGCAGCGGGCGCGGCCCGTGGGAGGCGCTCGACGAGCGCAAGCGCCGCCAGGTGCGCAGGATGTCGGCCGCGTTCCTGCTCGAGGTGACCGATCGGCCGCATTCGCCGGAGCTGCGGTTCGACGCGATCGGCGTCGTCATCGACGCCAAAGGGCGCCTTGTCCGCCTCGACCATCTTGAGGCGGCGTTCTGATGGGCGAGGCGCTACAGCGCGAGCTGCTGGTACGCGGCGCTCTGGAAGGACAGCCGGTGCAGCGGCGAGACGCCGAGGCGCTGGATCGCGTCGCGGTGCTCGGGCGTGGAATAGCCGACGTGCGAGCGGAATTCCCAGCCCGGGTGCAGCGCGTCAGCGCGGTGCATGAAGCGGTCGCGCGTGACCTTGGCCACGATGGAAGCGGCGGCGATCGCGGCGCTCGTGGCGTCGCCGTCGATGATCGGGCGCTGCTCGTGGCCGAACTCCGGCACCGCGAAGCCGTCGACGAGGCACAGGCAGCCCGGACGCGCGACCCCGGCGAGGGCATCGCGCAGGGCGGCGAGGTTCGTGTTGTGCAAGCCGCGCGAATCGATGCCGCGCACGCAGCGCGAGATGACGTTGACCTTGACCGCCGTCCGCATGACGACCGGGTAGAGCTCGTCGCGCGCCTCGGGGTCGTGCTGCTTGGAGTCGTTGAGCGCGGTCAACGCGCGGACCTCGCGGACGCCGAGCGCCTCGACGTCGAACAGCACCGCCGCCGCGACCAGGGGGCCGGCCAGGCAGCCGCGGCCAGCCTCGTCGGCGCCCGCGATCCACCGGACGCCCAGGCCACGATCGAACTTGAAGAGGCGCCGGCCGGTGTACCGCGTGTTGCGGCGGCGACGGAGAGCGGCCCGCCGCGCGCGCGTGGGCGAAACGATCCCCGCGGCCTCGGGAGCCTGATCGGCGGCGGCAGGCTCGGCGTGCTCGGCGGCGGGGTCGCTCACGGCGGGCTGCACCGTAACGGGCGCTCCGGATCGATCCGGGGGCGTGGCCGTCACCGGCAGTCGCGGGGCGGAGCCACCGGGCCACGTCCACGAGGTGGACGGGCGGGCCGTGGCGTCCGTCCACACGATGCTGACCCGGGCCGCGCGCGTGCGGGCGCAGCGGGGGTCGGTGGGGCGTGCAGCGGTTGGCTCGAAGGCGCGCGTGAGCCCGCGACGCATGATCGACGGGACGCTAGAGCAGGCCGATGCGCTTGGGCGGCCAGTAGGTCGCGAAGGCTCCGCCGATGATCCACTTGCGTGGGACCGGGCCCCAGAAGCGACTGTCGTCGGACTCGCCACGGTTGTCGCCCATCATGAACCAGTGGTTGGGCGGGATGGTGATCGGGGTTGTGAAGTTACAGCCGCGACCATCCTGGCCCACGCACGTGTTGCTGATGTAGCTGTCCTTCTCGCGCTTGCCGTTGCGGTAGACGTGGCCGCCCTTGATGTAGATCGTGTCCCCCGGCCCTGCGACGACGCGCTTGATGAAGTTGACGCCGGCCCGGTCGGACGTCGGGCGATCGCACGCCTGGCCCTGGCGGCGGTTGGAGGCTCCACACGTGTCGGTGTCCGACCCCTTGGGCGGGTGGAAGACGACGACCTCTCCGACCTCGGGTGCGCTGAAGCGGTTGCCGATCCGGTTGACCAGCACGCGCTGGCCCACGTCGAGCGTGGGCTCCATCGACTCGCTGGGAATGCGGTAGGGCTTGACGAGGAAGGCCTGGATCCCGAGCGCGAGTCCAAGCGCGACCGCGACGATGACGACCAGCTCGAGGAGCGACCCGCCGGTCGACTTCTGCCGCGTGGCCACTAGGCCTTGTCGTTGGCGGTGGGCTCGGCCTCGGTGGCCGGTTCTGCTCCGTCGCCGTCCGCAGCCTGCGGGTCGGCGCCCGGATCGTCGGCCTCGGGTGCATCGGCGGGCTCGGCAGCGGCCTCGGGCTCGTCGGCGGCCTCGGGCTCGTCGGCGGCGTCGGGCTCGGTCGCCGCGTCGGCAGCGGCCTCCGGCTCAGCTGCGGCCTCGTCGGCGGCGGGCTCGTCGGCGGCGGCTTCCGCGTCCGAGGGTGCCTCGGTGGGAGTCACGGCCGCCTCGGGGGTCGCGTCCGGCTCGGCAACGGTGTCGGTCGCGGCCTCGGCCTCTCCCGTGGTCGCGGCCTCCGCGGCCTCGACGTCAGCGGCAGCGTCGGGCGCCTCGACCTCGGCCGCCGTATCGGCGGCGCCGCCGGCGTCGACGACCTCGTCCGCGGTGACGCCCTCGGCGTCCACGGCCTCGCCGGCAGCAGCGGCCTCGGCCTCGAGCGCGGCGACCGGATCGTGGACCAGACCCGGGGTGACGGCCTCCTCCGGCCCGGTGTAGCGGCGCTCGCGCACGCGGGCGCGCTTGCCGACCCGCTCGCGCAGGTAGTAGAGCTTGGCCCGGCGCACGTCGCCGCGGGCGGCGACGTCGATCTTCTCGATCTTGGGCGAGTGCAGCGGGAACGTCCGCTCGACGCCGACGCCGAAGGACTGCTTGCGCACCGTGAACGTCTCGCGCAGGCCGTGGCCCTGGCGCTTGATCACGACGCCCTCGAAGACCTGGGTCCGGCGGCGCGTGCCCTCGATGACCTGGAAATGGACACGGACGCGGTCGCCGGCGGCGAACTGCGGGACGCGGCGCAGTTGCGCGCGCTCGAGGTTGTCGATCACGGTGCTCATGGCAAAGAGAAGGCGCGGGAGGACGAGGTAGTACGGTCCCGCGCGCGGCGGCTCATGGTAGCGAAGAACTGCTGGTACCCGCCGCGCCACGTTCGCGGCTGCGGGCGCGCCGCCACTGGCGAATCTCCTCGTGGTGACCGGAGAGCAGGACCTCGGGCACCTTCCAGCCCCGGTACTCGGCCGGGCGCGTGTAGTGCGGGTACTCGGGATCGCCGCCGAGCGCCGCGCTGAAGGACTCCTCAACCGCCGAATTCGCGTGGCCGAGCGAGCCCGGAAGCTTGCGCAAGACGGCGTCCATGACGACCATCGCCGCCAGCTCGCCGCCCGACAGCACGTAGCGGCCGACGCTGACCGCGTCGGACGCGAAGTGCTGGACGATGCGCTCGTCGAAGCCCTCGTAGCGGCCGCACAGCAGCGTGATCGCCGGCTCCTCGGCGAGCTCCTCGACGAAGCCCTCGTCGAGCATCCGGCCGCCCGGGGTCAGGGCGAGGACGCGGCGCTGGTGGCGCAGGTCGACCGGGTCGACGCCGTAGAACCCGCGCATCGCCGCGTCCATGACGTCGACGCGCAGGACCATGCCGGCGCCACCGCCGAACGGGGTGTCGTCGACCTGACCGCCGCTGAGCGGCGTGTGCTCCCGCGGGTTGAGCGTGCGCAGCTCGTGGCCGTGCGTCATCGCGTTGGCGACGTGACGCTGCCCCCGGAACCAGTCGAACCACTCGGGGAACAGGGTGACGACGTCGAGCTGCATCAGTCGGCTTCGCGCTCGCCGAGGAAGTCGAGGTCGACGTCGACGACGCCCGCGTCGATGTCGATCGACCGGACGGCGTCGCGGATGAGGGGAACGAGGAGCTCGCCGTCGTCGACCCGCCCGACGTCGAGCGCCTCGCACGACGGCAGCGCGACGAGCCGCCGCACGTGGCCGACGAACTCGTCCCCGTCGACGACGCGGCAGCCCTCGAGGTCCTCCGCGTACCACTCGTCCTCCTCGAGCGGCGGGGCCTCGTCGCGGTGGACGAACAGATCGGTCCCGCGCAGGGCCTCCGCGGCCGCGCGGCTGTCGTGCCCGTCGAGGCGCAGGATCGGGCGGTCGTCGGTGCCGGCGCGGCGCACGATCTCCGCCTCGGCCTCGCCGACGCGCACCCGCGTGCCGAGCGCCAACAGCGCGCCGCGAGGACGCGTCACATGGAAGGAACCGTCGAGCCCGTGCGGCCGGCCGACCCGGCCGGCGGCGAGCCACTCCACCCGCGCGCGCACCATGTCAGTCGACGATGTCGACGAGGACGCGGCGGTTCTCCTTGACCGCCGCCGCCTTCACGATCGTCCGCAGGGCGTTTGCCGTCCGGCCGCCGCGGCCGATGATCTTGCCGTAGTCGTCCTCGGCGACCGCGAGCTCGAGCACGATCGTGCCGTCGTCTTCCTCGAACTGCTCCACGGATACCTGGTCGGGATGGTCGACCAGCTTGCGCACCAGCGATTCGAGCAGTTCGCGCATGCCCGCGGCTACTGCGCGGAGGGGTCGACGCGCGCGGAGGGGTCGATGCCCTGCGTCTTGAGCAGCTTGCGGACCTGCGGGGTGGGCTGGGCGCCCTTTGCCAGCCACGCGCGCACCCGGTCCTCGTCGATCTTGATCGACGACGGCTGCGTCTGCGGGTTGTACTGGCCCACGGTCTCGATGAAGCGGCCGTCCCGGGGAGAGCGCTGATCCGCGACGACGACGCGCCAGATCGGATCCTTCTTGCCGCCCACGCGGGTGAGCCTCAGTCGTACTGCCAACGGAAGTTCCTCTCGAAGTCCTTTAAACCGACCGGAGAGGGTAGCGGGGTTGCGCCGACGCCGGGCGGGCGACGCGGCCGGCGCGACGGTGCGCCGATGAGTTTGCCGCCGTCCGCATGTCCTACGCAATGTAGGTATCAATTCGGAGGAGGCACCCCATGCAGACGATCCAAGGAGTCGCGCGCTCGGCGGACGGCACGCCGATCGCGTTCAAGCAATCCGGCAGCGGGCCCGCGCTCGTCATGGTCGATCCCGCGCTCGGGTTCTCGGGGTTCGACAACATCCGCGGCCTCGGCGCGGTGCTGGCGGACGAGTTCACCGTCCACACCTACGACCGCCGCGGGCGCGGCGCAAGCGGCGACACCGAGCCCTACGCCGTGCAGCGCGAGGTCGAGGACCTCGCCGCCGTGATCGCCGCGGCCGGCGGCTCGGCGAGCGTGTACGGCTTCTCGTCCGGCGGCCTCCTCGCCCTGCACGCCGCGGCCGCCGGCCTCCCCATCGACAAGCTGGCGCTGTTCGAGCCGCCGGTGCGCCCCCAGGGCGCGCCGCCCGACACCGACTTCACGACCGAGATCGCCGGCCTTGTCGCGGCCGGCCGACGCTGGGACGCGGTCCACACCTTCCTCACCGGCATCGGCGTGCCCGCGGAGGTCGTCGGCGGCATGGAGCCGCTGCGCCCGGCCCTCGAGCCGATCGCCCACACGCTCGTCTACGACTGCGAGATCTCGAACGCCACGACCTTCGAGCTCCTCAGAGCGATCAGGACGCCCGCGATCGTCCTCGACAGCGAGGGCAGCTCCGACGACCTCACCGGCGGCACGGCGGCGATCGCCCAGGCGCTCCCGAACGGCACGCGGCGGAGCCTCCCTGGCGACTGGCACGGGGTCGGCAACGAGGTCCTCGCGGCCGCCGTGGCCGGGTTTCTCCGCAGAGGCTGACGAGCGCGGATGCTGACTAGCGGCCCTGGCGCATGAGCGCGCCGAGGTCGGGCATCTTGCCGCGACCGAGCTGGCGCATGAGCTTGCGCATCTGGTCGAACTGCTTGACCAGCTGATTGACCGACTGCACGTTGGTTCCCGAGCCCTTGGCGATGCGCAGCCGCCGCGAGCCCTTGATGAGCTCCGGCCGGCGGCGCTCCTCGGGTGTCATCGACAGGATGATCGCCTCGACGCGATCGAGCTCGCGCTCGTCGACCTTCATGTTCGACAGCTGGTGGCCCGCGAGCCCGGGCATCATGCCGAGCAGCGACTGCAGCGGACCCATCTTGCGGATGGTCTTGAGCTGCTTGAGGAAGTCCTCGAGCGTGAACTCGTTCTTGCGCAGCTTGCGCTCGAGCTCCTTCGCCTCGTCCTCCTCGAACTGCGACTCGGCCTTCTCGATCAGCGACATCACGTCGCCCATGCCGAGGATCCGCTGCGCCATGCGGTCGGGGTGGAAGCGCTCGAACTGGTCGAGCTTCTCCCCCACCGACGCGAAGAGGATCGGCTTGCCGGTCACCGCCTTGACGCTCAGCGCCGCGCCGCCGCGGGCGTCGCCGTCGAGCTTGCTCATGAGCACGCCGTCGAACTGCACGGCGGCCGCGAACTGCTCGGCAACGTTCACGGCGTCCTGACCGGTCATCGCGTCGACCACGAGCAGGATCGAGTGCGGCTTGACCGCGCCGCGGATCCGGACGAGCTCGTCCATGAGCTCCTCGTCGACGTGCAGGCGGCCCGAGGTGTCGACGATGAGGACGTCCTTGCCGTCGGTCTTGGCGCGCTCGAGCGCCCAGCGGGCGATGTCGACCGGGTCGCGATCGGTCCCCTGCTCGTAGACCTCGGCCCCCGCCTGCGCGCCCACCTTCACGAGCTGCTCGACCGCCGCCGGGCGATAGACGTCGCAGGCGGCGAGGGCGACCGACGAGCCGTGCTCGGCCTTCAGCCAGCGCGCGAGCTTGGCCGCCGCCGTCGTCTTGCCCGAGCCCTGCAGACCCGCCATGAGGATCACGGTCGGCGGCCGCGGCGCGAACGTCACGCCCCGCGAGGCGCCGCCCATGAGCGCGGCGAGCTCCTCGTGGACGATCTTGACCACCTGCTGCCCCGGGTTGAGCGTGCCGAGCACGTCGGCCCCCAGGCAGCGCTCCTTGACCGTCGCGGTGAACGACTTGACGACCTTGAAGTTGACGTCCGCCTCGAGCAGGGCGAGGCGGATCTCGCGCATCGCCTTGTCGATGTCGGCCTCGGTCAGCGTGCCGTGGCCGCGGACGTCG
>DATFRW010000270.1:0-9753 GCA_035262945.1 Solirubrobacteraceae bacterium
CGACCGCGGCGAGTACGAGGTCGACTCGCGCGCGGTGGCCGAGGCGCTGATCCGCCGCGTCCGCGCCGCGCAGCGGCTCAGCCCAAACGGTGCTCGTACCCGCGCACCGCGCGCGCCTCGCCGCCCGAACTGAACGTCACCCCCGGCGCACCGGCGGTCACGCCGCCGATCCGTGTCGTCCCCGGAGCGCCGGCACCCGGCGGCAGCGCCGCGCACAGCTCGAAGTCCTCGCCGCCCGCGGCGGCAAGCTCCCACGGCGCTCGGCCGAGCTGCGCGGCGACCTCGGCAACGCCGCGCGCCAGCGGCAACGCCTCGAGGTCGATCGCAACGGCGACGCCGCTGCGCGCGGCGAGGTGGCCGGCGTCGGACGCGATGCCGTCGGAGAGGTCGATCATCGCCGTCGCGCCGAGCCGCGCGAGCGTCCGGCCCTCGGCGAGGCGCGGCTCGGGACGCAGGTACGCGGCCACGAGGTCGGCGCCGCCGTCGGCGCGGCCGTCGAGCACCGCGAGGCCCGCTGCCGCGGCACCCAGCGCGCCGGTCACCACGACGTCGTCGCCCGGCCGAGCGCCGTCGCGGCCGACGAGGTCGTCGGCGCTGTCGGCCCAGCCGGTGACCGTGACGGCGAGCGTCAGCGCGGGCGCGCGCACCAGATCGCCGCCCGCGATCGTCGTGCCCGTGCGCTCGGCGAGCGCCTCCATCGCGCGGACGCAGTCGACGATCGCGTCGGCGCCGAGCCCGTCCGGGACGCCCATCGCGACGTAGGCCTCGCCGCTGTCGGCGCCCATCGCCGCGAGATCCGAGAGCGCAGCGGCGAGCGCGCGGTGCCCGGCGTCCGCGGTGGTCACGCCGGGGTGGTCGAGGCGGAAGTGGACGCCGTCGACCATCGCGTCGACCGAGGTGACGGCGAACGGCCGCGCGCGCACCACTGCGGCGTCGTCGCCCACCCACCGCACGATGCGGTCCGAGCGGGGACGCAGCAGTTCCTCGAACGCGGCGATGAGCGAGAACTCGCCCGAGCCGCTCACCGGTGTCGGTAGACGATCCGCGCGCGATCGAGGTCGTAGGGCGACAGCTCGACGCGGACGCGGTCGCCGGGCAGGATGCGGATCCGGAAGCGGCGCATCTTGCCGGCCACATGGCCGAGGACGACGTGGTCGTTGTCCAGCTTCACGCGGAACATCGCGTTCGGCAGGGCCTCGATGACCTCGCCCTCGAACTCGACCTTCTCCTCCTTGGCCATCGGTGGAGAGGACCGTACCAGTGGATCAGCCCGGAGAGGGAGCCCCTGCGCCGCCGTTCTGTGATGGCGGCTTGGTGGACGGCGCCTTCTGGGGCGGGGACTCGTAGGCGTCGGGCGGGTACTTCGAGCCGCCGCCGTTCTTGCCGTTCCCCTGGCCGTTGCCGTTGCCGTTGTCGTTCCCCTGCGTGTTTCCGTTGTTCGCGTTGGGGTCGGGCGCGATGCCCTGCTGCGGGACCGCGCCAGGGGTCGTCTGGTCCGGGGTCGTGGTCTTGGCGCCGCTGCGCGAGTACTTGCCGAAGAACGGCTGCGAGGTGAACGGCACCTTCGGCTTGGGGAAGTCGCCGCAGAACTTGCCCTTGGCCGTCTTCATGTACGCGCCCCAGATCGGCGCGGCGATCGCGCCGCCCTGGGCGTTGGGGCCGAGCGGATACGGGTCCTTCGGGTGGCCGACCCAGACCGACGTGACGAGCCGCGGCGTGTAGCCCACGAACCAGGCGTCGGTGAAGTTGTCGACCGTGCCCGTCTTGCCCGCCGCGGGGCAGCCGATCTGGGCGCGGGTCCCGGTGCCGCTCTGGACGTTCTTCTCGAGGATCTGCGTGGCCTCGTAGGTCACGCCGTCGTCGAAGACCTTGTGGCGGACCGTCTTCCCGAGGTTGTCGACGTGCCCGTTGGGGAAGGTCACCTTGCGCACGACGATCGGCTTCACGCGGTAGCCGCCGTTGGCGATCGTCGCGTACGCGCGCGCCATCTCGAGCGGCGAGACGCCGTTCGTCAGGCCGCCGAGGCCCTCAGCCGGGTAGCCGTGCAGCGGGCTCGTGATGCCCATGTCGCGCGCCGTCTTGGCCACCGTCTCGGGGCCGAGGTCGGCGTCGAGCTGCGCGTAGACCGTGTTGTCGGACTTCAGCGTCGCGGTCACGAGGTTCATCGAGCCGCCGTAGGTGCGGCCGAAGGTGTGGACCTCGTAGGTGGGGTTGCTCGGCAGCCAGCCGGGCGTGAGCGGCTTGGACACGTACGTCGTGCTGTTCGGGTTCACGCCGCGGCGCAGCGCGTCCATGAGCACCATGACCTTGAACGTGGAGCCGGCCTGGCGATGGCCCTGCGCGGCGAGGTTGTACTTCGAGTCGCCGTAGCGCGACGACGACGCCATCGCCTTCACGTAGCCGGTCTTGGGATCGATCGTCACGATCGCGCCGGCCCGGTCGGGAGCGCCGAGGTTGCCGTCCATCGCCTTGCGGGCGGCCCTCTGCAGCTTCAGGTCGATCGTCGTGTCGACCCGCAGGCCGCCGCGCTGCACGGTATCCAGCCCGTACTTGTCGATCAGGTACTGCTTGACGTAGTCGAAGACGTAGCCCTCGCGCTTGGCCGTGTAGTAGCGGTTGTGCTTGACGCCGAGGCCCAGCGCCTTCGTGTGGTCGGCGACGGCCTGCGTGATGTAGCCCTGGTCGGCCATCCGCTGCAGCACGTCGTTGCGGCGCGCGGTCGCGGCGGCCTTGTCGAGGAACGGGTTGTACTCGGAGGGCGCCTGCGGCAGGCCCGCGAGCAGCGCCGCCTGGCGCAGGCTCAGCGTCGCGGCCGGCTTGTCGAAGAAGATGCGGGCGGCCGCCTGGATGCCCACCGCGGTCTGCCCGCCGACGGTCCCGTAGGGCACCGAGTTGACGTACTTCGTGAGGATCCAGAGCTTGCCCTGGCGACCGGGGTGGCGGTCCTCGAGCTCCTGGGCGAGCTTGGCCTCGCGGATCTTGCGCTTGTAGCCGGCCATGCCCGATCGCGCGCGCTCGCCCGTGTAGAGGTTGCGAACAAGCTGCATGGTCAGCGTCGACCCGCCTTGGATGTCCTTCTTGGACTCCAGGTTCTTGACCGCCGCGCGGACGATGCCCTCGAAGTCGACGCCCTTGTGCTCGTAGAAGCGCCGGTCCTCGATCGCGACGGTCGCCTCGCGGACGACGCTGGGGATCTCGTCCGACGTGACCGGCGTGCGCAGGATGTTCGCGTTGATGAAGCCCAGGCGCGTGCCGTCGGCTGCGTACACGCGCGACGTGGCGCCGAGCTCGATCGGCTTCTTCGTGTCGAGCGATGGGGCGCCGTTGGCGACGTTGATGACCCACGCGACGGCGACGATGCCCGCGATCGCCACGCACGTCGCGACCAGCCCCAGGAAGAGGAAGATGATGCGGTGCGGGCCGCCTTGGTTGCGGCTTTTGCGGCGGGAGCGCTCTCGTCGCGACATGAGAAGCCCTTCAGGGTAGATCAGGGTTCGTCACGGGGCCCCCGACACCCTGCCTCCCGCAGCGCGCGCAACGCTTCTGCCCGTAGGTCACCCTCGCGCGCGATGCGCTCCGCGGGGGCGACCGGCGGGCCACCGACGACGACACGGATGCCGGTGTCGGTGATCTCGGCGATCCGGGCGCTGCGCGCGTCCTCGAGCGCCTGGAGGGCGGCGAGGGCGACGGTCTCGTCGGCGTCGGGCGCGATCCACGCCGAAACCTCCAGCGCGACGAGCGGCGAGCGGATCGAGTCGTTGCGCAGCATCCCGGCGGCGAGGCGCTCGTTGGGGATGATCAGCCGGGCGTCCGACCCGGTGCGCAGCCAGGTGTAGGTCAGCGTCACGTCTTCCACCGTTCCCGTTTCTCCCTCGATGGTCACGAGGTCGCCGACGCGCACCGGCTGGGTCACCGCGAGGACCATGCCGGCGATCGCGTTCGCGAGCACCTGGCGGGAGGCGAAGCCGATGACCGCGGCGGCGATCGCGCTCGACGCGAGCACGGTGGAGGCGAAGCGGTCGAGGCTCGTGAACTCGGAGATCGCGAGCGCGAGCCCGATGATGACGATCGCGGCCTCGACGAGGCGGCGCAGGAAGCGCAGGCGCGTGTCGACGACGGCGCCGCCGCCGAGCGCCTCGGCGATCTTGCGGGTGCGCCCGCGCAGCGCCCGGTCCACGATGACCACGAGGACGACCGCCGCGAGCAGCGTCAGTCCGGCGGTGATGTATCGCTCCGAAGCGGTCTCGGCTGCGACGATGAGCGCCGCCATGGCGCGGGAAGGTACACCCACCAGGGGGCCCGCCTCCGCCGCCCACGTGGGCGGCTCCGGCACCCCGGGGCCAGCAGCGGTCTTGCTCGACGCCGTCGGGACGATCGTCGAGCTCGAACGGCCGTGGCCGCACCTGATCGCGGAGCTCGCGGCGCGCGACGTGGTGGTCGGCGACGACCGGGCGCGCGAGGCGATGCTCGCCGAGATGGCGTACTACCGGGCGCATCACGACGAGGCAGGGAACCGCGCCGGGCTGCGCGACCTGCGCCGGCGCTGCGCGGCGGTGGTGCAGGACGTGTTGGGCACGTCGCTGCCGCTCGACGAGGTCGAGGAGGTGCTCCTGGCCGCGATCCGCTTCAGGCCCTACCCCGAGGTGCCGGGCGTCCTCGCCGCGCTGCGCGAGCGCGGCGCTCGCCTGGCGGTCGTGAGCAACTGGGACGTGTCGCTGCACGATGTCCTCGAGCGGACCGGCCTGCGCCCGCTCGTCGACGCCGTCGTGATCTCGGCCGAGTTTGGCGCGGCCAAGCCCGACCCCGCCATCTTCCGGGCGGCGCTCGAGCGCGTCGAGGCGACGGCGAGCGAGGCGCTGCACGTCGGCGACAGCCTCGAAGCGGACGTCGAGGGCGCCCGGGCGGCCGGGGTGGAGGCGGTCTTCGTGGCGCGCGACGGTGCGGTCGCCGTCGACGGCGTGCGGGTCATCGCCTCGCTCGACGAGCTCCTTGACGGATAGCCGACGTGCGGCCTCGTACCCTCTGACCCAGACCGCATGTCCACTGCGCCCTCCTCCGTCCCGCCCTCCTCGTTCGGCGTCGCGCCCGAGCTGCCCGACGGCATCGAGTACAAGCCGCCTCCGGACCAGCCGCGCTGGAAGCCGTGGACGGCGTGGGTCGCGCTCGTGGCCGCGTTCGCCGGGGCGTTGATGGGAGCGCTCATCGTCGGCGTGATCGGCGCGGCGGCGGGAGCGGACATCTCGAACCCGACGCCCGCGGTCAACATCGCCGCGACGATCGTCCAGGACATCTGCCTCGTCGGCGCCGCGATCCTCTTCGCCGGCATGGCGGGCCGCCCGCTGCCCGAGCAGTTCGGGCTGCGGCCCACGCGCTTCTGGCCGGCGGTCGGCTACATGGCGCTCGCCTTCGCGGCGTTCTACCTCTTCACCGTCGTGTGGGTCTCGCTCCTCGGCGTCAGCGCCAACGACGACAAGCTCACCGACCAGCTCGGAGTCGATCGCAGCACCGCCGCGCTGCTCGGCGCGGCGTTCCTCGTCTCGGTCGTCGCCCCGATCGCGGAGGAGTTCTTCTTCCGCGGCTTCTTCTACGGCGCGCTGCGCAACTGGAGGGGCGTCTGGCCCGCCGCAATCACCACCGGCCTCGTGTTCGGCGGGATCCACGTCGGCTCGGCCGACGCGGCGCTGCTGGTCCCCCTGGCCTTCTTCGGGTTCGTCCTGTGCCTGCTGCGCGAGCGGACGGGATCGCTGCTGCCATGCATCGTCCTGCACTGCGCGAACAACTCGCTCGCCTTCGGCGTGACGCAGCACTGGGGCTGGCAGATCCCGGTGCTCTTCGTCTGCGCGCTTGCGCTCATCGCGGGTGCTGCGCTGCTCGTCCGGGCGCGCTGGACGCCGGCCAGAACGGCTCCGTCGCCTGCGTAGGTACAGTGCGCCGCCATGAAGCGGTGCGGTCTGGTGCTCCTCGTCCTCCTGGCCGTGCCGACTGGCGCGTCGGCGGCACAGGGTCCACTGCTGTCGCTCACGCCAGAGCGCGTGAGCTCCGGGCGCGTCGCACTGGCCGGGCAGCCGTGGCGCGTGCGGGTGGTGATGCAGCCCTGGGTCGCGGGCCAGACCGCCACGGTGCGCTTCTACCGCCACGGCCACAAGCTGCGGGCCGTCAACGTGGTCCTGCACGCTTCGAAGACCGGCAAGTCCGGGATGGCGGTGGTCGCGTTCACGACGTCGACGCCGGGGAACGTCGAGATCCGCGCGACCCACCTCGCCACGCCGACGGCGCCACAGCTCGTCGCCACGCCGGTGCGGGTGAACGTCACGCCGGTGAACGTCCGGCCGGGCGCGCGCGGCCCGGCGGTGCGGCTCCTGCAGCAGGAGCTCGCCACGCTCGGATACGTCGTCGGCCAGCGGGGGTCGTTCGACGCGCGGACGGCGCGCGCGGTGCTCGCGTTCCGCAAGGTCACCGGCCTGGCGCGCACGACGAACGCGAGCGCCGACGTGTTCAAGGCGCTCGCCAGGGGCAAGGGGGCCTTCCCCGTCCGCCATCCCGATCACGGCCGCCACGTCGAGGCCGACCTCTCGCGCCAGGTGATCGCCCTCATCAACGGCTCGCACGTCGAGCGGATCTACCCGGCAAGCTCGGGCAAACCGTCGACGCCCACCGTCCAGGGCACCTTCCGCGTGTACTCGAAGTCGCCGGGATTCAACGCGAAGGGGATGTACTTCTCCGACTACTTCATCCGCGGCTTCGCGATCCACGGCTACGCGGACGTGCCGGTCTTCGCGGCGAGCCACGGCTGCCTGCGGGTCCCGATTCCCGACGCGATCCCGATCTACAACTGGATCCACATCGGGAACATCGTCGACGTCTATCCGTAGGGCCTCGCGGCCTCGTCGACGAGCAGCGCGAGGAGCGCCGGCATCCCGCCGCGCGCGTAGGCCGCGCGCTGGCGGTCGGCGCCGTTGCCGTCGGCGAGGATCCGCTCGATGCCCTCGAGCGCGTCGGCCGAGCCGAGCTCGGTGACGTAGGGCTGGGCGCGTTCCAGGGCGGCGCGCGCGGCCTCGCGCGCCGGGCGCAGCTCACCGTCGAGCGGAACGCGCGCCTCGAGCCCGTCGCGGACCGCGGCGAACGAGGCCTCCATCAGCGCCTCGCGCGGCGGCCATGCGCGCGCGCGCCGATCGATCTCCGCGAGCGCGAGCCCGTGGACGAGCGCGGCCAGCCCGGCGACCGAGCGCAGGTCCGGCTGCGCGTCCATCGAGCGGATCTCGACCGTGCCGAGGCGCGGGTGCGGGCGGATGTCCCACCACAGGAAGGTGTAGTCCGACAGGTCGCCCGCGACGAGCACGCCCTCAACGGTCTCGACGTAGTCCTCGTACGAGCTGAAGGCGCGGGGGATCTCCGAACGCGGGAAGCCACGGAACACCACCGCGCGCGCCGTGGCCAGGCCCGAGTCGAGCCCGTGCCAGAACGGCGAGTTCGCGGCGAGCGCCTGCAGCAGCGGCAGGTACTCGCGCATGCCGTTGCACACGCGAATCGCGGTCTCGGCGTCGGGCATCCCCACGTGCACGTGGGTCGCCGCGGTCGGCGTGCGGCTCAGCAGGCCGCGCACCTGGTCGAAGATCGCGGCATAGCGCGGCGCGTCGTAGTGGACGACGTCGCCGAACTCGCCCAGGGGGTGCAAGCCGACGCCGATGGCCTTCGCGCCGGTAGCGGCGACCCGTGAGCGCAGGTCCGACAGCGCCCTCGCGCTCTCGTCGGCGTCGTGGAGCACCGTCGTCGCCAGTTCGATCATCGCCGCGTAGGTGTCGGGCTTGACCTCCCCGACGCCGGGGACGTCCTGGATGCTCTCGATCGCCCCGGCGGCGTGGTGCGAGAGCGCGTGCGTAAACGGGTCGACGAGGATCAACTCCTCTTCGACCCCGAGTGCGAAATCGGCTTCCGTGCCGAACCGCGGAGCGCCGAGACCGGCGCTCAAGCCCTTCCTCGTGAGTAGCGGGCAAGGAACGACAGGCCCAAGCCGTAGCGAAGCAGCCCCTCCAGCACGCCCGATAGCCTACGGGGCGCATGGGGCCCCGGGAGCGGCTTATCAACGAGTTACGGACCCATGCACTCGTTGTCGGCGAGGTCGTGCTGACGAGCGGGCAGGTCGCGCAGTACTACGTCGACGCCAAGCGGGCGATCCTGCGCCCGGCGGGCTTCGCGGCGCTGGCCGAACTCGTGGCGGCCCGCGCCCGCGACTGGAATGCCACCGCGGTCGGCGGCCTGACCATGGGCGCGGACGCGCCCGCGTGCGCGGCGCTGGCCGGTGGCGCCGACGTCAAGGCGTTCTTCGTGCGCAAGGAGACCAAGCAGCACGGTCTGCAGCGCCGCATCGAGGGCCCCCTGCTCGAGCCGAGCGACCGTTGCCTCATCGTCGAGGACGTTGTGACCACCGGCGGCTCCACGCTGCAGGCGATCGACGCGGTGCGCGAGGCCGGGCACGAGATCGCCGGCGTGATCACGGTGCTCGACCGGCTCGCCGGCGGGGCGGATCGCATCCGCGAGGCGGCGGGCGGCGCGCCCTACGAGCCGCTCGTCACGATCGACGACGTCTACCCCGATCGCCCGGACCGCTAGCCGCGCCGGTCGGATAGCGTCCGTCCCAGAGCCGAGAACACGGGGGTGGAACATGGCTTTGCTACGGCGACGTGACGACGGCCCGGCCGGCCGGCGGTTTCAGATGCAGGAGAAGCTCGCTTCGATCGGCGACGACTCCTGGATCGAGGACGACCAGGGCACTCACGTCTTCAAGGTCGACGGGAAGGCGTTGCGCGTCCGCGACACCTACATCATCAAGGACCTCGACGGCAATGAGGTCGCGAAGATCAAGGAGCGCAAGCTGCGCGTCCGCGACACCCTGAAGATCGAGCGCGACGGCCACACGGTCGCGACGGTGCACAAGGCGCTCGTCGGGATCCGCGATCGCTTCAAGATCGACGTCGAGCATGGAGACGACCTCCATGCGCACGGCAACATCGTCGACCACGAGTACGAGATCAAGCGCGGCGGCGACGTCGTGGCGACGGTGTCGAAGAAGTGGCTGCGGGTGCGCGACACCTACGGCGTCGAGGTCGTCGACGGGGAGGACGAGCCGCTGATGCTCGCCCTGACCGTCGCGATCGATGACATGAGCCGTCGCTGACGGCGAAGAATCTCCGCGGGCCCATCCGGCGCTGGTACGGTCGGCCAGAGCCGGATGCGCGCGCGCGAACTGCAGCCGCCGGGCACTGCCGAGACCGCGTCTCGAGCGCGGCGCCAGGTCGCCCCTATGCCGTTTGCGCCGCCGGGCCGAGGCATGTCGCCCGGGGGCGTCGTCGCGCTGCAGCGGTCGATCGGCAACCGAGCCACGGCGCGGCGACTCCAGCGGATGATCGTGGCGATCGACGGCGACACAGACCCACCAGCGGCCCAGAACGCGACGCGTGCCTGCCTGTGGAACCTGCAGCACAAGAAGGGTGGAGCGCAGTCCGTCGCCGGGGACGCCCGCGGCAAGGTCGCAGGACCGACCACACGGAACAATCTCAACGTCCACATGCGCCCGCTGCTCGGAAGCACGAACGAGTCGATCTATGTCCTCGCGCACGGCTCGCGTTACAACGCTGAGATCGCCGGAATGTCGCCGGACCAGATGGCGACATGGCTGCGCGCCCGCTTCGCCAGCAAGTACGTCTACGGCCTCGGGTGGGCGGGCGTCACGAAGGTCGCCAAGACGCCGTTCCG
>DATFRW010000271.1:0-2121 GCA_035262945.1 Solirubrobacteraceae bacterium
GCGAGCTTCAGCCTCGGCTCGCGCGTCGAGTACGCCGGGTTCGTGTTCCGCGGCACCAAGCACATGAAGGCGCGGCCGCCCCGGGTCAACGACTCCGCGATCGCGCGGACCGGCGCGCAGCGCATCAAGCAGGAGCTCGAACGCGCATGACCAGCGTGTTCGGCCCGCTGGTCAGCGCCGTCCACGTCGAGGACCACGTCCTGCGCATCCTCGAACGCTGGCTCCCCAGCTACCTCTACGAGGTCGAGCGCAACGCCGGCATCCCGGTCGGCACGCTCCCGCCGATCCGGTCCGTCGTGCGCTCCAGCGAGATCGAGAAGTTCCCCGAGGACCAGCTGCCCTGCCTGATGCTCGCCAGCCCGGGGCTCACCGACCCGCCGGAGGCCGACGGCGGCGGCTACTACGCCGCGACCTGGCAGATCAACCTCGGCATCGAGATCGTCGCCGCCCCGAACCGCAAGGCGCTCGAGCTCGCCCGCCTCTACGCGCTCGCCGTGCGCGCCGCCACCGTCCAGCAGCAGCAGGACCCCGGCCTCGAGCAGCCCGTCCCAGTGATCCGCGTCGACTGGCGCGACGAGCGCTACGACGTGCTCGACTCGATCGACGACCGCACCGTCTGCATCGGCCGCGTCGAGCTCGCCGTCACGGTCGCCGAAGTCCTGCAGTGGGGGCTCGGCCCCCTGGACCCGCTCATCCCACCCCAACCGCCGGGCCCGGTCGCGCCCGAATGGCCGACCGCCGAGACCGTCATCACCGACGTGCAGCGCGTCGGGATCGAGGAGGACGCCTGATGCCCAAGGTGCTCACCGGCCACGCCGAACTCGTCGGCTCAACCCTGGTCGAACCCGGCCAGGAACTCCCCAAGGACGCCGACAAGACGCTCGTCAAACGCCTCGAAGCCGAAGGCCGCCTCGCCGACGTCAAGGCCGCCGACCTCAAAGCAGCAGAAGAGGAGGACTAGACCGTGCCCCGACCGGGAGTCACCGTCGAGCTCGTCGAGGACGCCCCCTCCGGGCAGGCCGTCCTGGACTCGGGCCAGGCGTTCTTCGCCGGCGTCGCCGAACGCTCACCCGACCACGCCATCCGCGTCGCGTCCCTGAGCGACTACGAAGCCAACTTCGGCGACCGCGCCGGCGGCAGCCTGCTGCACGACTCGGTCGGCGCGTACTTCACCGAGGGCGGCGCCGTCCTCTACGTCTCCGCCATCGCCGGCCCGGCCGCCGAGGCGGCCACCGGCACGCTCGCGCCGTTCACCGTCGACGCCCGCGGCGCCGGCGCGTGGGGCAACCAGCTCGCCGTCCGCGCCGAAGACGCCGCTGCGATCGGCGGTCCCGGCGCGGTCCAACTGGTCGTCGCCTACAAGGGCGCCGACGTCGAGCGCTCCCCCGCGCTCGCCAGCCCGCAGGCCCTCGTGACCTGGGCGCAGAACGCGTCCCGGCAGATCACCCTGACCTACACCACCGGGGCGCTCGCCCCGGCCGCCGCCGTCACCCTGGCGGGCGGCGCCGACGACACGACCGTCGACGCCGCCACGCTCAAGGTCGCGCTGGACCGCTTCACCTACGAGCTCGGGCCCGGGCAGGCCGCCACCCCCGGCCTGGCCACCGCGCTCGCCTACGACGCGCTGCTCGAACACGTCGACGACACCCGCCGCGTCGCGCTGCTCGACGCCCCCGACAGCCCGGACCCGCTCGTCGTCGGCGCCGCCGCGACCGGCCTGCAGACCGACGCGCGCACACGCTACGCCGCCATGTTCGCGCCGTGGGCGATCTACCCCGGCCCGGCGACCGGCGTCACCGTCACCGTCCCCTACAGCGCGGTGCAGGCCGGCCTGATCGCCCGGCTGGACGCGCAGACCCAGAACCCCAACCTCGCCGCCGCCGGCGTCAACGGCATCACACGGGGCGCGATCGGCCTCACCCAGACCTACACCGACACCGACCGCGAAACGCTCAACACCCAGGGCGTCACGATCGCGCTCTCGAAGTACGGCACGATCCGCACCTACGGCGCCCGCAGCGCCGCCGGCCCGGCGGAGCTGA
This sequence comes from Solirubrobacteraceae bacterium, assembly GCA_035262945.1. Taxonomy (GTDB): domain Bacteria; phylum Actinomycetota; class Thermoleophilia; order Solirubrobacterales; family Solirubrobacteraceae; genus JAOPZW01. The sequence goes on from DATFRW010000271.1 coordinate 2,043, forward strand.
ACTGGATGTGGTTCGGCGGCGCGCGCGTCGTCATGCAGGTCGCCCACCAGGCCGACGCCATCGGCGAGAACTACGTGCT
>DATFRW010000272.1:0-14316 GCA_035262945.1 Solirubrobacteraceae bacterium
GTCCTTGATGTCCGGGAGCAGAACTGGCAGGTCCTGCTCGGGCACGGGGACAGTCCCGCAGCGCTCGCAGCGCACGATCGGGATCGGGCAGCCCCAGTAGCGCTGACGCGAGAGCAGCCAGTCGCGCAGGCGGTAGTTCACCGACGCGTGCCCCTTGCCCTCACGATCGAGCCACTCGACGATCCGCTCGAGCGCCGCGCGGTTGGGCAGCCCGTCGAAGTCGGGGTGCGAGTTCACCAGCGTCCCGTCGCCCGTGTAGGCCTCGGCCTGGACGTCCTCCCCGCCGGCGATCACCTCTCGGATCGGCAGGTCGAACTTCCTGGCGAAGTCGTGGTCGCGCTCGTCGTGGGCGGGCACGGCCATGATCGCGCCGGTCCCGTACTCCATGAGCACGTAGTCGGCGACGTACATCGGCAGCTGTTCACCGTTGACGGGGTTGGTGACATAGCGGCCCAGGAAGACCCCGGTCTTCTCCTTGTCCGCGGCGCCGCGCTCCTCGTTGGACTCGTTCAGCGCACGGTTGACGTACTCGTGGACAGCCTGCTCGTGCTCGGTGCCCGCCACCAGGCGGAACACGTCCGGATGCTCGGGCGCCATGACGAAGAACGTCGCGCCGACGAGCGTGTCGGGCCGCGTCGTGAACACCGGGTAGTCGATCCCGAGCTCCTCGCACCGGAACGTCACCTCGGCACCCTCGGAACGGCCGATCCAGTTGCGCTGCATCGTCTTGACGTGCGTGGGCCACTCGATCGTCCCGAGGTCGTCGATCAGGCGGTCGGCGTAGTCGGTGATGCGGAAGAACCACTGTTCGAGCTGCCGGACCTCGACCTCCCAGCCGCAGCGCTCGCAGCGCCCGTCGATGACCTGCTCGTTGGCAAGCACGGTCTGGTCGTTGGGGCACCACTTGACCGCGGCCTCCTTGCGGTAGGCCAGACCGCGCTCGAAGAGCTGCAGGAAGATCCACTGCGTCCAGCGGTAGTAGCGCGGCTCGTGCGTGCCGAACTCGCGCGACCAGTCGATCGAGATCCCCCACTCGCGGAACTGCCGCTGGAACGCGGCGATCGCGGCGTTGGTCGAGTCGCGCGGATGCTGCCCGGTGCTGATCGCGTGGTTCTCCGCCGGCAGGCCGAACGCGTCGTACCCCATGGGATGCAGGACGCGGTAGCCCTGGCGGCGGCGGAAGTGCGCGACGGCGTCGCCGATCGAGTAGTTCTTCAGATGCCCGATGTGCGGCTCGCCGCTCGGGTACGGCAGCATCTCGAGCACATAGGCCTCCTCGCGCCCATCGGGCTCGTTGGAGACCTCCCAGGTGCGCTCGTCGGCCCACACGCGCTGCCAGCGGGGCTCGATTTCGGACGGGTCGTAGCGATGCTGCTCGGCCATGTGGAGGCGCCAAGGATAGGGGTCAGCTGCCGCGCTCGACCGCGACGGGAGCGCCGCGGGGCCAGCTACGCCGTCTCGGAAAGAAGCACGGCCCAAATGCGGCGTTACAATGGCCGCTCACACCGGCCTGGGGCTATAGCTCAGCTGGGAGAGCGCTTCGCTGGCAGCGAAGAGGTCGCCGGTTCGAGCCCGGCTAGCTCCATCGGACCAAGAGGCCGCCCGCGGGCGGCCTCTTCTCGTTCCTCGACCTGGACTATCGGCCAGGGCCGTGTGCGCCAGGTGCTGGTAGGCATCCGCGCGACCGCGCTGGATCGGAATTTTGGCAGCGGTTGCTCCGGCATCCGGGGCGAGGGCTCGGCTGCGCTGCGATGCACGGCCGAGCCCTCCTACCTGGGCTCGCCCGTCACCGTGCGCCCCTCGGGGGGCACGCGCCCATCACCGTGCGCGCCTCGGGGGGCACGCGCCCGTCGCCGTGCGCGCCTCGGGGGCAAGCGCCGATCGCCGTGCGCGCCGGCGGGCGCGCGACAGCGCGTGCCCCGGAGCCCGCAGGCTCAGCCGGCGGCCGAGCTCGCCGGCAGCTCGGCGAGCAGTTCCTCTGGGTCGAAGTCGCGGCGGGGCACGTCACCCCACAGCGACTCGAGGCGATAGAAGTCGCGCGTGTCAGGCGTGAAGATGTGGACGACCACGTCGAGGTAGTCCATGAGGATCCATCGCGCCTCCGACAGGCCCTCGACGCGGCGGGGCAGCATGCCGTCGTTCTTCTTGAGCCCCTGGTGGATGGCGTCGTGGATCGCCTTCGTCTGGCGATCGCTGTTACCCGAGCAGATGACGAAGAAGTCCGTGTAACCCGCGACCTCGCGGAGGTCGAGGGTTGCGATGTCGTGTGCTTTCCGGTCCGCCGCGTGCGCGGCGATAGTGATGGCGAGCCGCTCGGGGCTCATCGTCATGCGGTAGGCCTCCCCGCTGGCTGTCTGTACAAACCGCGCTCCGCGATGGCCGCGGCGACCCGGTCCGGCACGAGGTACCGGATCGGGCGCCCTTCGGCGACGCGGCGGCGGATCGCCGAGGACGAGACGTCGATCCTCGGCATGTCGAAGAACACGACCCGGTCGCCGGAGTGCAGCGGATCAAGACGGCGGGCGATGTCTTCGCGTCGGACACCTTCGCGCTCGGCCACCGCAAGTCGGGCAAGCCCCAGGATCGCTTCGGGTTCCCGCCACGACGGAAGGCTCTGCGCCATGTCGCCGCCGACGATGAAGATCAGCTCGTGCTCCGGCTCAAGGTCATGAAGCACCCTCAGGGTATCGACCGTGTAGGACGCGCCACCCCGGTCGACCTCGAGCGTGGACACCGCCAGCCGGTCTTCGTCCTCCACGGCGAGCTCGCACAACTCGACGCGGCCGGCGGCGCCGATGTCGTCGCGCGCCTCTTTGTGCGGCGGGACCGCGACCGGCATGAGCACGACGCGGTCGAGGTCGAGTTGGTCGAGTGCCTCCTGCGCCATCACGAGATGACCGATGTGGGGCGGATTGAACGTGCCGCCCAGGATCCCGATGTGACCCATGCGTGAAGGAACGCGAGCGCCGGGAGAGCGCGCGTCAACTCCTGACGTGGCCGTCCCCGTGGACGACGTACTTGAACGTGCACAGCTCGCGCAGCCCGATCGGCCCGCGGGCGTGGAGCTTCTGCGTCGAGTTCCCGATCTCGGCGCCCATCCCGAACTCGCCGCCGTCGGTGAAGCGCGTCGACGCATTCACGTAGACACACGCGGCGTCCACCCCGCGCTCGAAGGCGCGCGCGGCAGCGGTGCTCCCGGTGACGATCGCCTCCGAATGGCCGGAGCCATGCGCGTTGATGTGCGCGATCGCCTCGCCGACGGAATCCACGACGCCGACGGCCAGGATCAGGGCGAGGAACTCGGTGTCCCAATCGTCCTCCGTCGCGTCGGCAAGCGTCCCAGCCAGCGTCTCGCCGGAGAGGGCGTGCGTGCGACCGTCGACGCGCAGCTCGACTCCCGACTCGCGCAGGGCGGTGAGCACGCGGGGCAGGAATGCCGGTGCGACGTCGGCGTGCACCAGCAGCGTCTCGGCGGCGTTGCAGACACCCGGGCGCTGCGTCTTGGCGTTGACGACGATCCGCTCGGCCGCGTCGAGGTCCGCGCTCGCGTCGACATAGACGTGGCAGTTACCTGACGCCGCATAGATCACCGGCACCGTGGCCACACCCTTGAGCGCCGCCTTCAGCCCCTCGCCGCCACGGGGGATGATCAGGTCGACCACGCCCTCCTGCGTGGCCAGCTCGGCGAGCTCCTCGCGACCGCCGCCGGCGACGAGCGTGATCGCACCCTCGGGGACGCCCGCCTCGACCGCCGCGCCGGCTGCGATCGCGGCGAGCACGGCGTTCGAGTGCGCCGCCGACGAGGAGCCGCGCAGCACCACCGCGTTGCCGGACTTCAGGCACAGCGCTGCGGCGTCGATCGTGACGTTCGGCCGCGCCTCGTAGACGACCGCCACCACGCCGAGCGGCACGCGCACCTTGCGCACGTCGAGCCCGTTCGGCAGCCGGTGGCCGTCGATGACCTCGCCGACCGGGTCGGGCAGCGCCGCGATCGCCCGCACGCCGTCGGCCATCGCGCGTATGCGGCCGGGGTCAAGCGCGAGCCGGTCGAGCAACGCCGCGTCGAGCCCCGCCTCGCGGCCCGCCTCCATGTCGCGCCCGTTCGCCTCGAGGATCGCCGGCGTGCTCGCCTCGAGCGCGTCGGCGATCGCGTGCAGCGCCGCGTCCTTGACGCCGGTGGGCAGCGCCGACAGCGGCCGCGAGGCGTCGCGCGCCGCGCGGCAAAGCTCGGCGACCGAGGACGACGTGGCGACCGGCTGAGCGGTGGTGGCCATCGGTCTATTACACCAGCATCAGGCTGGAGGGCAGGAGCGGGTGGCAGTGGGCATGACCCGCGAGTGGCACTGGGCATGGCCCGTGAGTGGCAGTGCGCGTGAGCCGCCGGTGGCGCGGCCTACGGACCCTGGCTGCCGACCGGGACGCGGATGCTCCCGCACCCACTGTTGAAGCCGGAGAAGTAGGCGCCGGGGTGAGCCTTCTCGATCCGGTGCCGCGTACGCTCGGCCTCGCGTTCGACTGCCTGGCGAAACGGCGAGTTCGGGGCGCACGGGTTGGCGGCCTGCGGTGCCGGGTGCGGCGCCGGATTGCGCGGCGCTGCGCTGTCGCCGCACCCCGCGAGCGCTACCAGGGCTACCGCCAACGACGCTCCGAGTACTCGGCGCACGCCGACAGCGTGACGGATCCCCGAGGCCGCAGCAATGGCCGCGTGTGAGCAGCCTCACGCAGCGAGCATGTCAAACGACATAGATGCCGCGGCCGCCCGCTGCGATCGTCGCAGCCATGATCTACCTCGTCGTCGGACTCGACCGCGCCACGTTCGTACCGTGGCACGAGAACATCCACGCCGTCGACGCAGGCACGGCGGCCAACATCGCACTCGACCGCGCCGCCACCCGCGGCATCCGCCCGGTGCTGGCGGCCGTCATCGGACCGCACTCGACGGTCGTCTCGGTCCGTCTCGGGACGAGCGCCATCCTGCCGCAGGCGGCCTAGACGAGGACGAAGTAGTCGCGGTGGACCGCTTCGTCGGTCGCCCGCGGGAGCACCTCGCGCACCTGCGCGCTCTTCATCCCCATCACGCGCCGCAACTCGCCGGCCGAGTAGTTGCAGATCCCCTTGCCGATCACGACGCCGCCCTCGGCGACGTGCACGGCGTCGCCGGCGTCGAAGCCGCCGGTGACCTCGACGATGCCGACCGGCAGCAGCGAGGTCCCTCCGTCGCGCAGCGCCCGCGCCGCGCCCGCGTCGACCACGATCGTGCCGAGGCTCGGCTTGGCGTAGCGCAGCCAGAGCTTGAACGACGAGTAGCGCGCGCGCTGCGCCTCGAAGCGCGTGCCCGCCGCGCCACCGTCGAGCACGGTCGAGAGCGCCGCAGGGTCGAGGCCGTTGCAGATCACCGCCGGGATGCCCGCCGCCGTAGCCATCTCCGCCGCCACGACCTTCGACCGCATCCCGCCAGACCCGAGCGGCGAGGTCTCGTGCCCGATCTCGATCGCGTCCAGGCCGCCGGAGTCGCCGACCTCGCCGACGAGCCGCGCCGACGGGTCTCTCCGCGGATCGGCGGTGAACAGGCCCTCGGTGTCGGTCAGCAGGACGAGCAGCTGCGCCGCGATCAGGATCGCGACCTGCGCGGCGAGGAAGTCGTTGTCGCCGAACGAGATGTCGTCCGTGGTCGTCGTGTCGTTCTCGTTGATGACCGGCACGACGCGCCAGTCGAGCAGGCGCCGCAGCGTCTGGCGCGCGTTGAGGTAGTTCAGCCGCGCGCTCATGTCGAAGAAGGTCAGGAGCACTTGCGCGCTCGTCAGCCCGCGCTCGCGCAGCAGCTCGTCGTAGACGCGATAGAGCTTGCCCTGGCCGACGGCGCTGGCCGCCTGGAGGTCCTCGACCGCGGTCGGCCGCACCGCAAGCCTCATGACCTCGATGCCGCGCGCGATCGCCCCCGAGGTCACCACGACGACGTCGTCCCCCGCGCCGTGGCGCTCGGCGACGACGTCGCACACGCGAGCGAGCACGTCGGAGCGCAGCGCGCCCGAGTCCTCGGCGACGACGCTCGAGCCGAGCTTGACGACGTACCGGGCCATGGGATGCCGAGATTACGCGCGAAGCGCCTATCCGGGATCAAGCTCGAACACGACGCCGCCGATCTCGACGTCATCGCCCGGCTCAAAGCCCGCCGCCTCGAGCGCGCGCACCACGCCCATGCGGTGCAGGCGCCGCTCGATGTGCGCGAGCGCCTCGTCGTTGTCGAGGTCGAAGCGGGCGAGCAGGCGCTCGACCGGCGCCCCGCTGACGCGGAAGGCGCCCTCCCCCACGGGCTCCACACGCCATCCGCGAGCGGCGGCGGGGCGGAAGACGCGGTGCTCGGCGAGCTCCTCCTCGCTCGCCAGCTCGTCCGCGGGCCGCGGTGCCTGTACGGGCACGCGCCGCAGCAGCTCGCGCGCGAGCTCGTCGAGGCCCTGCCGCGTCGCGCTGGAGGTGACGATCACCGGGACGTCGTCGCCGAGCCGAGCCCGCCACTCCGCGGCCGCCGCCTCGGCCGCCTCCGGAGTGACGAGGTCCGCCTTCGACAGCGCCAGCACGCGCGGCAGCGCCGCGAGGCGCGGGTCGTGGCGCTCGAGCTCGCGCTCGATGACCTCCCAGTTGGCGCGCGGGTCCGAGCCGTCGAGCGGCGCGAGGTCGAGCACGTGCACGAGCAGGCGCGTGCGCTCGACGTGCGCGAGGAAGTCGTGGCCGAGGCCCGCGCCATCGCTCGCGCCTTCGATGAGCCCGGGGATGTCGGCGAGCACGAGCTGGCGATCGTCGGCTTCGAGCGTGCCGAGCACCGGCTCGAGCGTGGTGAACGGATAGTCGGCGACCTTCGGCGCCGCCCGCGTCAGCCGCGACAGCAGCGAGGACTTGCCCGCGTTCGGGAGCCCGACGAGACCGACGTCGGCGAGGAGCTTGAGCCGCAGGTCGACCCAGCCCTCGTCGCCCGGGAGCCCGCGCTCCGCGAAACGGGGCGCCTGGCGGGTGGCGGTGGCGAAGCGCTTGTTGCCGCGCCCGCCCGAGCCCCCGCGCGCGAGCACCACGCGCGCGCCCGGCTCGACGAGGTCGTAGGCGGTGCCGTCCCAGTCGAGCACCTGCGTGCCCGGCGGCACGCGCACGACCAGGTCGCCGCCCTCGGGACCGTGGCGCAGTGCGCCCTGGCCGTGGCCGCCGCGGCGGGCCTTGTAGTGCGCCTTGCGCTTGAACGACTGCAGATCGCGCAGCGAGTCGTCGCAGAGCAGCACGACGTCGCCGCCACGGCCGCCGTCGCCGCCGTCGGGGCCGCCGCGCGGCACGTGGGCCTCGCGGCGGAACGAGCGACAGCCGTCACCGCCGGCGCCGCCCTGCACGAAGATGCGCGCCTTGTCGTAGAGCATTGCGACGATCCATCGTAGAAAGACCGCTAGCCTCGAACGCATGGGACGCTTCGAGCGATCAGAGCGAGGCGGCGGCCAGCCGGACCCCCGCGAGGCGCTGCGGCGCGCGCGCGAGGCCGTCGAGCGCGAGCGCGCGCAGCGCGAGGAGGGGCGCGGCGGTCGCGAGCGCGACGAGGTCGAGGAGGTCGAGGAGGTGCTGCGCGAGCACGACTCGCGCGCGGACGAGGAGTAGTCCGGCGGGCGGACGAGAACAGCTAAGCCGGGACCCGCGCCGGCGCGTGCACGCGGACGAACTCGAGGACGTGATCCCCGAGCAGGTGGTCGTCCGTGTTGAAGTGAAAGACCTCGGTGAAGTGGTTGTGGCCGGGTACGAACACGAGGTTCGGCACCCGCCCGTCGCGCGCCACGAGCGCCTCGAACAGCAGCTCCGCCTGGCGGTGCGAGATCGCCGGATCATGCTCGGCAACCGCGAACATGAGCGGCACGCGCGAAGCCACGAGCCCGCGCAGCGGTGAGGCGGCCTCCAGCGCGGAGCCCTCGCCGAAGTACGGATGCAGAATCGACGGCTCGAACGCCAGGAGGTCGTACGCGCCCGAGAGCAGCACGAGCCCGCGGACGCCGATGTCGCCGCCGGGGTGCAGGTCCGGCAGCGCCGCGTAGCAGGCGAGGTGGCACGCGCCCGCCGACGAACCCATCAGCACGATGCGGTCGGGATCGCCACCGAAGCGCGCCACGTTGTCGCGCAGCCACGCCACCGCGGCGCCGACGTCCTCCGCACCCGCGGGCCAGCGGTGCTCGGGCGCCAGGCGGTAGGTCATCGTCACGCCGACCAGCCCCGCGCGGCAGGCCCACAGCCCTACGTTCTCGTGGTACGGGCTGCCGGGCGTCGACTTGTCGCCCCGGACGAAGCCGCCGCCGTGCACGAAGACCACCACGGGCAGGTCACCCGCGCCGGGCGGCGCGAAGAGGTCGAGCCGATGGCGCTCGTCCGGGCCATAGCGCTCGTCGCGCGTCAGCTCGACGGCCGGGTACGGCGGCTGCTCGTGCGCGCCGGCGTAGACCGCGGCGGACGCCTCGGCCTGTTCGGGGCCCACCACGTCGCCGATGGCGGCGATGCGGTGGGCGACCCGTGGGTCCATCAGATGGTTATTCGGTGTCCGGCAGAACCGAGACGACGCGCCCGCGCCGGCCCTCGGCGAACTGGACCGTTCCGGCGGCACGCGCGTAGAGCGTGTCGTCCCTGCCGATCCCGACGCCGTCGCCGGGCTTGAAGCGGGTGCCCCGCTGGCGCACGATGATCTCGCCGCCGGTCACGACCTGGCCGGCGAAGACCTTCACGCCGAGGCGCTTTGCGTTCGAGTCGCGCCCGTTGCGTGAGGAGCCGAGGCCCTTCTTGTGTGCCATTACTCGTCGCCCTCCTGAGTGGCGCTCGCGGTCGCGGGCGCTGCCTCTTCGGAGGCGGCCGGGGCGGCCTCCTTCTTCGCCGGCGGCTTGCGCGAGAGCAGCTTGATCTCGGTGACCTCGATGCGGGTCAGCTCCTGGCGGTGGCCGTTGCGCCGGCGGTAGCCGCGCTTGGGCTTGAACTTGAACACCCGCAGCTTCTCGCCGCGGACGTGCTCGACGACCTTGGCGTCGACCTTGACTTTGGCGAGGCCATCGGCGTCGAAGACGACGTCGTCGGAGCGGAAGAGCACCGGCTCCAGCGACACGGTGGCGCCGGCGTCCTCGGGCAGGCGCTCGACGAGCAGGGTCTGCCCCTTCTCGACGCGGTATTGCTTACCGCCGGTCTTGACGATCGCGTACATGTGAGTTCTCAGTCTGAGGAAGTCGCTTCCGCCTTGGCAGCGGAACGGCGCCGCCCGCCTCTGCGGCCACGGCGCCGGGGAGTTGATTCTACGGCATCCTCGCCGGTCTCCTCCTCCGGGGCCGCCGCATCGCCGTTGGCGCTGTCCTCCGCGGCCTTTCCGTTGCCCCCGTCGTCCTTGGCCTTACGCGTCCTGGGCTTCTTCGCGGGCTTCGGTTCGGCGGTCGCACCGTTGGCCGACCCTCGGTCGTCGATGAGCACCGCCGTGGCCGACGTGCGCCCGGCCTCCTCGATCCGCACCATGCGCTTCTCGCCGACGTGCGCGCCGCCGCCAGCCACCGAGATGATGTAGCCGTCGATCTTGGCGACCGCGTCGTCGACCGCGTACATGTGCGGCTCGATGATCGTCACGAGCACCTCGTCGCCCTCGCGGAAGGGGATCGCCTTCTCGCGGACGTCTTCGTCGGAGCCCTCGAGGACCACGTCGAAGTGGTCGTGCGGCAGGCCCTCGGAGCCGGTGAAGTGGAAGTGCTTGCCGGTGTCGACCTCGAGCTGGTGCAGCACGCGCGCGCCGTTGCCCGTGAACTGCGAGCTGACGTGCGGGTGCATGCGGATGAGGAACGCCTCGACCTTGCGCGGCGCGCGGGACGCGAGCTCGCGCAGGCGGCGCTCGAACTCGATCGCGATCGTCTCCTCGCTGAGCACGACCCCGTCGCCCCCGCAGACCGGGCACGGCCGGGTCATGATCTCGCGCACGCCCTCGGTGACGTTCTGGCGGGTCATCTCGACCAGGCCGAGCTTCGAGATCTCCGCGGTGAAGGTCTTCGTGCGGTCCTCGTCGAGCGCCTTGCGCAGCGTCTTCAGCACGGCGTCGCGGTTCTTGGCCCGCGCCATGTCGATGAAGTCGATGACGATGATCCCGCCGATGTCGCGCAGACGCAGCTCGTTGACGACCGCCTCGGCCGCCTCGAGGTTGGTGCGCGTGATCGTCTCCTCCAGGCGCGCCTGCTTGCCGCGGCCGACGAACGAGCCCGAGTTGACGTCGATGACCGTCAGCGCCTCGGCGTAGTCGATCATCAGGTAGCCGCCGCTGGGCAGGTCGACGCGGCGCGAGACGAGGCCCTTGATGACGTCCTCGACCCCGTAGGCCTCGAACAGCGGCGTCGAGTCCTGGTAGAGCTCGACGCGGTCGACGAGCTCGGGCGCGGTGCGGATGAAGAACGACACCAGGCGGTGATGCTGCTTCTCGTCGTCGACGAGCGCGCGCTCGAAGTCGGCCGAGAAGATGTCGCGCACGACGCGCACCGACAGGTCGGCCTCCTGGAAGACCAGCGCCGGGGCGGTCTCCTCCTCGACGCGCTTCTGCAGGACCTCGTGGAGCCTGAAGAGGTACTGCAGCTCGCGCTCGAAGTCCGCACGCTTCGCGCCGGCGGCTGCGGTGCGCACGATCGCGCCGCCCCCGTGCAGGTCCAGGCCGCGTGCCTCGCGGCGCAGCCGGTCGCGCTCCTTGTCGTCGAGGCGCTTGGAGACCCCGACGCCCTCGCCGGTCGGCGTGTAGACCAGGTAGCGCCCGGCGATGGTCAGCTCCATCGAGAGCCGCGCGCCCTTGGTCTTGAGCGGGTCCTTGACGACCTGGACCACGACCTCCTGGCCGGGCTTGAGCAGATCGGTGATCTTCTTGCCGCCCTCCTTGCCGCGGCCGCGGCGGACGACCTCGACGCCCGGCAGGACGATCTCGTCGACGTGGAGGAACCCGTTCTTGTCGAGGCCGATGTCGACGAAGGCGGCCTCGAGGCCGGGCAGGACGTTGTCGACCCGCCCCTTGTAGATGTTGCCCACGATGGAGCGATTGCCGCGGCGCTCGAAGTAGAGCTCGGCGACGCGGTAGCCGGCGGCGGGGTTCTTCGCGCGCCGGTTCCGGGACTTGGCGGCGCCCGGTGTGCCGGTGGATTCGAGCAGCGCAACGCGGGTCTCACCGCGATCGACGCTGACCAGTACTTGCTTCTTCACGAGAGTCGTTTCTCCTAGAGGGCCAGGACGCGGCCTTTGGTGGCAGACGACGCGCGCCCTTGCGCATAGATCGACTGCAACAGGCCGACGGCCAGGAAAGTTGTAAGCACCGACGAGCCGCCGTAAGAAAGGAGCGGCAGGGGGATGCCGGTGATGGGCATGATCCCGATGGTCATGCCCACGTTGACAAAGACCTGGAACAGGAGCATGGCCACGATGCCGCCGGCGATCAGCGCGCCGAACAGGTTTTTGGCGATCGTGAGGATGCGCAGTCCTCTCCAGATGAGCAGGGCATACAACGAGAGTACGAGGGCTGCTCCGACGAACCCGAAACGCTCGCCGACAACGGCGAACACGAAGTCCGTGTGGTGCTCGGGCAGGAAGTTGTACTTCGTCTGCGTCGCGTGGCTGCCGCGGCCGGTCTTCTCACCCGAGCCGATGGCGATGCGCGACTGGTTCTGCTGGTAGCCCTGCTTCGCGGGGTTGTCGGACGGGTTCAGGAACGCCGTGAGGCGCTCCTTCTGGTAGCCGTGCAGCACGGTCACGCCGACCTTCGGCGCGACGACGAGCGTGAGCGCGATCGCCACGGCGCCCAGCGCGAAGAGCGCGGCGAAGTGGCGCCAGCTCGTGCCCGCGATGAACAGCACGGCGAACCCGACGACGATGTAGACCAGGCCGGATCCGAGATCGGGCTGGGCGATGACCAGCCCGGCCGGGATGAGCGTGAGCAGCATCACCCGGACCGTGGTGTCTCGGCTCTGCAGCGATCGGGATCGATCGACCACGAAGGCTGACAACGAGACGATGAGCAGGACCTTGCCCAGCTCGGAGGCCTGGAAAGAGAAGAAGCCGACGTCGATCGCGCGCCGTGACCCGCGCGCGGCCGTGCCGACAGCCTGGACCGCGAGGATCCCGGCGATGAGCATGCCATAGACGACGTACTTGGCCTCGCGCAGTCGCGAGTAGTCGATCCGTGTGAGGATCGCCGCGAGCACGAGGCCCACGCCGAAGTAGATCGCCTGACGGTTGACGTAGTAGTGGGGGTCGCCCGGGATGTCGTCCGCCGTCGCGCCCGTCAGGGTCACGAGCGAGCAGGCGCACAGCGCGAGCACCGCGAGCAGCATGATCGGGTCGAACGGCAGCGTCAGAGCCACCGAGCGCGCGGGCGCGGCGACCGGGACGTCGTCGACGTCGCGGATCGGCGTGGTGACGGTGGGCGGGGTCATCTCAACGCGTATGCGACTGGCCGACGATGAACTTGATCGGCTGGCCGAACCACTTCGACACGATCGTGCGCGCGATCGGGGCCGCGGCGGAGGCGCCCCAGCCGCCGTCCTCGACCGTCACCGCGACGACGATCGGCCGCACCGGGTCGTTGACGAAGCAGACGTACCACGACTGGTCGTTCGGGCGGCCCGGCCGCTCGGCGGTGCCGGTCTTGCCGAACACCGGGTAGCGCTTCTGCGCCCAGCCCTTCCAGACGTCGGCGGACGTGCCGTCGACCGTCGCCTGGTGGAGGCCATCGAGGATCGTCTGGCGCGCGCCGGGGTCGATCTTGACCGGCGTGGAGGCACCGGACTCGATGCGCTGCAGCACGCGGCCGCCGGCGTCCTCGACCGCGGACCCGAGGTGCGGGCGCACGCGATGGGTGCCATTGGCGATCGTCGAGTAGGCGACCGCCATCTGCAACGGCGTGGCCTGCAGGTCGCCCTGGCCGACGGCGAGGTTGACCTCGTCACCCTCGGACCACGGGCGGTTCGTCCCGTCAGCGATGCCGCACGCGCGGTGCTTCTTCTTCTCGCACGCGGCCTCCTCGCGGTTCAGCTGGTCGCGCCAGGCGCGATCGGGGACCGTTCCGCCGAACTCGCCGGGGACGTCGATGCCGGTCGTGTGGCCGAGCCCGAGGCGCCGCGCCCACTTCTGCAGCGGCTGCCCGCCGAGCGGGTTCAGGCGCTGACCCATCGTGTAGAAGTAGACGTCCGACGACTTGGACAGCGCGGTGACCATGTTGACGCTGCCCATCGCGGTGTGGCCGGCATTGCAGGCTTCCTGCCCCGCCGTGCCGAGCTTGATGCAGCCCGTGTCGTCGATCGCCTCGCTCGGCGAGACGACGCCCGACGACATCGCCGCGACCGCCGTGATCGGCTTGAACGTCGAACCGGTCGGATACGCGCCGGTGATCGCGCGGTTGAACAGCGGCGCCCCGTACTTGTCGCTGTAGAGGCGCTCGGTCTGCGATTCCGAGAGCGGGCGCGAGAGCACCGAGGGCTTGAAGGTCGGATAGGAGCCGAGGCCGAGCACGGCGCCGTTGCGCGGATCGAGCGCGACGAAGCCGCCGGCGCTGCCGGTGCCGCCCTCGATCACCTTGCGCAGGTACTCCTCGCCGGTGCGCTGGACGCCGGAGTCGAGCGTGGTCTGCACCGAGCGGCCGGACTCGGGCTGGCGCCCGGTCACCGAGCCCTTCGGGCGCCCGAGCGCGTCGACGCTGATCTTGGTCGAGCCGTCGATCCCGCGCAGGTACTGGTCGTAGGCCCATTCGAGGCCGCCCTGGCCGATGACCGTGCCCTGCGAGACGCCCTTGAAGCGCTTCATCTTCAGCTCGCGGCGGTTGATCTCGCCGATGCCGCCCATGAGCTGCGCGGCGAGCGTGCCCTGCGGGTAGCGGCGCAGATAGCGCTGCTGGACGTCCACGCCGGGGAAGCCCTCGTTGTGCTCGACCAGGTAGTTGCGCGCGGGCGCGTCGACGTCGACCTTCACCGTCACGCTCGCGTAGGGCAGCGTCGCCAGCGAGCGGACGACGCGCGCCTGGATCGTCCGCGGCGACATGCCCAGGACGCGCGCGAGGCTCTTGAAGCGCTGCTCGAGGTGCGGCGTCGCGGGCGCCGGGATGGGGACGAGCGGGCCCTTCTTGCCCTTCGGCCGCTTCGAGCGCGAGGTCATGTCCTGGCCCCACGTGGCGGCGGCGTTGCGCTCGGCGAGCGGCAGCGACTCGGGGTCGATCTCGACGACCGTCGCGGCGCGGTTCTCGACAAGGACGTTGCCGTTGCGGTCGAGGATGTTGCCCCGCGGCGCCTGGATGCGCAGCTGGCGCACGCGGTTGTC
>DATFRW010000273.1:0-17944 GCA_035262945.1 Solirubrobacteraceae bacterium
GCACCATGCAGCACCCGCGACAAGTGCGGCCGCCGTCGCGAGCACCCATCGCAGGGTCATCGAAGTCGGTTTCGGCATCCTGGGAGACCGCCTGAAGAGGCGGTTCACGAACAGACAGGGTAGTGCGCGTGAATGACCCGATGTGGATCTCTCGTGACGTGGCCATCCCGCTGAGGGAGGTCACCGTGCGCGCGAGCCGGTCCTCGGGGCCGGGAGGCCAGCACGCCAACGTCACCGCGTCGCGGATCGAGGCCACTTTCGACGTCGCCGCCTCGGAGTCGCTGAGCGACGAACAGAAGGCGCGGATCATGGCGCGCTGCGGGCCGGTCGTCCGCGCGGTCGCGCAGGACGCGCGCAGCCAGGCCCGCAATCGCGAGCTCGCGCTCGGGCGGCTGCGGGCGCGGCTCGAGCACGCCATCGCGGTCCCGCGGACGCGGCGGGCGACCAAGCCGACGGCGGCGTCGAAGGCGCGCCGGCTGGAGTCCAAGCGGCGCATGTCCGAGCGCAAGCGCGGGCGGCGCCGCCCGACGAACGACGACTAACCCACCGACCGCGCCAGCCGCAGCGCCCGGCGCACGCCGAGCGCGGTCTCCAGCCGGTAGGTCACCCCGTCGCGCGCCCACAGCAGCGTGTTGCCGGCCAGCCGCGGGTGCAGCTCGTCGGGCAGCGCGAGCGCGTGGCGACCGCCGATGAACAGCCCCGGCGCCCCGTTGACCTTGACGCGCACGATCGGCACACCGCCGGCGACGAGCTTCTCGGCGAACGGGAGCTGGTCGCCCGCGATCTCGTCGAGCAGGGCGCCCACGCCGGTGGTGCTCGCCACGGGCAGGCCGGGCCGCGCGACGTAGACGAGGGTGACCCGCGCGGGGACGACCGCGTCGCCCGCGTAGATCGCGTCGGGTTCGCCGAGCGCGCGCACGGTGACGAGCGGGTGGTCGAGATGGCGCTGGGCCTGCGCCGCCGTCACGCGGCGCCCGAGGTCGAGCGTGCGCGCGGGCGCGACATCGGGCAGCCGATCGACGCGCCGCACCGCGATGCTGCCGATGCCCAGCCAGTCGCGCAGCGTCGCCCGGACGTCGGGCGAGGCGGCGATCAGCGCCCCCAGCGCCACGAGCACGGCCACGATCACCGCGACCACGACCGGCGCGAGCCGGCGCGGCATCCACGAGCGACGCCCGGCAGCACGCGGCTCGCGCGCCACCCGCGCCTGCACGCTCGTGGCGAGGTCCGGCGTCGGCGGCCAGGCGACCTCGCCGCCGAGCGCCAGCAGGTCCCGCTCGAGCTCGGTCACGGCGCCATCACCTCCTCGCCCACCCGCTCGCGCAGCCGTCCCAGCGCCCGCGACGTCCGCGACTTCACCGTTCCGCGCCGGCAGCCGAGCGCGGCCGCCGTCTCCTCCTCGGAGAGGTCGAGCAGGTAGCGGCACGTCAGCACCGCCCGATCGCGCTCGTCGAGTTCGGCCAGCGCCGCCAGCAGCTCGTCGCGGCGCGCGGCCGACAGCGCGAGCGCCTCCGGCGACGGGCCGGCCGCCTCGACCGCGGACGCTTCGGCCGCCCGCAGCGCCAGCCCCGCCCGCCGTCCGGCGGCCCGGCGGCGGTTGCGCGCCTCGTTGGCGACGATCGCGAGCAGCCACGGCCGGAACGGCGCGCCGGCGCGGAACCGGCCGAGCGCTCGCCACGCCTTCACGAAGCCCTCCTGCGCGGCCTCCTCGGCCTCGGCGGCGGACCCGCCGGCGAGGTAGGCGACGCGGAACGCGATGTCCTGGTGTGCGCGCACAAGGGCTCCATAGGCGACGGCGTCGCCTCCTCGTGCCCGCTCGACGAGCGCGGCTTCGCTGTCCGGTGGCCGGCCCACCACCATTAGCTGTACACCCGCGACCGGCGCGACGTTCCCACCAAGACGCGTGCGCGTGCGCGAGGATGGCGCCCGTGGCCGAGCATCGGGTCAGGATCGCCGCCTGGACCGCCCTCGTCACGCTGCCTCTGGCGGGCCTCGCGATTCTGCTCGCTTCGCCTGAGGCGGACGTGCACTGGGAGAACCACCCCGCGCACTTCTGGCTCGTGCTCGGGACCTCGGTGGCCACTGCGATCCTGGCCTACGTCACCGGCGAGGTCGCGGACCGCCGCGGCGACGCCCGCCTCTTCCTGGTCTCGCTCGGGTTCCTCGCGGCGGCGGGGTTCCTCGGCCTGCACGCGCTCGCCACGCCGAAGGTCCTGCTTGACGGGCCCAACGGCGGGTTCGTCCTCGCGACGCCCGTCGGCCTCGTCGTCGCGGCGGCGCTCGCCGCCCTCAGCGCGGCGCCGGGCGAGATCGTGAGCCGCCACGTGCGCGTGCTGCGCGTCGGGCTCTTCGCGCTCATGGCGATATGGGCCGCGGCCTCGCTTGCCCAGATCGCCCCGCTCAACGACCCGATGCCGCCCGAGTCGGGCTCGGCGCCGCTCACCGTCCTGGCCGTCGTGGGGCTCGCGCTCTACGGCTACGCCGCGCTGCGCTACGCCGGCCTCTACCGCCGCCGCCGCGCGGCCATCATCGTCGCGATCGTCACCGCGTTCGTGCTGCTCGCCGAGGCGATGGTGGCGGTCGCGTTCGCGCGCAACTGGCACGCGAGCTGGTGGGAGTGGCACGTGCTCATGCTCGCCGCCTTCGCGCTCATCGCCCTGGCCGCCCGGGCTCAGGGCCCCTCGGAGCGCTTCAGCGACCTCTACCTCGAGGCGACCACGGCGAGCACGCGCGAGGTCAGCGTGATCTTCGCCGACCTCGCGGGCTTCACGGCGTTCAGCGAGGGCCGGGAGCCGCGCGCCGTCTCGGAGATGCTCAACGCGTACTTCGAAGCGGCCATCCCCGCCGTCGTCCGCCACCACGGCGGCGAGATCGACCGCATCATCGGCGACGAGATCATGGTCACGTTCAACACGCGCGGCGACCAGCCCGACCACCCCCAACGCGCCGCGGCGGCCGCGCTCGATCTCCAGCGCGAGACCGCGGCGCTCGCGGACGCCCATCCCGACTGGCCGCGCTTCCGCGTCGGGATCAACACGGGTGACGCGCTCGTCGGCGTCGTCGGCGCGCGCGAGGGCCGCAGCTACACCGTCATCGGCGACACCGTCAACGTCGCGAGCCGCCTGCAGGCCGCGGCGCCGGTCGGCGGCGTGGCGGTCGGCGCCGCGACCCTGCGCCATCTGCGCGGCGCGCGGGTCGAGGCCCTCGGCGCGCTGCCGCTGCGCGGCAAGAGCGAACCGGTGGACGCCTACGTGCTGCAGGCCCTGCGTTGAGAGGACGAAAAGGACGGTGACCGCTGGGGGGCGCGCGGCCACCGTCCTGTTCGACCTGCCGGGGCCCCGAGCCCCGTGCAGCTTTTAGAGACCGGGCGGGTGAGTGGCGATGTAGCCGGCGCTCGAGCGCATGTCGGCCTGCCAGCGCGTGCCGTTGTTGGTGCGGCCGCTGGTGTCGAAGCGCAGGCCCGCGACGACCATGTAGGCGTGGCTGGCCTTGCCGTAGATGGTCACCCACTGGCCGGGGCCGGGGTCGCCCCACTGCGTGAAGTCGCCTGACGTCAGCGCCGAGTCGAGCAGGCCCGCGCCGTGCAGCGCGTAGGACACCGAGCCCGAGCAGTCGTAGCCGCTGTCGTTCCACTGGCCGTGGCCGCCGCCGTACTTGTACGGCTTCTTGGCGATGACGTTGCCCGCAGCGATGATCGCCTTGACCTGATCGGGCGCGCTGGCCGGCGCGATGGCCAGGCCGTCGGGCCCGACCTGTGCCCGGTCGCCGGGAGCAAGCTGGGCGGGCTGCGTCGGCTGAGCGCCGGCGGCGGGGTCACCCTGAGCCACCGCGGTGCGCAGCGCATCGATGTCGGCGGCGTCGACGATGCCGTCGACCGGAAGCGCCTTCTCCGCCTCGAAGAGCTTGACCGCCTGCTCGGTGGCCGAGCCGAACTCGCCGTCGATCTTGGTCTTGAAGCCTGCGCGGCCGAGGAAGTCCTGGAGCACCCGGATGTCGTGGCCGCTCATGCCCTTCTTGACGGGGACGCGATCGCCGAGGCTGTGGTTCTTGGTGCCGGGGTTGTCGGGATCGAAGCCGCCGTTCGTGTTGGCGCTGTTGCCGCGCAGCGCGCGCTTGAGGGCGGCGGCGGTCTTGCGCCCAACCGTGCCGCTGGGCGTCAGGCGGGTCGCGCGCTGGAAGCGCTTGACGGCGCGCTTGGTCCCACTCCCGAAATTGCCATCGACCTTCACGCGGAATCCGGCCTTGCCCAAGGCCTTCTGCAACTCGCGCACATCGGGCCCGCTGGTCCCTGCCCGCAACGTGCGATCACCCAGATGAGCGGTGGCGGCGGATGCGCTTGCGGCGACGACGAGCGCCGCGAGAGCGCTAACAACAACAAGTACTACAGAACGACGGAATGACGGCGGCACGAAGCTATGACCCCTCTTTTGTTGGCGCCTACGGGGTTAGCTGTCGGGCTCGCGCGAAAAAGGTCGCGCTACGCCGCACTCACGGCGACGATTCGCCCCATGCCACCAAGGTGGCCATGGGTCCCCCGTTCCCCGTCGTTGGGCACGACAGGGATTCGGCTGGTCAAAACGACCGGGGCAATCTAGCGAAGAATTCGGCGGATGGGCGTCGTTGTTGAGAAATTCGCGACATTTCTCGTCGTCCCTGCTGGTTTCTAACCACGCAAGACGGCATCCGCGACGGCCAGCGCGACCTCCGCACGGGGCTGCCACGAGGTGGCCAGCAGGTACTCGTGCGGGGCGTGGGCGCCGCCGCCGCGCGGGCCCAAACCGTCGACGGTGAGCGGGATCGCGGCCGCGAAGTGGCTGGCGTCGCTGGCCCCGCCGCGGCCGGCGCCGACGATCGAGCGCCCGAGACCCGCGCCCGCCGCCTCCAGCAGAGAGCCCGTCGTAGTACGTGCGTCCATCCCGGGCCACTGCCGGACGAGTTGGGCCTCCAGGCGCGCGCCGCCGAGGGTCTCGGGCACGGCTTCGAGGACGGCGTCGAAGGCGTCCAGGCTGTCGGCGCGCAGGTCGCAGACGAGCTCGCCGCTCCCGGGGACGACGTTGAACGCGTCGCCGACGTGCAGCACGGTCGGCACCGCGGTCAGCCGCTGCGGCCCGTGCGGGTCGTTGCTCTCCGCGATCGCCTGCGCCGCCGAGGCGAGCGCGAGCAGCGCGTTGACCCCCTTGTCAGGGGCCGAGCCCGAGTGCGCGCTGCGCCCGTGCGCGGCCACCCGCAGGGTTCCGGCCGCCTTGCGCCTGACGACGACCGCCTCGAGCCCGTCCTCGGCGAGCTGCCCGGCCTCGAAGCACAGGCAGGCATTGAAGCCCGCGAAGCGAGGCACGTGGACGAACGGGCCGAGGCGCCACTCCTCGTCGCAGACGAGCAGCAGCGCGACCTCGGCGAAGTCGGCGGGGCGCGCGGCGAGCGCGCGCAGTACGCCGACCGCGAGGACATCGCCGCCCTTCATGTCGATGGCGCCGGAGCCGACGAGCTTGTCGCCGTCGCGCGTCAGCGGCCGATGCTCCTCGTGGGCGATGACCGTGTCGAGGTGGCCGAGCAGCAGCACCCGGCGCGTGCCCGTCCCCGTCACGCGGACGACGACGTCGTCGGCGTGGTCGGGCGAGGAGCACGGGACGCGCTCGATCGTCGCCTCGTTCGGCGAGAGCGCCGCGACGAGCGCGACGGCCTCGTCGGCGCCATGGCGATCGCCGCTCGGCGTCGAGATCGCGACCAGCGCCTCGAGCTCACGCTCGGCATGTGCCGCGATCGCCTGCGCGTGCTCTGCAATCCAGTCGTCCAATGCTCCCGTACCCTCTCACGCCATGGCCTCCGCACCGAAGGTCGGCGACCCGGCGCCCGACTTCACGCTCGACGGCACCGAAGGGACATTCCGGCTCTCCGATCAGCGGGGCCGGCGAGTGGTGCTGCTGTTCTACCCGGGTGACGAAACCCACGTCTGCACGAAGCAGTTCTGCTCCTATCGCGATCGCGCGAGCGACATGTCGAGCCTCGACGCGGTCGTCGTCGGGATCTCGCGTCAGGACCTCGACTCGCATCGTTCGTTCACCGTGCACCACGGGCTGACCGTGCCCCTGCTCGCAGACGTCGACCGAAGCGTCGCGCGCGCGTACGGCGTCGCGGCGCCGGTGATCGGCACGCGGCGCGCGGCGTTCGTCATCGACGAGGAGGGCGTCGTGCGCTACCGGCACGTCCACGCACTCGGCCTCGACTACCAGAGCGTCGACGACCTGCGCGCCGCGCTGGACTCGCTACCGGCGCACGCGTGATCGACGCGCGCCTGCTGCACGACGGCGGCCAGACGGCGGAGGAGATCGCCGGCCCGCTCGTCGCGTGGCTCTCGCAGGCGCGCGCGTCCCTGGACATCGCGCTCTACGACGTCCGCCTGCCGGGCCCGATCGGTGACGCGGTCGCGGGCGCGCTCCGCGCGGCGGCCGCCGGTGGCGTGGCGGTGAGGATCGCCTACAACGCCGACGACGGGCCGTCGCGCAAGCCGATCCCGCCGCCGCCGCGGACCGAGCCGACGCTGCTCGAGCAGCTCGGCGTGCCGCTGCGGGCGATCCCCGGCACGCGCGACCTCATGCATCAGAAGTTCGTCGTGCGCGACGGCGCGGCGGTGTGGACCGGGTCGACGAACTGGACGCTCGACTCGTGGACGCGCGAGGAGAACGTGGTGATCACGGTGGAGTCGGAGGCGCTCGCGCGCGCGTACGCGCTGGACTTCGACGACCTGTGGACGCGCGGGCGCGTCGACGGCAGCGGCGACTTCGACGTCGCCCCGGTCGACGTCGGCGGGGTGCCCGTGCGCGCCTGGTTCGCGCCGGGGCGCGGGCCGGAGCTGTCGCATCGGATCGCCGAGCGGATCGGGGCGGCGCGGACGCGGGTGCGCATCGCCTCGCCGGTGCTGACGGCGGCGCCGATCCTCGCCGTCCTCAACCAGGTGCTGTCCGAGGGCCGGGTCGACGTCGCGGGCGTGTGCGACGCCACCCAGGTCACGCAGGTCTTCGAGCAGTGGCACACGAACGGGCATTCGGCCTGGAAGGGCCCGCTGCTGGCGCGGATCCTCTCGGGGCTGCCGTGGACCGGGAAGGTCTCGACGCCGTACGCGCCGGGCGCCGTCCACGACTACATGCACGCGAAGGTGACCGTCGCCGACGACGTCGTCTTCGTCGGGTCGTTCAACCTCTCGCGATCGGGCGAGGAGAACGCCGAGAACGTGCTGGAGATCGTCGACGCAGCGCTCGCCGAGCGCATGGCGGGGTTCATCGATGCCGTGCGCGCCCGGTACCCGGCCGTGCGGCCGCCGGCCTACGCGGCGAGCTCGAGCCCCTGACGGCTGACGGCGCGGCGGACGATCGCGACGATCTCGTCGGGGTCGTCGGTCGGGGTGAGCAGGTCGGGATCAGCGGGAGCGATGTCGGCCTCGGCGACGAGGCGCTCGCGCAGCCAGTCGAGCAGGCCGTCCCAGAACGACGTACGCACGAGCACGATCGGGAAGTGGCGGATCTTGTGGGTCTGGATGAGCACCAGCGCCTCGAAGAGCTCGTCGAGCGTGCCGAAGCCGCCGGGGAAGACGACGAACGCGCTCGCGTAGCGGACGAACATCACCTTGCGCGCGAAGAAGTAATGGAAGTGCAGGGCGATGTCCTGGTAGGCGTTGGGGCCCTGCTCGAACGGCAGGTCGATGTTGAGCCCGACGCTCGTGGCACCGACGTCGCGGGCGCCGCGATTGGCGGCCTCCATGATGCCGGGGCCGCCGCCGGTGATGACGATGAGCCCGGCCCGCCCGAGCCGCCGCGCGGTTTCCCGCGCGAGCGCGTAGTCGGGGTGGTCGGCCGGCGTGCGGGCCGATCCGAACACGGAGACGCCGCACCCGAGACCGCTCAGCTTCTCGAAGCCCATCTCGAGCTCGTGGCGCATGCGATCGACGCGTTCGGCGTCGCTGCGCTCGGTCGCGACCAGAGGTCGCTCGGCGCCGAGCAGCTCCTCGTCGGGCGTGGCCGGGCGGCGAACTTCGGGCACCTCGGTGAGCGTATCGAGGTGCCGGCGAGGCATCGCACGGCGCGGGGCGGTACAAAGTGCTGTGGCGATGGAGGAAGAACGGACCCCGACGGATCCGAGCGTGACGGAGGAGGCGGCCGGCGGGCCCGAGGCGGTGGCGCCCGAGGCGCCGCCGAGCGAGCCGGTGACCGCCGACGCGAACGCGCCGGAAACCGCCCAACCGCCCGCGGAGGCTGAGCCGCCGCCTGCCGTGGAGGGGCCGCCGCCGGCGGAACCGCCCACGGCCCAGGCCGAGGCCGAGCCACCTGCTCCCGCGGAGCCCCCAGCTCCGGCCGAGCCGGGGACTCCGGCGGCCGAGCAGCCCGCGCGAGCGGAGCCGCCCGCGCCCGCCGCAGAGCAACCCGCGCCAGCGGAGCCGCCCACGCCCGCCGCAGAGCAACCCGCCCCGGTCGAGCCGCCCGCGCCCGCGGCGGAGCAGCCGGCGCCCGCGGCGGAGCAGCCGGCGCCCGCGGCGGAGCAGCCCGCCGCTGCGGCGGAGGTCGCGGAGCCGGCTGCGGAGGTCGAACAGCCCGACCCCGCGGCAGAGCAACCCGCGCCCGCGCGGGAGCAGCAGGGGCAGCGCGGCGGCGGCAAGCCCCGCCGCGACCGGCCGCGGCGCGATCGGGGTCAGCGGCCGCGGCGGGATCGCGGTGGGCCGCGGCAGCCGCAGCAGCGCGCGAGCGGCCCGCTCCCCTTCCAGGAGCTGCGCGACGCCGCCACTACCGTCATTGACCTCTTCGGCGCCCGGCAGGCGCTGCGCGACGCGTTCACCGCGCTCGGGGAGAAGGAGCGGCGGGACCTGTCGCGGCTCGTCGCCGAGGATGGGGACTGGCGGGTGCGCGCCCGCAACATCGCCGCCGGGTCGCTCGGGGCCGGCCGGGTCGGCAAGGCGCTTGCCGCCCAGCAGATCTCGATGGCGCGGGTCGAGGACCTGTGGCCGCTCACGCTCTCCAAGGAGGAGGCGGCCGCGCGCCAGTCGCGCGTCCGCAGCGCCCGCCGCCGCGACGAGCGCCGCGCCCAGCGCGACGCCGAGCGCGAGCAGCGCACCGATCGCGTCTCGCGCGCCGACCTCCAGAAGGCGCAGGACGGGCGCGTCGGCGCGCAGATCCGCATCGTGATCGGCGGCCAGCAGGTGGACCGCCCGCGCGACAAGCGCAAGGACGAGGGCAAAGACGAGCCCGACAAGAAGGGCTCGGACGTGCTCGATCGCCTCGGCTACTGACCAAACCCTGGTAATCCGGTCGGCTTTCAGGTAGACCAGCGCCTCCCGTCCCGCGACGATCGGAGGCCGCGTGCCGCTGAAGCCCGACCCGACGTTCTACCCCTCCCCGGCGAGCGCGGCCGAGGGGCCGCGCGAGGAGCTGGCCTACGTCGTCACGCTCAACACCGGCCGCAACGGCGACCGCAAGCCCGACGCGCTGGCCGTCGTCGACGTCAACCCCGACTCGTCGACCTACGGAACCGCGATCGGCCGCCTGGACATGCCCAACGTCGGCGACGAGCTGCACCACTTCGGCTGGAACGCCTGCTCGAGCGCGCTGTGCCCGTGGGCGCCGCACCCCCACGTCGAGCGCCGCTACTTCCTCATCCCCGGCCTGCGCTCGAGCCGCATCCACGTCGTCGACGTCAAGGCCGACCCGGTCAACCCGAGGCTCGTGTCGGTCGTCGAGGCCGAGGACCTCCACCACCGCACCGGCTACAGCCGCCCGCACACCGTCCACTGCGGCCCCGACGGCCTCTACGTCTCGGCCCTCGGCAACCCGGCGGGCGACGGCCCCGGCGGCGTCCTCCTACTCGATCACGACGACTTCAGCCCGCGCGGCCGCTGGGAGATCGACCGCGGCCCCCAGCACCTCGCCTACGACGTCTGGTGGAACATCGGGTACGACACGCTGCTTACCAGCGAGTGGGGCACGCCGAACATGGTCGAGAGCGGCGTCCAGCCCGAGCTCCTGCTCTCCAACCAGTACGGCCACCACCTCCACATCTGGGACCTGCGCCGCCGCCGCCACAAGCAGGCGATCGACCTCGGCCCCGAGCACCAGATGGTCCTCGAGCTGCGCCCCGCGCACGACCCGAGCCGCCCCTATGGCTTCGTCGGCGTCGTCGTCTCGACCGCCGACCTCAGCGCCTCGGTGTGGCTGTGGCGCCGCCAGGACGACGGCAACGTGACCGTGGAGAAGGTCATCACGATCCCCGCCGAGCCCGCCGAGCCCGACCAGCTGCCCGACGCGCTCAAGCCGTTCAGCGCCGTCCCGCCGCTCGTCACCGACATCGCGCTCAGCGTCGACGACCGCGAGCTCTTCGTCTCCTGCTGGGGCACGGGCGAGCTCAAGCGCTACGACGTCTCGGATCCGGACAACCCGAAGGAGACAGGGAGCGTGCGCATCGGCGGGATCGTCAACAACTCGCCGCACCCCGCGGCCGGCGCGGTCAACGGCGGCCCGCAGATGGTCGAGGTCAGCCGCGACGGCAAGCGCGTGTACCTCACCAACTCGCTCTACGCCGCCTGGGACGCGCAGTTCTACCCCGAGGGCATCAACGGCTGGATGGTCAAGCTCGACAACAACTCAAGCCTCGATCTCGACTCGAGGTTCTTCGTCGAGTTCGACGGCGAGCGCCCGCACCAGGTGCGCCTGCAGGGCGGCGACGCCTCGAGCGACTCGTACTGCTTCCCGTCGTGACGACGGACACGGCGTTGCTGACCCTGGCCGGGCTTGGCGTCTACCACGGCGTCAACCCCGCCATGGGCTGGCTGTTCGCCGTGTCGCGCGGGATGCAGGAGCGCAGCCGCCGCGCGGTCTTCCGCTCGCTGGTGCCGATCGCGATCGGCCACGAAGCGTCGATCGCGCTCGTCGCCCTGCTCGTCATCGCGCTGAGCACCACCACCGACCCGATGGCACTGCGCATCGGCGCCGCCATCGCGCTGATCGCCTTCGGAATCTTCCGGTTCATCAAGCCGCGCGCGCACTTTCGCTGGACCTCGATGCGCGTGTCGGACCGCGAGCTCGGCGTGTGGTCGTTCCTGATGTCGACCGCGCACGGGGCCGGCCTCATGGTCGCGCCGATCGTCCTGGGCATCGAGGCCTCCAACAAGTCGCACGACGACATGGCCATGCTCACCGGGCCGATCGACGCGACCGCGATCGGCGTCGCGGTCCACGTCCTCGCGATGGTCGCGGTGATGGCCGCGATCGCCTTCGTCGTCTACGAGCGCGTCGGGCTGCAGGTGCTGCGACGCGCGTGGCTGAACACGGACCAGATCTGGGCCGGCGCGTTCGTGCTCGCCGGGATCGTCACGCTCACGAGCTAGCCGCCGCCCGCGCGTAACCGGCGCTTAAAGGCCGACGCAGCGCCCCCTTTTCACGTCGTCCGCCGCTGGTTACCGTGGCATTGAACCGTTACGCCACGGACGGCCCTACGAGGGGGGAGGAACCGAGGTGCAGGTTCTCAAATTCGCGGCCGCGATCGCCATGACTGCCGCCGCTGCGCTCGGCGTCGCGGCGTGCGGCGGCAGCGACAAGGCGACGACGTCGTCATCCACCACGCGCGGGACGCCCGCCAACGCGAGCCTCGCCGGCACGAAGGGCGGCCATCTCGACTATCTGTCGTCCGGCGACGTCGACTACCTCGACCCAGGCCAGGACTACTTCACGTTCGGCTACATGGTCCAGTACGCCGTCAACCGGCCGCTGTACTCGTTCAAGCCCGACGACACGTCGAAGCCGGTGCCGGACCTCGCGAGCGGGCCGCCGGAGATCTCCTCCGACGACAAGACCATCACGGTGCACCTGCGCAGCGGCGTGAAGTTCAGCCCGCCGGTGAACCGCGAGGTCACTTCCGCGGACGTCAAGTACGCGATGGAGCGCGCGTTCACCAAGCACGTGCCCAGCGGCTACGCGGGCACCTACTTCGGCAGCATCGTGGGCACGCCGTCCAAGCCGAACACCGGCGACTACAAGCCGATCTCGGGCCTCGAGACGCCGGACGACCGCACGCTCGTCATCCACCTCAAGACGCCCAACGCCGTGACCGTGGCGGCCGCGCTCGTGATGCCGATCACGATTCCGGTTCCCAAGGAGTACGCGCAGCCTTTCGACGCCAAGACGCCGTCGACCTACGACCAGCACGTCGTCTTCACCGGGCCGTACATGGTCAAGAACGACGCTCAGGGCAACATCGTCGGGCGCAAGCCGGGCAAGGAGATCCAGATCGTCCGCAACCCGAACTGGGACCCCAAGACCGACTACCGCCCCGCCTACCTGGACTCGATCACGATCCAGGAGGGCAACACCGATCTCACGACCGCGTCGCGGCGCGTGCTCAACGGCAGCCATCTCATGTGCTGCGACAACTCGCCGCCGGCACCGGTCCTCAAGCAGGCCGTCGAGAACTACAAGGACCAGGTCACCTTCATCTCGGCGCTGGGGACGCACTACTTCCCGCTGAACACGACGATCAAGCCGTTCGACAACATCAACGTGCGCAAGGCCGTGCTCGCCGGGCTCAACCGCGACGCGCTGCGCCAGGCGCGCGGCGGCCCCGTCACCGGGGACATCGCCACCGGCTTCCTCCCCCCGGGCATGCCGGGCTACCAAGAGGCCGGCGCCCTGCATCAGGCTGCGTCGCAGGACTTCAACACGAAGCCCACGGGCGACCTGGCGCTCGCGAAGAAGTACATGCTCGCTGCGCGCGCACAGGGCGTGGACGTCACATCCGACGGGCGCTACGCGGGCGGCGGCGACCTCCTCGCGGTCGCGGTCAACGCCGATCCGGATCGCAAGATCGCCGAGATCGCGCAGAACCAGTTCGCCGAGCTGGGCATCAAGCTGCGCGTGCGGCTCATGCCGC
Source organism: Solirubrobacteraceae bacterium (assembly GCA_035262945.1). Lineage (GTDB taxonomy): Bacteria > Actinomycetota > Thermoleophilia > Solirubrobacterales > Solirubrobacteraceae > JAOPZW01. The sequence goes on from DATFRW010000273.1 coordinate 12,904, forward strand.
AGGACACGATGTTCACGAAGTTCTGCAACGAGCCCGAGGCGAAGGTCGCGATCTGCCTGAGCGGGTCCTGGTACAAGGACTTCCTGGACCCGCAGGCGATGCTCGACGCCACCTTCAACGGCGCGAACATCCTCCAGCACGGCAACGTCAACTGGCCGCAGCTGAACGACCCGAAGATCAACGCGATGTTCAAGAGCGCGTCGACGCTGGCGGCGGGGCCCGAGCGCAACAAGGCCTGGGCGGACATCAACAACGCGATCGTCGCGGACGCCGCCGCCGTGCCGTGGGTCTGGGACAAGACCGCGCTGATCGCCTCGAAGGACGTCAAGCAGGTCGCCAGCGGCTACACGACCGTGCAGGACCTCGCTTTCTCGTCGCTGAAGTAGCACCACCAGCGGATCTCCAGTGAGCCTCCAGCGCCGTCGGCGACGGTGAGGCTCACTGACGCGGCGAGGGGCCGCGTCCTCACCAGAGGGGGCAAGACCATGCTCCGCAGGAAGCTACGCAGATCGACGGCGCTCGCCCTGGCCGTCGCGGGAGCGGCGCTGGCGCTCGCGGCACAGGCAGGCGCTGCGCCAACGTACATCGTCTCCGGCAGCGAGACGGCCGTCGACTACGACGCCGGCATCTTCAAGATGTCCGGTGGCCTCATCGGCGACCTGTTCACGACGTCCTATACCGAGCTCGCCACATCACCGCTCTATCGTGCGCAGGGCACAGAGCTGTTCCAGGGCTGCCTGGATCGGGGACGTGACGGATCCTGCGGAGCGCACGACCCGTCAGGCACGCTGAGCTTCTCCTTCCGCTATTGGGCGCAGTTCACGTCCAGCGGGCAGCTCGTCTGGGGGGCCTGCACGCACCCGATCACCAGCGGAACCGGAGCGTTCGCTGGCGCGACCGGCGCGCTGCTGATGGTGGACAGCCCGACCCCGACCGGCGTTGAGACCAGGTACGCCGGAACGATCACGCTCAAGGGAGCCCAAGCGCGGTCACGCACGCACGCGCGCGCAGCGGCGGCGCGCACCTGCGGCTCGTAGGACGGCTCCCCCAAACGGCTGGTTGCACATTCCCCCAAACGGTGGATTGCACGCGCCAGACGGCTCGTAGAGGCTGCGCAACGGGGGAAAGAGTCGGTGACCGAGGAACACGTCCTCGCCGGAACCACGCTCGCCGCTTATCGGATCGACGGGTTGATCGGGCACGGCGGAATGGGGGACGTGTTCCTCGCGCACGACACGCGGCTGGGGCGGCCGGTGGCACTCAAGGTGCTCGCCGACCGCCTCGCCGGCGATGAGCGCTTCAGCGAGCAGCTGCTGCGCGAGTCCCAGGTCGCGGCCAGTCTCGACCACCCCAACGTGGTGCCGATCTACGACGCCGGTGACGCCGACGGGCGGCTGTTCATCGCCATGCGGTACGTGCACGGGCTCGACCTCAAAGCACTCTTGCGAGCGGAGGGCGCGCTCGCGCCAGACCGAGCGGTGGCCATCGCCGCGCAGGTAGCGAGCGCCCTCGACGCCGCACACCGGCGCGGGCTCGTGCACCGCGACGTCAAGCCGAGCAACATCCTGCTCGACCGCCAGGACGGCCGCGAGCACGCCTACCTCGCGGACTTCGGCCTCGTACAGAGCGTCGACCGCAGCAGCCCTGCGGACGGGCAGTTCATGGGCACCGTCGACTACGTGGCGCCGGAGCAGATCCGCGGCGAGCCGGTCGACGGGCGCGCCGATCAGTACGCACTCGGTTGCCTGCTCTTCGAATGCCTCACCGGCTCGCTGCCGTTCCGCCACGGCTCCGACGTCGCGGCGATCTACGCGCACCTGGAGGAGCCACCGCCTCGCGCCAGCGAGCGTCGCGAGGGCCTGCGGCCCGCCGTCGACCACGTACTCCAGCGGGCGATGGCGAAGGACCCGGGAGAGCGGTTCGCGACCTGCGGCGAACTTGTCGATGAAGCTCGAACCGCGCTCGCGCTCGACGGGACGCGCCGCCGACGCTGGCTCGTCCCGGCCCTTGGGCTCTTGACGGTTGCCATCGCGGCGGCGGCGATTACGATTGCGCTCGGCGGCGGCGAGAAGACCGCCGCGCCAGGGCCGTCCGGCACGCTCGTGCGCATCGACCCGCGAACGAACCGGGTGGCCCGCACCGAGGTGCCGGGCTATCCCGGTCCGGTGGAAGTGACCGCGGGCGGCGTCTGGGTCGGGGACTTCAGGCAAGGGGTGCTCTGGCGCTACGACCCGGCGACAGGAGTGAAGCAGCGGATCCCCTCCAACGGCGAGCCGCGCGACCTCGCCGCGAGCGGCTCGGACGTCTATGTCGTGACCGACATCGCCAAGGACCTCACGGCTGCGGTGTCGCGCTACGACGCTGTCACAGGGCTGCGCAAGGACAGCGTCAACAAGGTGCCGATATGCGCGATCACGTCCGGCGAGGGCGTGGTGTGGGCCGCCGGGTGCCCGTACGTCGATCGGCTCAGCACGGGTCCGGGGAAGCTGCGGTGGACTCGAACGCAGTTCCTGCCCTTCCAGGCGCCTGGCACCTCCTCGAACGCTCGCGTCCAGTTCCGCGAGCTGACGATCGGCGCGGGATCGCTGTGGGTGCTCGGGGACGCGCTCGATCGACGCATGTGGCGGCTTGATGCGCGCAGCGGGGACATCGAGAAGACGATCGTGCTGCCGTTCCCGCCGCGCTCGGCCGTCGTTGCGGGCGGGGCGGTGTGGATCACCGATCCATTGCACGACACGGTCGTGCCCGTCGACATCGCGTCGAACCGCGTGCTCGAGCCCGTCGCCGTCGGGCACGGGGCAAGCGGCGTCGCGGCGGCCGGTGGAGGCGTCTGGGTCGCCAACACCATCGACGGCACCGTCTCGCGGGTCGACCCGCGAGAACGGCGCGTGACGGCGACGATCCCCGTGGGCGGCTCGCCGAGCGAGATCGCCGCCGGGCGCGGCGCGGTGTGGGTGACCTCGCATGAGCTGTGAGCTGCGTCGGTGGATCGCCGTAGCCGCAGGCCTCGTCTTGGCGCTGTCCGCTTGCGGCGGCTCCGAGCGCCGTCCCCTACGCGTGGGAGTCGTCGTCGACTGCCAGGGAATGGCCCGCGCGCTGAAGGACGCCGAGCTGTCCGGCGCCCAGCTTCCGTTGATCGTCCGCGGCGCACGAAAGAGCGGGCGCGAGCCGAGCGACGGCGTGGAGAGCGCGAGCGTTGACGGGACACCGGTCGAGCTCGTGCCGGCGTGCAGCGAGTCAGGCGAGCTCAGCACGCTCACGCAGGCCGTTCGGCTCCTCGTCGAGCGCCAGCACGCCGACGTCGTCGTCGTCGGCGGCCCGTTCACCGTCGACGGCATCACGCTGCGCACCGTGGCCCGTCGCTATCCGCAGGTCGCGTTCATCGCCGCCGCGAATGGACCGCGCGAGGTCACCCTGGAGGGCGCGCCCGTCGGCGTCTACCGCGTCGCCGCCGACTACGAACAGGGCGTCGCGGGCCTCGCGACCTACGCCTATCGCCGGCTCGGATGGCGGCGCGCCGCGATCGTCGTGGACGCATGGGCCGCCGGCTGGGGCGAGGAGACCGCGTTCGTGCGCGAGTTCTGCGCGCTCGGCGGGCGCATCGAGCGCCGCATCAAGATCGGCTACGGCTGGCCCTATGTCGCCGTGCCGCGCAATGTCGACGGCGTGGCGGTGCTCGGGGCACCTCCGCTCTCCTTGACCCCCAACCGCCTTCGCAGGCTGGCTGAGCGTCAGGGCGACGCCCCGCGACGCCTCGTGCTCGGGCCCGAGGTCGTCGCCGCGACCGACGTCCTCCGCGCCGCGGGAAAGAGCATCGACGGCGTCGTCGGCGGGGCGTATACCCCACCGGCACCCGGGTCGCCGGAGGTCCGATCCTATGTCAAGCAGTTCGCGCGGGCCTATCCCGGCGCGCCCGCCAGTCAGGCGCAGGACCCGCTGGTCGTGAACTACCGAAACGCGGTCGAGACCGTGCTCGTCGCCTTCGACCGGGCAGGTGGACACGCACGCCGGCTTCGCGGTGAGCTCGACCGCTTCCGGGCGCAACTGCTCGGCGTCCCGGTGCGCATGGACGCCCACCGGCAGGCGACGGTCGACACGACGCTCGTGCGCATCAGCCGCGCGGGCGCGCAGGGCGGGCCGTCGCTCACCAAGGTGCAGACCGTGCCGCGCGTGGACCAATCGATCGGCGGGCTGGTTCCCGCCGCGTACGAGCCAACCCACCTCGGCCAGGCGTGCAAGCGCGCGACCCCGCCGCCTTGGGCTCGGTGATCACGCCGCGCCGGGCGCGATCGTCCAGGTGAAGCGCGTATGGCTCTCGCGCGGGGCGAGCCCACCGGGCCGCAGCCCGCGGCGCACAAGCAGGGTCGTAAGGCCGGGCTCCACCGCAAGCGCGGTGCGGGCTCGGCCCAGGCCCTCGGCGCGCCACCGGTCGGTGAGACCGACGACGACGAGCGCCCGCGACCGCGCGACCTCGACGAGCGCCGCCGGCGACGGCGCGACGATGATCGGTTCCGGCGCGACGCCGAGCGCGCGCTGCACGGCGAGCGATGCGCTCACGAGCATCCGGCTCGCGTCGCGCCCGCCGCTCCCGATGCTGGCCCCCGCGAGCTCCAACGTGCAGCCGCGGCTGCGCGCGAGCCATGCGCCCAGCTCGACGGCGGCCCAGTCATGCTCGGCGCCGGAGAACGGGACGAGCACGGCGCCCGGCCCGGGTGCACGCTGACCGACGGCGATCGCCACGTCGCACGGCGCCTCCTCCAGCAGCGCCAGCAACCGCGCGTCCTCGAGCAGGCCGTCGGGCGCATCCACGACGAGCAGCTCGGCGTCCTGCTCGGTGGCCAGGCGCGCGAGGTCGGCGCCGGGTGTCACAGACGTGAACGCTCCGACCCGCACCATCGCTCCGGCCCCACCGAGCGCATCTCTGGCTTCGTAAAGGCGCGCGGTCGCGTCCGACAGGTCGGCCGCGCTGGCGACCGTGGTCGCCATGACGACCTCGCGATCGGAGGCGTGCGCCAGCCATTCGCCGAGCGACATCAGCAGC
>DATFRW010000274.1:0-16722 GCA_035262945.1 Solirubrobacteraceae bacterium
GCCCTTGCCCTTGACCGTGGCGATGTGGACGACGACGGGGCGCGCGGCGGCGAGCGCCTGGCGCAGCGCGCGGCGCAGGGCACGGACGTCGTGGCCGTCGATGACGCCGACGTAGGCCCAGTCGAGCTCCTCCCAGAACAGCCCCGGCGCCCAGAACGCCTTGATCGACTCCTTCAGCTGCGGGCCCAGCCGCTCGAACGCCGAGCCGATGCCGCCCGGCAGATCCGTGAGCTTGTCCTCGACGCCCTCGCGCGCGTGCCAGAGCTTCGGGTTCAGGCGGACGCGGTTGAAGTAGCGCGACAGCGCGCCGACGTTCGGCGCGATCGACATGCCGTTGTCGTTGAGCACGACGACGATCGGGGTGCCGAGGCCGCCGGCCTGGTGGATCGCCTCGAACGCGACGCCACCGGTCATGGCGCCATCGCCCACGACGGCGACGACCTTGCCCGCATCGGCCTCGTCGCGCAGCCGCATGGCCTCCTTGAGCCCGACCGCGTAGCCGATCGCGGTCGAGGCGTGGCCGGCGCCCATGATGTCGTGCTCGGACTCGCGGATGGAGCAGAACGGCGCGAGGCCTTCGTACTGGCGGATCGTCGGCAGCTGATCGCGGCGGCCGGTGAGCACCTTGTGCGGGTAGGCCTGGTGGCCGACGTCCCAGAGGATCTTGTCGGTCGGTGAGTCGAGCAGCGAGTGCAGCGCGACGGCGAGCTCGCAGGTGCCGAGGTTGGCGCCGAAATGCCCGCCGATCTCGCCCACCGTGTCGATGATGTGCTCGCGCACTTCCTGTGCGACCTGCACGAGCTCCTCGTCTGAGAGCTCGTGGAGGTCCTGGGGGCTGTCGATGCGATCGAGGATGCGAGCCATTGGCGCTACAGGCTACGCGCTGCGGGTGAGGATGAAGTCCGTGATGCGTTCGAGGTCGGCCGCGTCGCCGGGCGCGGCCTCGCGGAGCGACCCGAGCGCGGCCGCGTGGCACTCGGCGGCGAGCTCGCGGGCGCGGTCCAGGCCGTAGTGGCTGACGTAGGTGCGCTTGCCCAGCCGCTCGTCGCTGCCGCTCGGCTTGCCGAGCGCGGCGTCGGTGCCGGTGACGTCGAGGATGTCGTCGACGATCTGGAAGAGGACCCCGAGCTCGGACGCGTAGCGGCGCCAGGCCGTGGTCCTCTCCTCGTCGACGCCCGCCAGGAGCAGCACGCAGACGACCGACGCGCCGATGAGGCGGCCGGTCTTCAGGGCGTGCAGGCGGCGCAGCTCCTCCGGGGTGCTCGTCACGTCGGCGACGTCGAGGTACTGCCCGCCGACCATGCCATCGACACCCGTCGCGGCGGCGAGCTCCCGCGCGGCGGCGACGAGACGCGCGGGGTCCGCCTCCTGCTCGGCCAGCAGGTGGTGGAAGGCCTCGGCGTAGAGCCCGTCGCCCGCGAGGATCGCGACGTCCTCGCCGTACTTCACGTGGCAGGTCGGGCGACCGCGACGGAGGTCGTCGTCGTCCATGGCCGGCAGGTCGTCGTGGATGAGCGAGTATGTGTGGATCAGCTCGATCGCCGCGGCGAGCGGCAGCACCGACGTCGGGTCGCGGCCGATCGCGCGCGCGGTCGCGAGCGTCAGCACCGGGCGGATGCGCTTGCCGCCCGCCAGCAGCGAGTAGCGCATGGCCTCCTCGAGGCCCGCCGTCTGCGGCGCCACGCTGGGGAAACGCAGGGTCTCGAGGTAGCGCTCGACCTCGTCGCGCAGCGCGTCGGGGTAGGCGCTCACCGCTCGGCGCCGGGCCTCACAACAGCGAGTCCTGGCCCGGGATCGGCTCGTGCTGCGCCGCGCGGGCCATGCGCTCGAGCTCGGCCGACGCCTGCGACGCCAGTCCCGCGCAGTCCTCGACCAGCGTGGCCGCGGCGTCAGGGGACAGGTCGCCGGTGCGCAGCTGCTCGGCTGCGCGCTCCAGGCGCGTCACGAGTGCGTCGAGGGTGCTGGTGTCCAGCTCGGCACCAGCGCGCCGCAACTCGCCGCCGCCTTCGCGCTCTCCGCCGGCGTCAGTGCTCGCAGTCATCAGTGCGCACCATTCTCCCCAATCTCGCGCAGAGCGGCTGCCAGGATGCCGTTGACAAACGCCGGCGCCTCGGCGCCGCAGAAGCGCTTGGCGGTCTCGACGGCCTCCGAGATCGCGCCTTCGGGCGGGATCGGGACGTCGGCCGGAGCGGCGTCCGGATGGACCATCTCCAGCAGCGCGATGCGCAGGATCGCCTTCTCCAGCGGGGCGATGCGGTCGACCGACCAGCCGTGGGCGTGGCGCGCGATGCGGTCGTCGAGGTCCTCGGAGTAGTCCTGCGCGGCGTAGGCGAGCGCGCGCGTGAACGTCGAGGCGTCGCGGTCGAAGAGGTCGTCGAGCTCGCGGCCGGTGAGGTCGTGCTGATAGAGGGCGAACACGGCCGCCCGGCGCTGGTCTGTGCGGCGTGACATGGTCGGACCAGGGCGCGCGCCGGTCAGGCGCGCGACATGTACTCGCCGCTGCGGGTGTCGACCTTGACGCTGTCGCCGATGTTGACGAACAGCGGGACCTGGATCGTGGCGCCGGTCTCGAGCGTGGCCGGCTTGTTGCCGCCGCCGGATGCGGTGTCGCCGCGCACGCCGGGCTCGGTCTGGGTGACCTCGAGCACGACGCTGGCGGGAAGCTGCAGGTCGCTCGGCTGGCCGTCGATGAACAGCACGTCGACCGGATCGTTGGGCTTGGTCCAGCGCAGCGCGTCGCCGACGGTCGACTCGGGCACCGCGAGCTGCTCGAAGGACTCCGAATCCATGAAGTGCGCGTCGGTACCGTCGGCGTACAGGAAGGTCATCTTGCGCGCCTCGGTGCGGACCGCGCGGAACTTCTCGCCGGCGCGGAAGGTCTTGTCGATCACCGCTCCGTCGGCCGCGCGCCGCAGGCGGGAGCGGACGAACGCGCCGCCCTTGCCGGGCTTGACGTGCTGGAACTCGAGGATCTTGAAGACGGTGCCGTCGACCTCGATGTGGTTGCCGTTCTTGAACTGGTTGGTGCTGATCACGGGCGCTTCAGTGTAGGACGCACGGGCGCGGCGGGACCGCTGTGGCAGGATCACCGCGATGGGCGAGCTGACGCTCACGACGACGCTCCAACCCCGCGGGCCCGCTGCCGCGGTGGTCCTCACCGACGAGCAGGTGGCGGACGTCGGCGAGGGCAAGAAGGCGTTCCCGGTGCGGGCGACCATCAACGGCTACACGTGGGCCGGCCGGGTCTCGCGGATGGGCGGCGAGTTCCTGCTCGGCCTCCGGCGCGAGGTGCGCGACGGCGCCGGCGTCGAGGCGGGCGATGAGGTGACGGTCACCATCGCGCTCGACGAGGGCCCGCGCGAGGTCGAGGTCCCGCCCGCGCTGGCGCAGGCGCTCGGCGGTGACGCCGAGGCGAAGGCGCGGTTCGACGCCCTCGCGTTCACCCACCGCAAGGAGTTCGCCACGTGGGTCGCGGAGGCCAAGAAGGACGAGACGCGCGAGCGCCGCGTCGCCCAGGCGCTTCGGATGCTGCACGAGGGCAAGACCCGCAGCTGAGGGTCCGCGGGGCCGTTCGCCGGACACGCGACTGTCGACTTTGTCGGCCTCACGCTGACAAACTCGACGCTCGCCCGTGACACGGCGGAGCGCCGGCAGCGCGCAGGCGCGCCAGCGTCTGCCCCGGCCGCGCGATCGCCTGATCCCAGGTGATGCGCAGCACTCGCTCGCCGTGCGCCTCGAGGCGCGCCTGGCGGACCGCGTCGTCCTCGCGGGCGAGCTTGCTGTCGTGCCACGCGCCGCCGTCGGCCTCGACCACGAGCCGCTGCGAGGGCCACCGGAAGTCGGGGACGACGCGGCGCCCCTCGAGGATCAGCGGGACGTTCACGTCCGGGTGGGCGAGCCCGCCGCGCACGAACAGGTCGAGCACGACGTCCTCGAGTTCGCTGCGCGTCGGAGCCGGGCCGGCGGCGACGATCCGAGCGAGGCTGCGCGCCCCGCGGCGCGGCCCGCGCAGGCTGAGCAGCTCAACGAGTTCTCGGATGTTGACGCGTCGCAGCGACAGCGCCTGCCGCACGGCCCGGCGAAGCGCTCGGTGGTCGAACAACGCGGCGAGGTCGAGGAGCGTGCGCGCGGGCGACGTCACCGGGATCCCGTCGTGGCGAGCGAGGTCGATGTCGTCGAGTACGCGAGTGCGGTGGACGCGCAGACCGCGGTGGGTGCGGACCTGGTGCCCGGAACCGTCACCTCGAACCGGCGCGCGTCCCAGTCGACGAACCCCCAGAGCGCCGCCGCCGAGAAGTGGCTGAGCGCCGCGCCAGGCCCGCACGCCTTCACCGCCGCCAGGAAGCGTCCTTCGAGTGGCGGGTTGGCGTGCCCGACCGCGTACACCGCTCGGTGCATGGGGTGCAGCCGGCCGTTGCGCACGCGGACACTGACGCCGTCGCGCGTCAGTCCGCACGCCCGCAACTCATCCAACGAGAGGACGCCCCATTGGTCGCCGGCGAGACGCGCGAGGCGGACGTCCGGTTGCGTGTCGGATCCGTCGGCTCCTGGCCGACGAACTCGACACTCGACGCCGGAGGTCATGCGGCCGCCTCCGTCGCGGCGGCGCGGCGCGCACGCGCGATGGCGTCGTGGGCATCGGCGATCTCGTCTGGGGTGGCGTCGAGCTCCTCCCACCATGGCCGCAGCGCCTCCTCGAGCGCGTCGGCGAGTGGGACCTGCACGTAGCGGTCGCGGCGGCACGCGTACGCCAAACCCGCGTCGTCGAGGTGGACGTAGCGCCGCGTCGCTCTGTGCTTGTACGCCTGCACACGGCGGCCGTCGGCGGTACGAGCCTCGAACATCCACATGAACGTGACGGCGAGCGCGAGCCCGATCGCCCGCTCGAGCGGCTCCCAGTGCGGCGCGGTGTCCATGCGACCAAGGTGCCGGGCGGCGCGTGACGGAACAACACGCAGGTGTGCCGATTCTGCGTAGCCTCAGTGCGGTGATTGCGCGGGTGTGGCGGGGCTGGACCGCCGAGGGCAACGCGGACGCCTACGAGCGCTTCCTGCGGACGACGCTCTACCCGCAGGTCGCGCGCCTGGACGGCTTCCGCGGCGCCCACATCCTGCGCCGCGCCGCACCGGACGGCGAGGTCGAGTTCGTGACGATCACGCTGTTCGAGGCGCTCGACGACGTGCGCGCGTTCGCCGGCGACCACTACGAGACCCCGGTCATCGAGCCCGAGGCGCAGCGGCTGCTCGCCCGCTACGAGGACCGCGCCGCGCACTACGAGGACGTCGCCGTCCCGCCTGCGACGATGGAGCGATGAGCGTCGATTTCTCAGACCTGCCCGTTCCGGTCGACGACGGCGCCGCCGACCACCTGCCCGGCCTCGAGGTCCCCGCCGTCTCGCTGCCCTCGACGCTCGGCGGACACGTCGACCTGGCGGACGCCGCGCAGGGCCTCCTCGTCGTCTACGTCTACCCGCGCACCGGCACGCCCGGCGAGCCGCCGCCGCCAGGCTGGGACGACATCCCCGGCGCCCGCGGCTGCACGCCCGAGAGCTGCGCGTTTCGCGACGCGCGGTCCGACTTCGCCGCCCGCGGCGCGAGCCTCATCGGCATCAGCACGCAGACGCCGGAGGAGCAGCGCGAGTTCGCCGACCGCGAGCACATCCCGTACCCGCTCCTGAGCGACCGCGACCTGGCGCTCGCGAGCAGCGAGATGCGGCTGCCCACCTTCGAAGCGGCGGGCCTGACGCTCTACAAGCGCCTGACGTTCGTCGGGGAGGCCGGCCGGATTGTCAAGGCCTTCTACCCCGTGTTCCCGCCCGACCGCAACGCGACGGAGGTGCTCGCATGGCTGGACCAACGGCAGAGCGGCTGACCGCGGTCTACGCCGCGTTCAACGCCCGCGACATCGACACCATCCTCGAGCACCTCGCGCCCGACGTCGACTGGCCCAACGCGCGGGAGGGCGGCCGGCTGCACAGTCGCGAAGCCGTTCGCGCGTACTGGACGCGGCAGTGGGCGGCGATCGACCCGAGCGTGGAGCCGGTCGGGTTCGAGGAGCGCCCCGACGGCACCATCGCGGTGGACGTGCGCCAGGTCGTCAAGGACCTCGACGGGGTGGTCGTCTCCGAGGGCCGCGTGGTGCACGTCTACGAGTTCCGCCCCGACGGGCTCGTCGCGCGCATGGACGTTACTTGACTTAGTCAACGACTCCGTTGACAATGTCCACGATGGCCGTCGAGACCGGAGTGGACACCGACCGCGTGGCCGCAATCCGCGCCTTCAACCGCTTCTACACGAACCGCATCGGCGTCCTCGGCGGCGGCCTGCTGCGCACGCCCCACTCCCTCAGCGAGGCGCGGATCCTCTACGAGCTCGGGCAGCACGACGTGACCGAGGTCGCCGACCTGCGCCGCGAGCTCACCATGGACGCCGGCTTCCTCAGCCGCCTGCTCGCGCGGCTGCACCGCAACGGGCTCATCGAACGCGAGCGCTCCGAGACCGACGCCCGTCGCCAGCGCATCCGCCTCACGCCCGACGGCCGCGCCGCGTTCGAGGACCTCGACAGCCGCTCCGCCGCCGAGAACGCCGCGGTGCTCGCCGGCCTGGCCGAAGACGACCAGCGCCGGCTCGTCGCGGCGATGGACGCGGTCCGCCGCGTCCTGGAAGGCGACCCGAGCGACGGCGCGCTCGTCCTGCGTGCGCCCCACGCCGGCGACTTCGGCTGGATCGTCGAGCGCCACGGCACGCTCTACGCGCAGGAGTACGACTGGGACGAGACGTTCGAGGCGCTCGTCGCGCGGATCGTCGCCGACTACGTCGACCACCGCGATCCCAAGCGCGACGGGGCGTGGATCGCCGAGGTCGACGGCGAGCCGGTCGGCTGCGTGCTCTGCGTCAGACGCGACGAGGGCGCCGCGCAGCTGCGGCTGCTGCTCGTCGAGCCGCGCGCACGCGGCCGCGGCGTCGGCGGCCGCCTCATCGAGGAGTGCCTGCGCTTCGCCACGCGCGCCGGCTACAAGCGCATCACGCTCTGGACGAACGACGTCCTGTACGACGCGCGCCGCCTCTACGAGCGCGCCGGCTTCGAGCTCGTCGAGTCCGCCCCGCACCACAGCTTCGGGCACGACCTGGTCGAGCAGACCTGGGCCCGCGACCTCTAGAGGGCCACGCCGGCCAAAGCCTCGACGGCGCGCGAGTAGTGCTCCTCGCTGAGCCGGATGTGCGACTGCTGGCTCATCGACCGCGCGGCGACGCCGATCGCCTCGACCGGCGGCGCGTTCTCCATGTGCGGGATGACGAGCAGCGGCTCGACGTCGACCGTCCACGGCCAGCGCGCGGAGCCGGAGACGCGATCCGTCGGCTCCGCGACGACCTCGACGATCGCGAACACCCGCCGCCATCCGGCCGCGTAGTAGACGAGGCGGTCGCCAGGCGCGATGCGCGGGCGGCGCGGGAAACCGGTGCGGCTGAGCACCGAAGCGCGCTCGGCGAGCCACGCCTCGGGGATCGAGCCGCCCGCGTGACCGATGCCCTTCAGCCAGTGCCCGCGCACGGCGGGCGACTCTACGCGGCGGCGGCGGGCTCCGAGCAGCGCTCGCTCCACGCAGCGGCGAACGCGGCGACGACCACGGGGTCGAACTGCGTGCCCGAGCAGCGCACGAGCTCGTCGAGCGCGTGGTCCGGGTCCATGCCCGCGCGATAGGGCCGGTCGGCCACCATCGCGTCGAAGGCGTCGCAGACCGAGACGATGCGGGAGCCGAGCGGGATGGCCTCGCCAGAGAGCGCGTCGGGGTAGCCGCCGCCGTCCCAGCGCTCGTGCGAGGCGCGCACGAGCGCCGCGACCGGACGCAGCGCCGGAGCCGCCGCGACGATCCTCTCGCCGATGACCGTGTGGCGGCGGATGAACTCCCATTCGCGCTCATCGAGCTCGGCCGGCTTGTCGAGTATCGCGTCGGGAATCGCCATCTTGCCGACGTCGTGGAGCGCCGCGGCGTGGCGGACGTGGTCGATGTGCTCGGGGTCGAGCGCGAGGCGCCGGGCGACCGCCTCGGCGAGCTCGGCGACGCCGTTGGTGTGCTCGCCGAGGCCGGGGTCGCGCTCGGTGAGCGCGCGCAGGAGCACGTCGCGGCTCTGGTTGCGCGCCGACGCCCGGCCGCTGCGCTTATGCGCGTACATGCGCTGATCGGCGATCCGCAGCGCCTCCTCCGCGTCGTCCGCCTCGCCCGGCAGCGCGATCGCACCGTACGAGCAGGTGATCGTGAAGCCGTCGCCGACCTCGGTCAGCGCCGCCGCCGCGTCCTGGGGCGCGCCGTCGATCAGCACGCAGAACTCGTCGCCGCCCATCCGGTAGGCGCTCCCGGCGCCGGCGACGTGGGCGGCGAGCTTCGCGCCGAGTCGCTGCAGGAGCGCGTCGCCGGCGGGATGGCCGAAGGAGTCGTTGTAGTGCTTGAAGCCGTCGAGGTCGAAGAGCGCGAGGACCGCGGGCGGGCGCAGTCCCACGGCAAGCTGCTCGAGGTCGCGGCCGAGCGCGCGGCGGTTGCCCAGGCCGGTGAGCGCGTCGGTGAGCGCCTCGCGACGGCTCGCCTCGAGCATCGACGCGTTCTCGCGCAGGCTGAGGATGAGCCGCCCGAACACGGCGAGCAGCGACGCCGCGGCAAGCACGACGGCGACCGCGTTCAGCGCCCCCAGCGAGGCGATCACGAGGATGCCCAGGCCGAGGGTGGCGAACGCGATAGGGAACGCCGTGAAGCGCCTGGCCGAGGAGTCGTCGACGACGACCGTCCGGCGGGCCGGCTGCCACGCGGCCGCGGCGAAGAGGACGAGGCAGGCGGTCCAGCCCTGGTCGAAGATGCTCGGGTACGTGTACGTCTCGTTGGCGACCGTGACGAGGTAGTACGAGTCGGCGATCCAGAACAGCGCGATCCCCGCGCCGAGGAGCGCCCACGTGCGGTCGGCGCGCCAGCCGCGAAGCGCGAACGCGGCGACGACGACCGCGAGGAGGATGAGGTCCCCGATCGGGTAGGCGAGGTTGGTGGCGACGCCGAGCGGGTCGCCGCCGACGGTGTCGAGCACGGTCTGCAGCACGACCGCCGCGCTCGTCGCCGCGGCCGCCAGCGCGGCGGTGAGGCCGTCGACCCACAGCGTGCGCGGCGCGCCCTCGACGCGCTCGCGCACGAGCAGGCACAGGCCGGCGAAGACGAGCGGATAGAGGGCGAGGTAGCCCGCGTCGGCGAGCGACGGCACCGGGATGACGGCGTGGTCGGCGAGGACCAGCGTCCAGTAGACGTCGGCCGACGCCCACAGCAGCGAGCCCAGGCCGATAAGACCCCACGCGAGCCCCTCGCGCCCGCGGACGGCGCGGGCCCGGGCCAGTGTGAGCAGCGAGGCGCCGATGACGACGATCCAGTAGGCGAGCTTGCCGAACGCGGGGCCGTGGAGCAGTGCGTGCAGCGGGGCGACCTCCGCTTCGCGCAGGACGGTCCAGCCGACGAGCAGCGCGAGCACGACGCGGACGGGTCTCCCCCCGTACATGCCCGCAGGATCGGCCGTTGGACCGGGATCTTGAGCCGCCCGGCGGGCGGTCAACGCGCGCTAGGCGATGACTTCGAGGTCCTTCGGCAGCGACGAGACGACCTCGGCGCCGTCTTCGGTGACGATGACGAGGTCCTCGATCCGCACGCCGACCGCGCCGGGCACGTAGACGCCGGGCTCGACCGTCACGACCATCCCCGCCTCGAGCGCGGCGTCGCCCTGCTTGGACAGGCGCGGGCCCTCGTGGACCGCGAGCCCGACGCCATGGCCGAGGCCGTGGCCAAAGTGCTCCGCGTGGCCCGCCGCATCGATGATCGCGCGCGCGACCGCGTCGACCTCGCGCCCGGTCGGCCCCGGCCGGACCGCCTCGAGCGCCGCCTCCTGGGCGCGCAGGACGAGCGCGTAGACCTCGCCGTCGCGCGGGTCGATCTCGCCGGTCGCGTACGTGCGCGTGCAGTCCGAGGCGTAGCCGTCGAGCTGGGCGCCCCAGTCGACCACGCACATCGTCCCGGACGGGATCGTCACGTCGCGCGGCGTAGCGTGCGGGAGCGCGCCGTGCTCGCCGGCGGCGACGATCGGCGGGAACGACGCCGCCTCCGCCCCCATGCGCCGCATCGTGAACTCGAGGTCCAGCGCGACCTCGCGCTCGGTGCGGCCGACGAGCCCGCGCCGAAGGACCTCGACGAGCGCGTCGTCGCCCAGGCGGGCGGCCGCGCGGATCGCGTCGAGCTCGCTCTCGTCCTTGACGGCGCGGAGGCGCTCGAGCAGGCCGGCCGCGGGGACGAGCTCGACGCCGTCGCGCAGCATCTCGCCGAGCTTCGCGTGATCCTTCACGCTCATCTGCGCGTCGTCGAACGCCAGCCGCAGCTCGCCGGCACCGGGAAGGCCCTTGACGACGCCGGCCAGAAGATCGACGGAGATCTCCCGCTCCCAGGCCGGATCGAGCTGGTCGGCGGACTGCGTCAGGTAGCGAAAGTCGGTGATGAAGCGCCGCTCGCCCTCCCGCCCGACGACGGCGGCGCCGTTGGAGCCGGTGAAGCCGGTGAGCCAGCGGACGTTGACCAGGTCGGTGACGAGGAGCATGTCGGCGCGCTCGCCCAACGCGTCGGCGACGCGATCGGCGCGTTCGGTGCTCACCGCGACGGTTCCGTTGGCCATCAGATGTCCAGCTCCTGTTTCAGGCGTTCGAGTGCGGATCGATAGCCTGCCACGCCCTCGCCGGTGACGCTGCCCACGCACAGGTCGCGGACGACGGACAGCCGGCGCCACTCCTCGCGGTTGCCGACGTCGGAGAGGTGCACCTCCATCGTCGGGAGCGCGGCGATCTCGAGCGCGTCGCGGATGGCCCACGCGTAGTGCGTCCACGCTCCCGGGTTCATGACGATGCCGTCAGCCATGCCCTCGAGCCGGTGCAGGTGCTCGACAAACTCGCTCTCGGCGTTGGTCTGGAAGAAGCGCGCGCGCAGGCCGAGGTCGCGGGCGAACTCGTCGATCGCCCGCTCGAGGCGGTCGTAGGTGAGGTCGCCGTAGACCGCGACCGGCCGCCGGCCGAGTTGGTCGAGGTTGACGCCGTGCATGACTTCGATGCGGTTGCGCACGCTCATGGCGCGCACAACTCTCGCACGGCGGCGAGCAGCTCCGACGCCCCGACGGTGTGGCCGGGCGTCACGCGGCCCGGCGCGTCGACGAGGACGAACGGCACCGCCTCGCCCGTTCGCTTCTTGTCGCGCGCCGTCGCGGCGGCGACGGCCTGCGGTTCGGCGCCGTCGAGATGCGTCGGCAGCCCGGCGTGGACGAGCAGGTCGAGGGCGAGGTCGCGCAGCGCGTCCTGCCCGGAGAGGCGCAGCGCGGCGAGCAGACCGAGGCCGACCGCCTCGCCATGGCGATAGCGCGCATACCCGGTCGTAGTCTCGATCGCGTGGCCGATCGTGTGGCCGAGGTTGAGGATCTGGCGGGCGCCGGCGTCGCGCTCGTCGTTGGCGACGACCCGGAGCTTCGTCCGCACGCAACCGGCGATCATCGCGTCGTCGATCGCGTCGCCCGCGCTGACCCTGTCCCACAGCGTGCCGCCCGCGATGAGCGCGGTCTTGAGGACCTCGGCGTAGCCGGCGGCGAACTCCTCGGGCGGTAGGGTGGCGAGGAAGGCGGGGTCGGTGAGCACCGCAGTGGGCTGGTGGTAGGCGCCGACGTAGTTCTTGCCCTCGGGCAGATCGACGCCGGTCTTGCCCCCGTAGGCGGAGTCGACCTGGGCGACGAGGGTGGTCGGCACGTGGACGATGCCGATGCCGCGCTGGTAGGTGGCCGCGCAGAACCCGGCGAGGTCGCCCACGACCCCGCCGCCGAGCGCGACGACGTGATCGGCGCGGGTCGCGCCCTGGGCGGCGAGGGCGCTCCACACGCGCTCGGCCGTCTCCAACGTCTTGTGCTGCTCGCCGGGCGGGATCTCGATGATGCCCGCGGAGCCGGGCACGCGCGCGGCGTGGAGCGCCGCGACGGTCTCGTCGGTGACGAGCAGCCGGCGGCCCTGCTCGGGCAGGGGCGCGCGGTCGATCGGGCCGATCCAGACCGGGTACGCGCCCGACGCCGCGCGCGTCCAGATGAGCAGGTGGCCCTCGGGGATGTGCAGCAGCGCGTCGAGCGCGCCGCGGCCGCCCCCGATGATGATCGCGTCAGCGGCCTGCTCGTAGACTGGCGCGCGATCGCGGTAGAGCGCCTCGAACGCCGCGCGGTCGCGCGCGAGCGGGCGGCCGCTGTCGCGCGCGCGCTCCCAGGCCGTGTCGAGGTCGACGTCGACCAGTGCGACCACGTGGCGCGCCAGCGCTGCGCGCACGCGCTCCGACTGCAGCGCGCCGCCGCCCAGCGCGATCACGCCGCCGTCGGCGTTCTCGAGCAGCTTGCCGCACAGCTCCTCTTCGGTCGCGCGGAAGGCGGCTTCGCCCTCGCGGTCGAAGTGCGCGGCGATCGGCTCGCCGAGCTTCGCCTCGAGCAGCGCGTCGGCGTCGTCGGCGGGGACGCCGAGCGCCGCGGCCGCCTCGCGCGCCGCGCGCGTCTTGCCCGCGCCCATGAAGCCGATGAAGACGAGCGCGGGCTTCAGCGCCGCCACCCGATGCGCTCCTCGTACCGCGCCACGGCCTCGCGCACGTCGTCGACGTGGTCGCCGCCGAACTTCTCGCGGTAGGCGCCGGCGAGGACGAACGCGACCATCGCCTCCCCCACGACCCCGGCGGCGGGCACGGTCGCCGAGTCGGTGCGCTCGCGCAGGGCGTCGGCGGGCTCGTGGGTGGCGATGTCGACCGAGCGCAGCGGTTTCGTGAGCGTCGGCAGTGGCTTCTGCGCGGCGCGGGCCACGAGCGGCTCGCCCGTGGTCATGCCGCCCTCGAGGCCGCCGGCGTGGTTCGTCTCGCGGAAGAAGCCGCGCTTCTCGCTGTAGAAGATCTCGTCGTGCGCCTGCGAGCCGGGGCGGCCCGCGACGTCGAAGGCGTCGCCGAGCGCGACGCCCTTCACCGACTGGATCGAACACAGCGCGGCGGCGAGGCGCCCGTCGAGGCGCAGCTCCCAGCTCGTGTGCGAGCCCAGGCCCGGCGTGAGGCCGAACGCGATCACCTCGAACACGCCGCCGAGCGACTCGTTGGCCTTCCGCTGGACGTTGATGTGCTCGACCATCGCGCGGCTCGCCTCGGGGTCCAGGCAGCGCACGGGGTCGTCGTCGACGCCCTCGAAGTCCTCGATACGCAGCGGCGTGTCGCGGGGCGGCGCCTGCACCGATCCGATCTGAACGACGTGCGAGCGCACTTCGGCGCCGAGCGCGCGCAGGAAGGCCTTGGCGAGCGCGCCGCCGGCGACCCGCGCGGCCGTCTCGCGGGCGCTGGCGCGCTCGAGGACGTCGCGCACGTCGGTGAGGCGGTACTTCCAGGTACCGACGAGGTCGGCGTGGCCGGGTCGCGGCAGGTGGACCTCGGCGATGTCCGCCTCGACCGGCCACGGGTTCATCCGGTCTTCCCAGTTGGCGAAGTCGCGGTTCTGGACCTGCAGCGCGATCGGCCCGCCGAGCGTGCGGCCGTGGCGAACCCCGCCGGTGACCTGCGCGCTGTCGCGCTCGATCTTCATCCGCCCGCCGCGCCCGTGGCCGAGCTGACGGCGCGCCATGTCGCGATCGATCGCCTCGCGATCGAGTTGCAGCCCGGCGGGCAGGCCCTCGACCACACAGGTGAGGCCGGGGCCGTGGGATTCGCCGGCGGTGATGAGCTTCAGCGCCATGGGGCGCCGAAGTGTATGGACGGGGCGCTACGCGCCCACGGTCCAGTGCCAGACCGGCTGGCCCGGAAGCGAGGCGGCCGCGCCGGCCGAGGAGGCGGCGGCGCCGCCGTTCGCCGAGGCGCGCCCCGCACCGTGCTTGGGCGTGCGCACGAGCACGCCGCGGTCGGGCAGCCAGCGGTAGGCGGCGGCGTCCTTGAAGGCGCTCGAGCCGTTGACGTGCGCGCTGCGCACGATCGCCGCGCCGGCGACCGAGTGGCGCTCGTTGGCCGCGGCGGCCGCCGCCACCGAGTTCGCGCCCTTGCGGAACACGCGCACCACGTCGAGCTGGTACTGGACCGGCTGGCCGCCGACGGCGAGGTCGAAGAACTCGGTGTCGCCCTGCTGCACCTCGATCGTCTGGCAGCTCTTCGGGCTCGGCTTGCAGTGGCCGTCGCCCGTGGCGGTCGCGTCGGAGGAGAGCAGGAAGACCGCGGTCTTGCCGTCCTTGAGCACGCCGGTGAAGACGAAGAACGGGTTGTCGGCGGTCGGCAGCGGCGAGAGCCGAGCGACGTCCTTGTAGGTCCTCATCTGCCCGTCGGCGCGGCCGAAGCGGATCGTCAGGTGGTGGGTGTCGAGCGGGTCGCTGTCCGACTCGGGCTTGGGCTTGGGCTTGTCGGGGGTGCCCGTGCCGCCCGCCGGAGACTGAGGCGTCGGGGAGCCGCTGGACCCGCTGCTCGGCGGCGGCGTCGTCTCGGTGGTCGCAGGCGGGTTCGCCGCGCCACCCGACGGCCTCGTGTCCTGCTTGGGCAGGTGCTGCTGCTTGAACGGGTTGCGCACGCTGCCGCGGCGGTCGTCCTCGGCCGCCGGGTCCTCGATGCTCACGGCGGCCTTCGACGCCTTCCCGGTGTCGGCGTGCTGCACGGGCGGCGGCGGCGCGGCCTGCTCCGACGGCCGCCCCAGGTACACGGGCACGGCGACAGCGCCGGCGAGCAGCAGCAGGGCGACCGGCCACAGCTTGCGGTCGATGATGTCGCGCAGGACTCCGCGGACCGCCTTCATCGCGCGACCTCCGAAACCGTCGGAGCGTTCGCGCCGGGGGCAGCCGTCGCGCCGGTGGACGGGGTCGAGGCAGGCGCGGTGGTGTTCGCGTCGTCGGGCGAAAGGAGGTAGGCGGTCGCGCTGATGCTCGACTTGACGCTGGGGAAGCCGTCGGGCCCCGCGACGAGCGAGAACGCGTCGATGCTCAGCAGGCGGCCGCTGACGTCGACCTTGGCGCCGTTGACGCGCACGAAGCGCTGGACGTCGCGGAAGAAGCTCTCCATATCGAAGAACGACCCGTTGAAGACGAACGAGAAGGGCATGGTCGGGAAGCCGGCGGAGCCGACGGCGGCGCCGGGGGGCAGCGTCGCGGAGGAGGCCTGCGTGGCCGGGGCCGCGGCGGGCGCGGGCGCCGATCCGCTGGTGCCGTTGTTCTTCGCCGCGTTCGCGGTGTTCGCGGGCGTGGACGGGGTCGAGGCGACCGGCCCCTGCCCGCCACCGCCGGACACCTTCAGCGAGCGGAAGTCGATGCGCGCGTTGTGCGCGGCGCTCTGCAGCTGGTAGATGAGCGACGGCAGCGCGTCGCTCTTCGTGACGGCCTTGCCGAGCGTCGCGATGTCGGCGTAGTCCTTGTCGTAGCGGGCCTTGGCCTGGCGCGCGGTCGCCGCCTTCTGCTGGGCGTCGGCGAGCTGCTGGTTGGCCGTGTCGATCTGCTGCTGAAGGTCGGCGGCCTGCTTGCGCTTGGGCGCGAGGCCGACGAACCAGACGCCGCCGAGCAGGGCGACGACGAGCACGGCGACGATGATCAGGCGGTCGCGAGCGGTCACGGGGTCTTCCCCTGGCCCGAGCCCGCCGACGGAGCCTCGAAGAACAGGGTCATGGAGAACTGCGGGTAGTGGCTGCTGCCGTGGCGGCAGTCGCTGTCGGCCGCGGTCGAGCCGCCGGTCGCGCCTCCGCCGCCGCTGCCGTCGGTGTCGCTCTTGGCGGACGACGACAGGCTCACGCGCTCGACGCCGTCCACGCGCCGCAGGCTCGAGATCACCGAAGCGACGTTGTCCTGCGACGTCGTGCAGCCGACGAGCTCGACGGCCGGCCCGGGGAGCGCCGAACGCAGCGGGTCGGCGACGCCGCCGTCGGCGTTCGCGCTCGGCGAAACCGTGCCGCGCATCGAGGTCAGCCAGGCGTTGGACGGGACGGTGCGCGCGATCTCGTGCAGCGCGTGGCTCCAGTCGAAGCGGCTCGTGGCGAGGCTGCGCACGGTGTCCGAGCGCTTGGCGCGCAGCGCCGAGAAGGTCGTGTAGCTCTGCAACGACGCCGCCTCGTCAGCCGACGCCTGCGCCCGCGCCTGCACGTCGGCAAGCTCGTGGCGGCGATCGGAGATGGTGCGGTTCGACAGCGTGAACATCGCGCTCACGGCGACCACGAGCGCGAGGACGCCGAGGACGACGTAGGAGGCGAAGCCGGACCCGCCGCCGGACCCGCCGCGGCGGGCCTCGACCGGGATGAGGTTGACGGCCCTCATGCCGGGGCCTCCTCGAGGGCCAGGCCGGCCGCGACCGTGACGCGCGCGGCGTCGACGCCCGGGGGCGTGCCGTCGACCGTGCCCTGCTCGACGGGCATGCCGAGCTCGGACGCCAAGGCGGTGGCGAAGCCGGGGATCGCGCTGGCCGGTCCGGTCAGGACGGCGCGCGAGACGGAGGTGGTGTCGTCCTGCATGCGGTGGAAGTCGAGGGAGCTGCGCACGTCCGCGGCGATGCGGCGGACGCCGTCGAGGAGAACCTGGCGCGTGTTGGCGACGATCTCGGCGTCGCCCTCGAGCAGCTCCAGGGGCGTCTCGAGGCCGACGTGGACGAGCCAGCCGTGGGCATGCTCGAGCGTGAGCCGGCTGCGCTCGGCGAGCTCGACGGCGAGCGCCTCG
>DATFRW010000275.1:0-8505 GCA_035262945.1 Solirubrobacteraceae bacterium
GCCCGGTGAGACCGCGGCCGACGTGCGGTGCTCTCGTGCGGGCGCCGGTAGCGGTCGCGCCGGTGGTTCTTGGCGAGGTTGACCACCACCCGGCGGGCATAGGGTGCTGGCTCGCCGCGGATCCTTCGCCACTTCCGAGCCACCTGCAGGAGCGCCCAGCACGCCCATGCCCATGCTCGTTTAAGAACACCGCCTCCAAACCCAAGGTTGCATGGGCACCGCGGCTACATGGCTGGCCTGCGCGAAGCGGTGCTCGATTACGACACGGCCGCGATCGCCTCGATCTCGATCTCGAGGCCGGACAGCGCGAGGGACGTGACCTCGACGATCGAGTCGGCCGGGTAGGGCGGCGTGAACCAGCGGCCGCGGAGCTCGACGATCTTCGGGAAGTTGGACATGTCGGTGAGGAAGATCGTCACCTTCACGACCCGGTCGAGGCCCGAGCCGCCCGCCTCAAGGACGCGTTCGAGGTTTCGGAACGTCTGCTCGGCCTGCGCGTCGAAGTCGCCGATGCCGACGAGCTCGCCCTCAGGCGAGATCGCCGCCTGACCAGAGACGAACAGCAGGTCGCCCAGGCGCATGGCCTGGGAGAGTCGGAAGGGCTCGTACGGGTCCGGGTCGGTGCGAATCTGCTCCATGCTCACGGTCGCCTCCTTGGAGCGGAGGGGGAGGGATTCGAACCCTCGGATGACCGAAAGGCCATCAACGGTTTTCGAGACCGCCCCGTTCAACCACTCCGGCACCCCTCCACGGGCCCGTCACGGGGAGCAAGGAGGGTAGCGGGAGGGCGGCCGTCAGCGGCGTGTGCCGAAGAAGTCGGTGAGCAGCGCCGCGCACTCCTCGGCGAGCAGGCCGCCCGCGACCTCGGGGCGGTGGTTGAGCCGCGGCTCGGCGAGGATGTCGAGGACGCTCCCGGCGGCACCCGCCTTCGGGTCGATCGTCCCGTAGACGACGCGCGGCACCCTCGCGAGGACGATCGCGCCCGCGCACATCGCGCATGGCTCGAGCGTGACGTAGAGGACGCTGTCGAGCACCCGCCACGAGCCCAGCGCGCCGGCCGCCGCGCGCAGCGCGAGCACCTCAGCGTGCGCGGTCGGGTCCTGGCGCAGCTCGCGCTCGTTGTGGCCGGCGCCGATCACCTCGCCCTCGTGCACGACGACCGCGCCGATCGGCACGTCCTCGTGCTCGAGTGCCCGCTCGGCCTCGCGGATGGCCAGGCGCATGAACCACTCGTCGCGCGGGAGGTAGGGGCCGTCGGCCGTCACGCCGTCCATCATGACCGCGACGGCGCGGTCAGCGCCCGCTACCCTGGCTCCGTTGCGCTCGAGGGTCCCGGTCCGGCTCGTGCGCAACTCTGGGCGCAGTCGCGGCGTTGCCACTGTCGTCCGCGATGATGCCGAGCTTCCTGCGCCTCCCATCCGTCACCGCCGTCATCGTGGCCGGTCTGGCTGCCCTCACGGCGCCGGGCGCACGCGCGTCCGAGCCCGCGGCGCAGATCCTCGTGCGGCCCGCCGCCGGCCGCGACGCGTCCTCGCTGCGCGACGCGATCCACGCGAGCGGCGCGCACATCGTGGGCACCGCGTCCGGCGGTCGCACCGTCGTGCAGGTGGCGGACGCCGGCGCCGTCGACCGGACGGTCGCGGCGCTGCGCCGCGCGCCCGCGGTCGCCTCGGCGGGGCCGCGGCTCATCGCGCGCGTCGCCGCGGCGCCCGTCCCCGACGACACCGGCGTCGCCGCACGCTCGGCCGAGGCGGCGGGCGGCTGGGCGCAGGTGCAGTGGGACCTCACCGGGCCGTTCGGGATCCACGCGCCGGATGCCTGGGCCATGGAAGGGGCGGCCGGCCGCCAGCCGGGCGCCGGCGTGACCGTCGGCGTCATCGACACGGGCCTGGCCTACGCGGACCGCCCGCCGTTCCGCCGTTCGCCCGACGTCCTCCCCGGGCACGTCGTCCGCGGCTACGACCTCGTCGACAACGACCCGTTCCCCAACGACCGCAACGGGCACGGCACGTTCGTCGCCTCGACGATCATCGCGGCCGAGAACAACAACTACGGGATGGTCGGCATCGCGTGGGGCGCGAAGGTGATGCCGGTGCGCGCGCTCAACGGCGACGGTGTCGGCACGGCGGCGCGCATCGCGCGCGGGATGCGCTGGGCGGTCGACCACGGCGCCAATGTCATCAACGTCTCGATCGAGCTCGTCGACCGCATCACCGCGCAGCCGCAGACGATGACCGTCGACCCGCAGATCCGCGAGGCGGTCCGCTACGCCGCCGCGCATGACGTGCTCGTCGTGGCGGCGGCCGGCAACTCGGCCAGCCCCGACGTCCCGTCCACGCGCCTGGGCTCCGACATCCTCTATGTCGGCGGCAGCACCGAGCACGGCTGCCTCGGCGACTACTCGAACTTCGGCCACGGCGTCGACCTCGTCGCGCCGGGCGGCGGCGGCGACTCGCAGATCGCCGGCGATCCGCACTGCCAGCCCGACGCCGCGCGCGGGCGCAACGTCGAGCAGGTCTCCTTCAAGCGCCCGTCGATCGGCCGCTTCCGGATCATCGGCGACCGCACCGGGCGCCCCGGCCTGGCCGGCACGTCGATGGCCGCACCGCATGCGAGCGCGGTCGCCGCGCTCGTGCTCGCCTCCGGCGTCCTCGGCGCACACCCCACGTCGGCACAGCTTCAGCGCCGGATCGTCTCGACGGCTCAGAGCCTCGGCCCCGGCGCGCCCGCGCGTTACTACGGCGCCGGGCTGCTCGACGCCGCCGCCGCGCTGCGCGGGACGAAATCGCCGCCCGCGCCCGCGCCTACGTCGTCCGGATGATCAGCACGCTGCAGGGCGCGTGGTGGCTGACCTTGTTCGGCACCGAGCCCAGCAGGAAGCGCTTGGCCCCGGTCATCCCCTTGTTGCCGACGACGATGAGGTCGGCGCCCTGCTCCTCGGCGACGTCGAGAATGGCGTCCGCCGGATCGCCCTGGCGCGCGTAGACCTCGGTCTCGACGCCCGCCTCTTCGCCGCGCTCGGCCGCCTGGCGCAGCGTCGCGTCGACGTCCTCGCGCGGATTGACCATCCACTGCAGGTCCTCTGGCACCTGCCGGGACTCCTCGTGCAGCCGCGCGGCCGGCACGGGCTCGTACGCGCTGACGATGTGGATCCGGGCGCCAAGCTGCGCGGCGAGCGCCACTGCCTGGCGCACCGCCTCGCCCGCGGTCTGCGATCCGTCGGTGCCGACGACGATCGAGCTGAACACGGGCGCAGTCTAGGCGAGCTTGACGATCGCGATGACGATGCCGGCCAGCACGAAGATGCAGGTCAGCACTTGGGTCCAGATCCAGAAAGGCGACATCGGCGAGCCAAGCTAGCATCGCGCAGGTGAGCCCCGACGCGCACACCCCCGCCGAACGCGCCGACGCGGTCCTGCGCGCCGCCGAAGCTGCGGCGGCCGCGGCACAGGCGGCCGCGGCCGCGGCACAGGCTGCATCGCTCCCCGCGCCCCCTGAAGCGGCGCCGGCCGAGGCGCCGCCGCCGCCCGCACCGGAGCCCGCGCCCCCCGAGGCGGCGGTCCACGAGGCCGGCGCCCCCGCACGCCTGCTCGCCGCCGCAGGCGAGCTCGAGGCGCACGTCGCACAGGCGCGCGCGCAGCTCGACGCGCTCGAGAACGCCCTCGCACGCGTGGAACGCCGCGACCCGTCGACCTGATTAAAGTTCCGCGGCCGATGGCCATGGACCCGAGCGGTTTCTCGATCACCGCCTCCGAACGCGACGGCCGGACGGTCGTTCTCATCCGCGGCGAGCTCGACCTCGCGACCGCACCCGACCTCGAACGGGTCATCGTCGAGCGGCTCGATGCCGGCGACGACGTCGTCGTCGATCTGCGCGAACTCGCGTTCATGGACTCGAGCGGCCTGCGCGTCCTCGTCGCCGCGCACACGCGCACCCAAGGTGGGGAGCAGCAGTTCCTCATCGTGCGCCCGCCCGAGGGCAGCCCGGTCGCGCGGATCCTCTCGATCGCCGGGCTCGAGCGCGAGCTCAACCTCATCGACGACGCCTGAGCCGAGACGCGGCGGGCGGTACCGTGCCCGGCCATGACCACGACCACGGACGTCGCCTTCGACCAGGCCACCCTCGAGCGGTTCGCCGACCTCACCATCGGCTTCGCCGCCAACGTGCAGCGTGACCAGGTCGTCGCGATCGGGGCGGAGCTCGGCAAGGAGGCGATGGTGCGCGCGCTCGCCGCGAGCGCCTACAAGCACGGTGCGCGCTTCGTCGACGTGCAGTACTTCGACATGCACGTCAAGCGCGCGCGGCTCCTTCACGCCGACGAGGATTCATTGGACTTCGTGCCGTCGTGGTACGGCCAGCGCCTGCTCGAGCTCGGCCGACAGCGCTGCGCCCGGGTAGGCCTGTCCGGTCCGGCCACCCCGGGCCTGCTCGACGATCTCGATCCTCGCCGCGCCGGCCGCGACCAGCTCCCGTTCATCCGCGAGTCGGGCATCGTGGTCAACGAGCGCACGACGAACTGGACGATCGTGCCGTATCCGACCGTCGGCTGGGCCCGCCAGGTCCATCCGGGCGTGTCGGACGAGGAGGCGATGGCGCGCCTCAGCGAGCAGATCCTGCACGTATGCCGCCTCGACGAGGACGACCCGGTCGCGGCCTGGCGCGAGCGGTCGGACCTGCTCGTCGCCATCGCGGAGCGCCTGACCGAGCGCCGCTTCGACGCCGTGCGCTTCGACGGCCCGGGCACGCACCTCACCGTCGGCCTGCTGCCGACGACGAAGTTCATGGCCGCGCGCTTCGAGACCGTCGACGGCATCATCCATATGCCGAATCTCCCGTCCGAGGAGGTGTTCGGCGCGCCCGACCCGCAGCGCACCGACGGCGTCGTCCGGGCGACCAAGCCGCTCGTGATCGCCGGCTCGATCATCCGGGGCCTCGAGATCGAGTTCCGCAAGGGCAAGGCGGTGCGCATCGACGCCGAGGAGGGCGCGGACGTCCTGCGCGGCTACGCGGCACGCGACGAGGGCGCGTCGCGCTTGGGTGAGGTCGCGCTCGTCGACGGCGACGGGCGCATCGGCCGGCTCGACACCGTCTTCTTCGACACCCTGCTCGACGAGAACGCCGCCTCGCACATCGCGCTTGGCGAGAGCTACCAGTTCACCGCCGGCGAGGAGGACAAGGAGCGTCTGAACCACTCGTCGATCCACGTCGACTTCATGATCGGCGGCGACGACGTCGCGGTCACCGGCCTGACCGAGGCGGGTGCGGAGGTCCCGGTGCTGCGCGAAGGGGTCTGGCAGCTGTAGCGCTGTTCGCCGACTGACGGCCTGTCCGCACGGGCTGGAAAAACATTGTAGAACTATATATACTTGCAATGTGTCTCCAGCCCCGACCACAGACCCGCGAGCGCAGGCGATCGACACGGTCGCCGAGACGCTGGTACCGCGCGCTTCGTTGGCCGTCAGACTCCTGCTTCGCCGCACCCGGAGCCGCGTCTCGCGCTCCGAGGCGGGGGTCCTCGCCGCGGTGCGCGGCGGCCCGCGGCGCATCACCGAGCTGGCCGAGATCGAAGGCGTCGCCCAGCCGACGATGACGCTGCTGGTCAAGCGGCTGGAGGAGCGCGGCTGGATCGCCCGCGAGCGCGACCCCGATGATGGTCGCGTCGTCCTCGTCTCGCTCACCGAGGCGGGTGTCACCGCGATCGAAGAGCTTCGCGCCGATTACCGCGGCGCCCTGCGCGAGCACATGCTCGCGATGTCAGACGAAGAGGTCGCCGCCCTGGTGACGGCGACGACGGCGCTTCAGACGCTCAACGAAGCGCTGCAACACGGAGAGCAACGATGACTTCTGATACCCACGCCGGCGCAGGCCGGTTCTTCTCGCAGCCAAAGGCGGTGTGGGCGGTGGCCTTCGCGGCCGTCGTCTCCTTCATGGGCCTGGGCCTTGTCGACCCGATCCTGCCCGCCATCGCCAAGGATCTCGACGCTTCACCGAGCCAGGTCGAGCTGCTGTTCACGAGCTACTTCGCCTTCACGGGCGTGTCGATGCTGGTGACGAGCGCGGTCGCCAGCCGCATCGGCGCCAAGCGCACGCTGCTCGCCGGGCTCATCCTCATCATCGCCTTCAGCGCGCTCGCCGGCGCCTCGGACAGCATCGGCGCGATCGTCGGGCTGCGCGCCGGCTGGGGCCTGGGCAACGCGCTGTTCATCGCCACGGCGCTGTCGGTGATCATCGGCTCGGCCAGTGGCGGCGTCGCCGGGGCCGTGATGCTCTACGAGGCCGCGCTCGGCCTGGGCATCTCGGTCGGCCCGCTGCTGGGCGGGGAGCTCGGCGCGATCAGCTGGCGCGGGCCGTTCTTCGGCGTCGCGGTGCTGATGGCGATCGCATTCGTCGCGACGGCTGTCTTCCTCGACCGCACGCCCGCGCCGCCCGCCCGCGAGCGCATCTCGGTCCTCGACCCGCTGCGCGCCCTGCGCCACCGCGCGACCCGCGGCAGCGGCCTGACCGCGGTCTTCTACAACTTCGGCTTCTTCACCCTGCTGGCCTACTCGCCGTTCCCGCTGAACCTCGGCATCCATGAGCTCGGCTACGTCTTCTGCGCCTGGGGCGTGATGCTCGCGGTCTTTGCGGTCTTCGTGGCCCCGCGGGTCTCCCGCCGCTTCGGCGACGTGCCGGGCCTCGGCGCGTCGCTGGCCGGCATGGCCGCGCTGCTGGCGGTCATGGGCGTGCTGCACGCCTCGCAGACGGCGCTCATCGTCTGCGTCATCGTCGCCGGCACCTTCCTCGGCGTGATCAACACGCTCATGACGCAGGTGGTCATGGAGTCCGCGCCGGTGCAGCGCCCCGTTGCTTCTTCGGCCTACAGCTTCGTGCGCTTCTGCGGCGGCGCGATAGCGCCGTTCGTCGCGGGCAAGCTGGCCGAGCACGTCAGCGTCGCCTCGCCGTTCTACCTCGGCGCGGGCATGACCGCCATCGCCGTCGGCCTGCTGTGGTTCTACCGCGACGCGCTCGTCCCGGCGAAGGAAACGGCTGCGCCCGAGCGCGCTTCGAAGGCGGCGCCCGCTGGGCCGGCGCCGATGGTCGTCGCCGTCGGCGGTCCGACCGCGCGCCAGGTCAGCGCGATGGCGGTGCCGATCGCGCGCGCCCGCGGCGGCGCGGTGCTCGTGCTCCACGTCATCGAGAGCGACGTCGTCGCCGGCGAGGGCGCCATCGACCTCGAGACGCCGGCCGAGGCGCGCGCGGTGCTCGAGGCGTGCGTCGCGGAGCTGCGCGAGGCCGGCGTGCCGGTGGCCGGCGAGACGCTGCACAGCTTCGGCAACCACGCCGACGTCGCCGAGCGCATCCTCGACCGCGCGGCCGCGGTGTCGGCCGCGCTGATCGTCGTCGGTCCCGAGAGCCCGCAGGCCACGCTGTCGTCGGGCGTCGCCGCGCGCATCGCAGCCACGGCGCCTAGCCACGTGATCGTCGTCAACCCGGCAGCCGGCGCCCTCGGCCGCCCGGTCGCCGCGGCGGCCAAGCGCGTCGACCCCGACCGCCTCTGGGGAGCGGCGCGCTGAGCGGTTACCCTTCCGGAGCCCGGAGAGGTGCCGGAGCGGTTGAACGGGCGCGACTGGAAATCGCGTAGCGGGGGTCAACCTCGCTCGAGGGTTCGAATCCCTCCCTCTCCGTATGGCGGCCTTCGCGG
Organism: Solirubrobacteraceae bacterium; assembly: GCA_035262945.1. GTDB lineage: Bacteria > Actinomycetota > Thermoleophilia > Solirubrobacterales > Solirubrobacteraceae > JAOPZW01. The sequence goes on from DATFRW010000275.1 coordinate 7,683, forward strand.
ACAGCGAAGGCCACACCAGGCCAGAGCAGGGAAATCCCGCACACTGGCCTGGTCACGGCCGGACAGGCCCGGACATCATGTGCAGGGACTTTTCGGACCGCACCGTCGTGTTCGGGGGAATCTCGGGGGAAAGCGTCCCCCGAGATAGGGGGAAACGTCGCGTTACTGCACCGGTTCGGCGGGTGGGAGGGTCCAGGTGCCGTCGATGATTTCTTGTCGGGGGCGGTAGAGCCGGACGGCGTAGTTCCAGCCGGGGAAGATCGGCAGGCAGTTGGCGGTGGTGTCGTCGCATCCGCCGAACTGCACGGTGACCGAGCCGTCGGCGTTGTCGATCGCGTTGATGCTGTTGATCGTGTACACGTCGCGGTCGTTCTTTTCGAAGTACCCCTGGGCGTTGTAGACCGAGATGCCCCACCACGAGTCGATGGGCAGGTCGCGGAAGGTGAGGCGGTGGACGGTGGTCCCGTCGTTGTGGGCAGGTACCTTGAACGCGTAGAAGGCGTCGTGCTCGTTGTTGCCACCCCAGCCGGTCGCTGTGCCGATGAGGTGACGGACGGGGTCGACCTGCTCGCGGGTGCCGAACATGCGGTTGCTGTCAAGGAGCGTGTCGCCGAGCGCGATGAGCGCGTCGCGGACCTTGGTCTGGCTGTCTGCGTCCCAGTCGGGGACCTCGAAGGCTCCGGGACCGCCCGGCTGATCGACGACGATCGCGTCCTGCAGCGCGTGGACCGCGGCGACGTCGTCGCGATCGCTGGGGTCGACGAGGATGCGGATGGCGACGAACACGTAGCGGGTGGCGATCTGCTCGCGGGTCAGCGCGTGC
>DATFRW010000276.1:0-6539 GCA_035262945.1 Solirubrobacteraceae bacterium
CAGGAGCGCGAGCATGCGCTCGTTGCGCCGGCCCTCGATGCTCAGCCCCGCCGCGCTGACGAGCACCAGGCGCTCCACACGCGACGGGAAGCGGATCGCCAGCTCCGCTCCGATGAAGCCGCCCATGGAGTTGCCGACGACGGCGGCATAGTCGACGCCGAGCGCATCGAACAGCTCGACCACGAGCCGGCCGTAGCCGGAGATCGAGATCCGCTCCTGCGGCATCGGCGAATCCCCGAAGCCGGGAAGGTCGAAGGCGACGACCCGCCGCGAGGCGGCGAACGCGGGCAGCTGCTCGAGCCAGTTCTGCCACGAGCCCGACAACCCGTGAATGAACACGATCGGCGGCCCCGAGCCCAGCTCGATGACGTTCATGCGCCGCCCGGCCACGGTGACCCACCGCTGGTGCTCGCGCCAGTCGACGTCCATCCACGGCGAGCGGCCGGCCGGGCCGTAGCGCCCGGGGGCGTCGGGTAAACGCGCGCGTTCGTCGGCCATGCAGATCAGGATAATCGGGGCTGCGAGCGACCCGGTCCATGCGCATCGCCATCGACATCGACTCTACGCTGCACCACTACTGGGACGCGCTCGCCGCCGCGGCCCGGAAGCGCTTCGGCGTCGACCTGCCCTACGACGAGCAGCTCACGTGGGTCATCTCCCGCCTGCGCCAGGAGCAGCTGCAGGCCGCCATCGACGACACCCATTCGGACGCCGCCATCGCCCGCGCGCGGCCCTACCCGGGCGCGGTCGAGACCGTCAACACGTGGCACGACGCCGGCAACTTCATCCACATCACCAGCCACCGCAACCCGCGCAGCTGCCCCGCGACCGCGCGCTGGCTGGACGACATCGGCCTGCGCTACGACGACCTCAACTGCTCCTTCGACAAGGTCGCCCGCGCGGTCGAGCTCGAGATCGAGCTCCTCATCGACGACAGCCCCGACAACCTCACTCAGGCCCTCGAAGCGGGCATGCACGCGGCCACCATCGCGCACCCGTGGAACCGCGAGATCTGCGAGGACGAGGACGACATCGTCTGCGCGCCCGACTGGCCCACCCTCGCCGCCGCCCTCGAGCGTCGCTGCTCGCTCCCCGCGCGTGCGGGATGATCGCGTAGCGATGGCCCAGCAACCGACGACGTCGCCCGCCCCGGCGCCGGGCACCGACCTGCGCCCGTACCTCCCCGGCCTCGAGCCCGAGCGCCAGGTCAACGACTGGGGGCGCTCCGAGCGCGTCGAGGCGTTCTTCGACCGCACGCTCACCGAGTTCCTCTACCGCCTCTGGTTCCGCTGCGAGATCGAGGGGATCGAGAACGTCCCGGCCGACGGCGGCGCGCTGCTCGTCTCCAACCACGCCGGCGCCCTGCCCCCCGACGCCGCCATGATCGGCAAGGCGATCAAGGAGGAGCACCCGCATCCGCGGCCGCTGTACCTGACCGCCGAGCACTTCTTCAAGGGCTATCCCGGCTTCAGCATGCTCCTGCCGAAGATCGGCGCGGTCCCCGCCCACCCGGCCAACGTGCACCGGTTGCTCTACGACGAGGGCCAGCTCGTGCTGGTCTTCCCTGAGGGCCGCAAGGGCACCGAGAAGCTCTACAAGGACCGCTACCGCCTGCGCCGCTTCGGCCGGGGCGGGTTCGTCGAGGCGGCCATGCGCGCCCGCGCGCCGATCGTGCCCATCGCCGTCGTCGGCGCCGAGGAGGCTGCGCCGATCTTCGCCCACATCAGGCCGTTGGAGCGGCTCACCGGCCTGCTCTACTTCCCGATCACGCCGACGTTCCCGCACTTCGGCCTGCTGGGGATGTTCGGCTTCCTCCCGGCGAAGTTCCGGATCCGCTTCCTGCGCCCGGTCCGGACAGACGACATGGGCGAGCGTCCCTGGGACGACAAGGCGCTCGTGCAGACCGTCGCGCAGGACGTCCGGGCGACCATCCAGGACGAGCTCGTCGAGATGCTCGGCGACCGGCGCAGCGTCTGGTTCGGATGACCTCGCGGCGGATCCTCATCACCGGCCTGTCGACCCACTGGGGCGGTCGGCTCGCCCAGGCGCTCGAGCAGGATCCCGCCGTCGAGGCCATCATCGGCGTCGACCGCAGGCCGCCGAAGGTCGAGCTGCAGCGCACGGAGTTCCTACGCGTCCACGACTCGCATTCGCTCATCGGCCGCATCGTCGAGGCGGCCGAGATCGACACGGTCGTCGACACCCGGATGGTCGTCGACTCGATCGTCACGACCCCGCGCCTGGCCCACGAGAACAACGTCACCGGCACGACGAACGTGCTGGCGGCGTGCAGCGGCGCCGGCAACCCGGTCCGCAAGCTCGTGTTCAAGTCCAGCGCCCACTACTACGGTGCCGAGCGCGCCGACCCGGCGTTCTTCACCGAGGCCATGGAGCGCACCGAGCCGGCGCGGACGCTCATCGAGCGCGACGTCGTCGAGGCAGACGGCGCGGTGCGCGACTTCGCCACCAAGCGCCCGGATGTCACCGTCACCGTGCTGCGTTTCGCCGACGCCCTCGGCCCGTCGCTGCGCACCTCGCTCAGCCACCTCTTCAGCCTGCCAGGGATCCCGGCCATCCTCGGGTTCGACCCGCGCCTGCAGTTCATCCACGAGGACGACGTCGCCGGCTGCCTCGAGCACGCCGTGCGCGACGACCTGCCCGGCGTCTACAACGCCGCCGGCGACGGCGTGCTCGTGCTCAGCGAGGTCGCCGACCTGCTCGGCAAGCCGCTCGCGCCCGTGCTGCCGCCGTGGGGGACGGGCCTCGCGGCGAGCGTTCTGCGCCGCGTCGGGGTGCGCTTGGCGCCCGAGACGCTCGGGCTGCTGCGGTACGGACGCGGCGTGGACAACCGCGCCTTCAAGGCGACCGGCTACCGCTACCGCTACACGTCGCGCGAGACCGTCATCAAGCTGCGCGAGCACCAGCGGACGGCGGCCATCGTCGGCAGCAGCCAGGAGGCCTACCGCTACGAGCGCGACCTCGAGGAGTTCCTGCGGCGCAGCCCGAGCGTGCGGCCGAGCGCCCGCGACGCCGCTCCGGCGAATCTCCCCCCCGGCGAGCGCCGGGGCAGCGCCGTGGCGGAGGCTGGGTACGACGATCTTGGCGCGGACGAACTCATCGCCCTTCTGCCGTCGCTGGAAGCCGTCGCCCTCGCGGAGCTGGCCGCCCACGAGCGCGAGCACGCCGCTCGTCCCGAGGTGCTGCGCGCGATAGCGGGATTGCAGGGGTCGGAAGACAGCGGATGACTCTCCTACACTTGGTCGTGCAGAGGTGCGGACGAAGTGGTTCATTGGTGTCGCCGCCACGCTGGCGGTGGTTGTCGTGTTGGGGGGCGCGCTATACGCCTACGACCACGCGCGCGCTGACGAGATCGCGCCCGGCCTGCGCATCGCCGGGGTCCCGCTCGGCGGGCTGACCCCCGAAGAGGCCAAGGCGCGCTTGGAGCGGGAGATCATGGCCCCGCTCCAGAAGCCGATCGTCGTCCACCACGACAAGAAGACGTGGACGCTCGGCTCGCGCGAGGCGCGTCTGCGCGCCGACCTAAGCACGATGGTCGACGACGCGCTGGCTCGCAGCCGCCAGGGCGATCTCTTCAGCCGGTCCTGGCGTTCGCTGACCGGCGAGAAGCTCGACGACAACCTGCAGCCGACCGTCGAGTACTCGGACGCCGCAATCGTCCGGATGATCGACAAGGTGCGCAAGGCGATCGAGCGTCCCGCCAAGGACGCGACGATCAAGATCTCGGGCGCGGGCATCTCGACGGCTCCCGGCGCCGACGGCCTCGCCGTGCAGGCATCGCAGCTGCATCGCCAGATCCGCGCCGCGATGACCTCGACGACCGCCGAGCGCACGTTCGTCGCCAACACCCGGCACATCAAGCCCAAGGTTGGCAGCGACGACCTCAAACGCCAGTACGGCACGGTGATCATCGTCAATCGTGGCCAGTTCAAGCTGCGGCTGTTCAAGGACCTCAAGGAGACCGAGAGCTACGGGATCGCCGTCGGGCAGGTCGGCCTCGAGACGCCGGCGGGCCAGTACTCGATCGCCAACAAGGCGATCAACCCCGCGTGGCACGTGCCCAACAGCGACTGGGCCGGCGACCTCGCCGGCAAGGTCATCGCGGGCGACGACCCGAGCAACCCGATCAAGGCGCGGTGGCTGGGCATCTACGACGGGGTCGGCATCCACGGCACCGCCGACGACGCGTCGATCGGCAGCAACGCCTCGCACGGCTGCATCCGGATGCACATCCCCGACGTCGAGAAGCTCTACGACGAGGTGCCCGTCGGTTCGACGGTGTACATCGCCTAGGAGCCCTCCGGCGCCCGGATCTCCTCGGGTGGGACCTCCTCCCACCCGCGCTCCAGAAGCAGGGCATGGTGGTCGCCGTGTCGAAGCACCAGCGTGCCGATGAAGACGCCGCGCTCGCGCATGCGAAGGACCGCGTACCACATGGTGGAAGCGTCCGGCGTCCCCTGCACGCGATGCCACGGCCGCGGCGGAAACGAGTCGCCAGGCGCGATGCCGGCCTCCCTGAGCTGGCGATGGGTGGCGACCTGACCGGTGTCGGTGTCGATGAAGAACAGCGCCAACGGGGCGGAGGATAGGGGGGCGCTGAGCGCCGGCTGGCGCGAGGCCCTCGGGCTCTTCGACGCGGACCTGCGCCGGCGCGGAATGGCGGAGAAGACGCGCCGCGCCTACGGGATCGACCTCGGCCAGTTCGCGCTGTGGTGCACGACCCAGGACATCGAGCCGCGCGACGTCGCGTCGCGAGACCTGCGGCGCTATGCCGCTGTGCTGTCGTCGCGCGAGGCGGTCGCGGCGACGATCGCCCGCAAGCTCGCCGCCCTGCGCTCCTTCTACCGCACCCTGCGCGAGCACGGCCACGTCACGCAGAACCCGGCCGACCTCATCCCGTCGCCGAAGCGCCCGCGCTCGCTGCCGCACGTCCTGCGCCCCGACGAGCTGGCCGCGCTGCTCGACCGCATCCCGGCCTCCACGCCGCTGGAGCTCCGCGACCGCGCGCTCCTGGAGATCGCCTACGCCTGCGGGCTGCGCGCCGAGGAGCTCGTCAACCTCGATGTCAGCTCGATCGCCTTCGACGCCGAGGAGCTGCGCGTCGAGGGCAAGGGCTCAAAGACGCGTTTCGTCCCCGTCGGCGAGCCGGCGCTGCGCGCGCTCGCGCGCTATCTCGAGCGCGGCCGCCCGGCGCTGGCTGCGGGCGACGGCGACGACGCGCTGTTCCTGTCGAAGTCCGGACGGCGCCTGTCGACGTCCGACGTGCGCCGCCGGCTGCGCGTGTGGGCGCGCCACGCCGCCGTGCAGGGCGGCATCTCGCCGCACACGCTGCGCCATTCGTTCGCCACCCACCTCCTCGAGGGCGGCGCCGACCTCCGTGCGATCCAAGATCTCCTCGGTCATGCCTCCATCTCCACGACCCAGATCTACACTCAAGTAGAGTCAGCCCGGCTCAAGAGTGCCTATGCACGGAGCCATCCGCGCGCCTGAGCCTGGCGTCGTCGCCGATGGAAACCAACGTCAAAGCGATCGAGCTTCGGGACCTTTGGCGCCGCTACAAGGCCAGCGGCGACGTCCACGCGCGCGAACGTCTCGTCGTCGCCTACTCGCCGCTCGTCAAGTACGTCGCGGGGCGAATGGCGAGCGGCCTGCCCGCCCACGTCGAGGAGGCAGACCTCATCTCGTACGGCCTCGTCGGCCTCATCAACGCGATCGAGCGCTTCGAGCCCGAGCGCGAGATCAAGTTCGAGACCTACGCGATCACCCGCATCAAGGGCGCGATCATCGACGAGCTGCGCTCGCTGGACTGGGTGCCGCGCTCGGTCCGCGCGCGGGCCCGCGCGATCGAGAAGGCCAACGCCAAGCTCGAGCACCAGCTTCAGCGCGCGCCGACCGACGAGGAGATGGCCCGCGAGCTGAACTACAGCCTGGACGAGTTTCACGAGGCGCTGCTCCAGATCTCGAACTCCACGGTCGCCGCCCTCGACGAGCTGTGGAGCGTCAGCGACGCCAGCGGCGACCAGGTCTCGCTGCTGGACACGCTGACGGACGAGAACGCGCCCGACCCGGCGGCGGTCATGGATCAGACCGACCTCAAGGACCGGGTGGCCGACGCGATCTCGCGCCTGCCCGAGCGCGAGAAGCTCGTCGTCGCGCTCTACTACTACGAGAACCTGACCCTGCGAGAGATCGGGGAGGTCCTCGGGGTCACCGAGTCGCGCGTGTCGCAGCTGCACACCAAGGCGGTGCTGCGCCTGCGCTCCCGCCTCACCGACTGATGTCCGAGCGCCCGCGCGTCGTCCACCTCGACGAGCTCGACGCGATCCCCGGCCCGGGCACGCTGACCTGGCACCCCGTGCGCGCGCACCTCGGCATCCGCGCCTTCGGGTGCAACGCCTACTCGGCGCAGCGCGAGGGCGACGACGTCGTCGAGCCGCACACCGAGAACCCCGAGGACGCCCACGAGGAGCTCTACTTCGTCGCGCGCGGCCGGGCGACGTTCACGCTCGACGACGAGAGCT
>DATFRW010000277.1:0-6034 GCA_035262945.1 Solirubrobacteraceae bacterium
CGCTGCGCCGCCAGGACGGCGACTGGCGGATCGCCTGGCGCCCGACCGCCATCCACCCGCGCCTCACCAATGCCGACCGCCGTCTCGGCACCGTTCGCGCCGCCCCGCCGCGCGCGCCGATCCAGGGCCGCGACGGCACGCCGCTCGTCACCGAGCGTTCGGTCGTGCGCGTCGGCATCGACCGGGCGAGCGTCCGGGACATCGACGCGACGGCCACGGCGCTCGCGTCCGTCCTCGACCTCAACGCCACGGACCTCGCGAGCGCGGCGAAGCGCGCCGGCCCGAAGCAGTTCGTCGAGGCGCTGACGCTGCGCGCCGCCGACTACCAGCCGCTTGCCGCGAGGCTCGCCGCCATTCAGGGTGTCCAGAGCATCCACAGCACGGCCCAGCTTGCCCCGAGCCGTTCGTTCGCACGCGCGCTGCTCGGCGCGGTTGCGCCGGCGACGGCCGAGCAGATCTCCAAGTCGAACGGGAAGATCGGGGTCGGCGACGAGGTCGGCCAGTGGGGGCTCGAGGCGCGCTACCAGGACCGCCTCGCGGGGACGCCGTCGCGGCGGATCGTCATTCGCGAAGGCGGCGAGCCGATCGCCACGCTGCTCGAGCACCCCGGCAAGAACGGCCAGTCGCTGCGCACGACGCTCGACCGCGATGTCCAACAGGCGGCCGAGACCGCGCTGGGCGACGCCAAGGGCAACGCCGCGCTCGTGGCGGTGCAGCCGTCGAGCGGCGACATCCTCGCGGTCGCCAACCGCCCGACCGACGCGACCTACAACCGCGCCATCGACGGGCGCTACCCGCCGGGCTCGACGTTCAAGGTCGTCAGCACGACCGCGTTGCTGCGCGACGGCCTGAAGACGACCGACACCGTCGCGTGCCCGAAGACGATCACGGTCGGCGGCAAGCTGTTTCGCAACTTCGAGGGCGAGGCCGCCGGCAACGTCCCCTTCGCGGTGGACTTCGCGCAGTCGTGCAACACGGCCTTCGTGTCGCTCGCCAACCGCGTATCGCCGGACGCGATGACGCGGGCCGCGCGCGACTTCGGCCTCGGCCGTACCAAGGCCAGCCAGGTCCCGCCGGGCCGCGACGCCGTCGCGCGCGCCGCGATGATGATCGGCCAGGACCGCATCCTCGCCAGCCCGCTCGCGATGGCCGGCGTCGCGGCGACCGTCGCCGACGGCCGCTGGCGCGAGCCGCGCCTGCTCTCCAGCGATCCGCACGAGGCCGGCTCGCCGCTCGGCAGCGGCGAGAACGCGACGCTCCGCTCGCTGATGCGCCAGGTGGTGACCTCGGGCACCGGCAGCGCGCTCGCCGGCGTCCCCGGCGAGGTGGCCGGCAAGACCGGCACCGCCGAGTACGGCGGCGGCGACCCGCCGCCCACTCACGCCTGGTTCATCGCGTTCCGCGGCGACCTCGCCATCGCCGTGCTGGTCGAGAAGGGCCGCTCCGGCGCCGAGGTCGCGGCCCCGATCGCGGCGCGCTTCTTCAACGCCCTGTAGTCAGTCGACCGGGATGTCCTCAACCTCGACCGCCTCGGGTCGCGGCGCCTCGAGCCGCTCGACCCAGAAGTCGATCAGGGCGCGGATCAGCAGCAGCACCTGGCGGATGGTCTCGGTCAGCTGCTCCTGAAGCTCGGCGGGCACGAGCTCGCGCAGCGTCCGCAGCAGGCCGACGAGCGCCTCGAGCTCGTCGCGCGTCTCGTGCCGCGCCTCGCCCGCGAGGCGCTCAGCGGCCTCCTGCGCCGCCTGCACGCGCTCGCGCAGCTCGGTGAGGGGGTCAGGTGGGGCCATCGAACGTGACATGAAGCGCGGCGCCGTCGAACGAGGCGCCGGTCGGGCGGTAGTCGCCGAGCGCTGGCGGCAGCATCAGCGTGCGCTTGTGGCCGTCGACCCGCACCACGAGCTCGAGGCCGATCTTCTTCAGCGAGATGTCGCCCTTCTGCGCGAAGGGCAGGTCGAGGCGCAGCTCGGCGGCGTCGGCGCCGACGACGAGCTCCTGCGTGAGCTGCTCGTGCAAGACGTCAGCCGGCGCGACGCCATCGAACAGCCGCTCGCCGAGCGTGTCGAGCATGGGCGCCCCGACGACCTCCTCGCCGAAGTACGGCGCGCGCAGCACCGGCACGGGGGCGAACGCGGCCTGCACGTCCTGCAGCGCGTCGAGCTGCCGCTCGCGCCACGCGCCGAAGTACGCGCCGACCTCCTCGGGGAACACGCGGTTCACCACGACCGCGTCGGTGAGGTAGCCGTAGAGGTTCAGGTAGGTGAACGTGCGCCGGGCCTCGTCGACGACCATCCGCTCCGGAGTCATCACGAGCCGGACCGAGACGTGCTCGTTGTCGCGCAGGATCTCGTTCATCGCGATGAGGTTGCGTACCAGCCGCTGCACGTCGTCGAGGACCGCGTCGCCGGGGAGCGAGACGTCGAGCATCGCGCGCGCGAACGGCCGTGCCGCGGCCATGAGCTGCGACGACTGCGGAAACACCTTCTGCAGCCACCAGCGCGCGACGTCCGGAAACGACAGCAGCCGCAGCGTCTCGCCGGTCGGCGCGCAGTCCACGATGACGCAGCCGAAGCGGTCCTCCTCGTGATGGCGCTTGATCTGCAGCAGGCTGAAGAGCTCGTCCATGCCCGGCGGGACCGTGAGCTCCTCGGCGCTGATGCGGTCCACGCCGCGCTCGAGCAGCAGGTCGCCGAGCCAGTCCTGCACCGCGGCCCAGTTGCGTTCCATCTCGTCCTGCGCGGCGACCTGCTGCGCCCACAGGCGATCGCCCACCTGCGTCGGCTCGCCGCCGACCTCGGCCTGCAGCGAGTCCGCGAGCGAGTGCGCCGGATCGGTGGACAGCACGATCGTGTCGACGCCGTCCGCTGCGACCAGCCGCGCCGTGGCGGCGGCGACCGAGGTCTTGCCGACCCCGCCCTTGCCGGTATAGAGGATCGTCCTGGGCGCCATACGAACTCGAAAGCGGGACCCACCTCGCTGCGGCCACGTGGCCGCGCTCGGCACCCGCCGGCTCAGCGTACGCGAACCGCGATCCGCCCGGCGACGGCCCCGGCGTTGCCCGCCAGGTCGACCGCCCGCAGCCGCACCGCGAGGGCGCCGCGCTTGCGGGGGCGGTAGGCGAACGCGTGGCGCCCGTAGCCGAAGCGCGCCGAGCGCGTCAGCACCGGCTTGCCCTTGCGCAGCAGCGTCACCGTCACCGTGGAGACCTTGTTGAGCGTGAAGCTCACCTTCGAGGGCTTCTTCAGGCGGGCGCTGGTCGACTTGAGCGCGAGCACGGGCGGCTGGCGCAGGTACGCCGTGAACTTGTCGGCCTCGGTGCAGTAGATCGCCGGGTCGGGCACCCGCTCGCAGAGCCCGCGCAGGAAGTCGCGCAGCAGCTTGTGGTAGCCGAGGTCGCTCTCGCGCCCCGGCTGGTAGAGCGACCACGCGCCGGTGTCGAACGTCGGGACCTCGACGCGCGCCTGCGCCTCGCCCGCGGCGAACAGCGCGCGGCCCTCCGGGTCGTTGGCGAACGCGGCGAAGTCGTAGAGCCCGTTGAGCGCCTGGATGAAGCCGTTGAGGATGTGCAGCCCCGGGGCGAACGAGTACTGCAGGTAGTGCGCACCGACGGGCGTGTCGACGCGCACGCCCTCGGGCGGGGGCGTGCGGAAGATCCCGAGCGCCGCGCGCGCCCCCTCGAAGTAGCGAGGCTCCTGCAGGCGCGCCGCCGCGCGCGAGAGCGCCTGGATCGCCGTCCCCTGCGAGAGCCCGCTGACCCACGGCGGCTTGCCGTGGTCGAACTCGAACAGCGACTCCCACGCGATGCCGCCGGCGCGCGGGACGGCCAGGGCGAGCGCCTCGTCGAGCAGCGCGCGCAGCTCGCCGTCGCGGGTCGTGCTCTGGAACAGCCCGTTGGCGCGGCCGAACGTGCCGAGCCACTGGACCTGGATGCCCTGCCCGGGGTAGTACTGCCAGACCAGCTGGCTGCCGGTGAACATCACGCGCTGGCCGTAGCGCAGCAGCGGCGAGGCCGCCCACCAGCGGCGGTTGCGGGTCAGCGTCTCGAAGACCAGCGGCGCCCTCTGAGGCGTGAGCAGCCCGCCCGCCGCGATCGCGCGCGTGTTCGACAGCACGGCGTCGAGCTGGCGGCGGCGCACGTGGTGCAGCTTCTTGAGCGTGCGCTTGGCGTCGTCGTAGTCCTGCGTCCACGCGTCGTGGTGGACCGGGTCGATGGCCCCGGCGGCGAGCAGCGCGTCGAGCGCGGCCGGGACGGTTGGGCCACGCGGAGCAGCGCCGGCGGCCGCCGGGCAGAGCAGGACCGCGAGCGCCGCAACGAGGGACAGCCGCACGTGGCGCACCGCGCCGATGCTAGCTTCCGGCCCTCCTCGTGGATCCGCCGGCCGCCTCTGCCCGTAAGACGTTCCTGCTGACCAGCCAGGGCTGGCCGTACCTGCTCGTGCCGTTCATCCCGCTCGCGGTGGTGCTCGAGCTCGCGCACGCCGGCGCGGTGATCATCTTCTTCGCGTCCGCCCTCGGCGTCATCCCGACAGCGGCGCTCATGGGCCGCGCCACGGAGGAGCTTGCCGCCCGGTCCGGCCCGGGGATCGGCGGCCTGCTCAACGTCACGTTCGGCAACGCGCCCGAGCTGATCATCGCGCTCTTCGCGCTCGGCGCCGGCCTGCACGAGGTGGTCAAGGCCTCGATCATCGGCTCGATCATGGGCAACACGCTGCTCGTGCTCGGAGCGGCGATGTTGGCCGGCGGCTGGAAGCGCGATCGCCAGTACTTCGACCGCACGGCCGCCTCGGCGCAGTCTTCGATGCTCCTGCTCGCCGCGGCGGCGCTCGTCATGCCGGCCGTCTACGAGCTCATCGACGGGCGCGGGCTGCCGCTGCCCGGCGACGAGCGGGTGCACTACGACTCGACGGTGCAGGCGTTGTCGGCGGCGGTCGCGGTCGTGCTCATCCTCTCCTACGTCGCCGGGCTGTGGTTCTCGCTGAAGACCCACCGCAGCCTCTTCAACCCCGCGCACGAGGAGCAGGAGGCGGAGGGGCACGAGCCGTGGACCGTGCGCAAGGCGATCTTCGCGCTGGCGATCGCCGGCGTCGCGGTCGGCGTGATGTCGGAGATCCTGGTCGACTCGATCTCCGACGCCGCGCACCAGCTCGGGCTCAGCGAGTTCTTCATTGGCGTGATCGTCGTGGCGATCGTCGGCAACGCCGCCGAGCACTGGGTCGCGGTGCTCGTGGCCATGAAGAACAAGATGGACCTCGCGGTCAACATCGCCATCGGGTCGAGCGCGCAGATCGCGCTGTTCGTCGCGCCGGTGCTGGTGCTGACGAGCTTCTTCATCGGCCCGCACCCGATGGCGCTCGTGTTCAACGGCTTCGAGCTCGCCGGGATCCTCTTGGCCATCCTCATCGCCAACCACGTGACCAACGAGGGCGAGTCGACGTGGTTCGAGGGGTTGCAGCTGTTGGCGGTCTATGTCGTCCTCGGCATCGCGTTCTACGTAGCCTGAGCACATGGCGCTCGTCGCCGGGCTCGTCATCGTCGTCATCGCGCTCCTCGCCGCCGACCTGGTGTTCTTCGCGCGCGGGCGGGAGCCGACGTTCCGCGAGAGCGTGGTGTGGAGCGTCGGCTGGTTCGTGCTCGGCGTGGCGGTCACCCTGCCGATGTGGGCGCTCGACAGCGGCGAGGGCGCCGTCAACTACCTCACCGTCTACCTCATCGAGCGCACGCTCTCGCTCGACAACCTCTTCGTCTTCCTGCTCGTCTTCGGCGCGTTCGCCGTGCCCCACGCGCACCGCGGGCGGCTGTTGTTCTGGGGCATCGCGCTGGCCCTCGCGATGCGCGGCCTCGCCATTCTCGTCGGCGTCGAGCTCATCGAGCGCTTCCACTGGGTGGTCTACGTGCTCGGCGCAACGCTGCTCTTCCTGGCCTGGCGGATCCTGCGCGGAAGCCACGAGGACATCGACCCGGGCCAGGGCCGGACCGCGCGCGCCGTCCGGCGCGTGCTGCCGGTCGGCGAGCACTACCACGGGGCGCGCTTCTTCGC
>DATFRW010000278.1:0-7144 GCA_035262945.1 Solirubrobacteraceae bacterium
TTGAACGCCGTGACGATCCCGGGGCTCACACGAACGATGCCGGTGGTCGCGCGCACGTCGTGACGCGCCGCAGCGTCCTCGCGGAACGCCAGCGCGCTGCGCGCGGCGGCGAGGAACGCATCGTGCCGGACGTCCATCGGCGTCGAGCCCGCGTGCGCGTGCTGCCCGGTGAACCGCGCCGCGTGGCGCTCGACGCCGAACGTGCCGAGCACCGCGCCGAGCGGCAGGCCCAGGCGCTCGAGCACCGGCCCCTGCTCGATGTGCAGCTCGAGATAGGCGGCCGCGTTCTCGAGGCGGCTGCCGCTCTCTAGCGCGCGATCGAGGTCGACCCCGTGCTCGCGCAGCGCGTCGGGCAGCGCGATCCCGTCGCGGTCGGTGAGTCCGCGGACGGAGTCGGGCTCGAGCGTGCCCGCGCACGCGCTCGACCCGAAGAGGCTGCGCCCGAAGCGGGCCCCCTCCTCGTCGGCCCAGCTCACGAGCTTGAGCGTCAGCGCGCGCGGCTCGGGCGCCAGCGCGCGCAGGACCTCGAGCCCCGCGACGACGTTCAGCACGCCGTCGAGCCAGCCACCGTCGGGTACCGAGTCGAGGTGACCGCCGATGATCACGAAGCGCTCGGAGTCGCCGGGCGCGGTCGCCCAGATGTTGCCGGCCTCGTCGCTCTCGACGCTCACGCCGTCGATGCCCGCAAGCTCCTCGCGGAACCAATCGTTGGCCTTCGTCCACGTGTCGGTCCATGCGACGCGCTGCGCGCCGTCGTCGTCGCCCGTCAGCCGCGCGAGCTCTCGCAACCCCGCGACCGCTCGCCCCGGATCGACATCGCTCATGTCGGGAACCTAACCGCCGCCGCCGGCGCGGGCCACTCAGGACGCTCCCAGGAACTCCCAAGCCGGCTCCCGTCCGCCGTGCCTAGCGTGCGGGCATGCCTCAGAACGAACCCCCCGCATCGAAGCCCGGCCCTCGCCCGCGACGGATCGGCCGCCGGTCCCTGCTCGCGGCGCTCGCGGCTGGGGCGCTGGGCGTCGGAGTGGTCGCCGCCAACAGCGGGTCACAGCACGCGACCACGAGCTCCACCGGCACGACCGGATCGTCCAGCAGCTCGGCGTCCTCGCAGCAGTCGAGCTCGTCGTCGAGTGCCGGCTCGGCGGTGACGACCAGCCAGTCCTAGCGCGATGGGCGACGGGATCATGATCGTCGGCGGCGGGCTCGCCGCCCAACGCTGCGCCGAGACGCTGCGGCGGCTGGGCTGCGAGGCCCGGCTGCGCATCGTGTGCGCCGAGCCCGCCGCTCCGTATGACCGGCCGCCGCTGTCCAAGGCGGTCCTCGCCAACGCCGGCGCGGAGGACGATCTTGCCTATCGCCGGACACGCTGGTACGCCGAGCAGGGCATCGAGCTCCTCCTCGGGGTGCCCGCCGACGGCCTGGACGGCGTGCGGCGAACCGTCGTGCTGGCGGACGGTCGCGTCCTCGCCTTCGACCAACTGCTGATCGCGACGGGCAGCCGCCCGCGCCGCCTCGCGGTGCTCGATCGCTTCGCCAACGTCCACGCGCTGCGCACCGTTGCCGACGCCTGCGCGCTGCGCGCCGCGCTCGCGGCGGGCGGCCGGCTCGTGGTAGTTGGGGCCGGCTTCATCGGCCAGGAGGTCGCTGCGGCGGCCGTGCGCGCCGGCGTACAGACGACCATCGTCGAGGCCGCCGAGGCGCCGCTGGCCGCGATGTTCGGCCGGTCAGTGGGGTCCTGGTTCACCGAGCTGCACCGCAGCGAGGGGGTCGACATGGTGCTCGGCACGACCGTCGCGGCGGCCCACGGGACCGGCGCCGTCGAGCGCGTGACGCTCAGCGACGGACGCATGCTGCCGTGCGACAACGTGGTCGTCGGCGTCGGCGTGGACCCCGATGTGAACTGGCTCGGTGACGCTGGGCTGGGTCCAGTCGGCGCCGGCGGGCAGACGCGGACGCCGGGTGTGTTCGCCGCGGGGGACGTCACCGGCGGGGGCCACTGGGAGTCGGCCGCGCGTCAAGGCGCCGCCGCCGCGCGCGCGATGCTCGGGCTCGAGCCGGTCCGGATGGCGCCCGCCGGCTTCTGGAGCGACCTCTACGGCACCCGCGTGCAGTACGTCGGCCGCGCGCGCACCGCCGACAGCACGACGATCGACGGCGACCCGGCCGCGCGCGACTTCCGCGTCACATTCACCCGCGGGGGGAGGGCCGTCGGCGTGCTGCTCGTCGGCCGCCCCCACGAGCTCCCAAGCGCGCGAGCGCTCCTCGCCGCCTGACACCGAAAGGAAGACCATGTCCTACACCGCAACGATCGACCCCGGCGCCTGCGCCGCCCATGGCGACTGCGAGGTGATCGCGCCCGCCGTCTTCGCCATCGAGGACATCGCCGTCGTCGTCGGCACCGGCCCCGACGGGCTCATGCTCGAGGCCGCGCGCGCATGCCCGTCCGTGGCGATCGCCATCACCGACGAAGACGGGCGCCGCGTCTATCCCTAACGAACGGCCGCCGCGGGCGCCGCGCGCCGGAACGCGCGCTCCAGGAACCGCCCGCTGCCGGCCGGCGCGACGACTTCGCCGTCGCGGTAGGCGAGCGCGCCGCGGATGTACACGTCGGCCGGCGCGCCCACGAGCGTCTTCCCCTCGTAAGGCGTGTAGTCGAGCCGGTTGTGGCGGTTGGCCTGCGTGACGTTGATCGTCGTGTCGGGATCCCACACGACGATGTCCGCGTCGTTCCCCGGCGCGATCGCGCCCTTGCGGCCGGCCAGGCCGTGGACGCGCGCCTGGTTGGTCGACAGCACCGCCACGAACAGCTGCTCGGAGATGTGCCCGCCGCGCACGCCCTCCGTCCACAGCGTCGACGCGCGCTCCTCCAGGCCCGGCAGCCCGTTCGGGATCAGCGTGAAGTCGTCGCGGCCGAGCTCCTTCTGCCCGTGGTAGTTGAACGAGCAGTGGTCAGAGCCGAAGATCTGGAGGTCGCCGGCCTGCAGGCCGCGCCACAGCGCGGGGCGGTTGGACGGGTCGCGCAGCGGCGGCGAGCACACGTACTTCGCGCCCTCGAACCCCTCGCGCGCGAGATCGGCGTCGCTGAAGGCGAAGTACTGCGGGCAGGTCTCGCCGTAGATCGTGCTGCCACGCGCGTGCGCGCGTCGGATCTCCTCTAGCGCTGCCGCGCACGAGACATGGACCACGAGCAGCGGCGTGTCGGCGAGCTCGGCCAGGCGGATCGCGCGGTTCGTGGCCTCGGCCTCGACGAGCTCGGGCCGCGTGAGGCCGTGCCACTTGGGTGAGACGTCGCCGCGCTCGAGCGCCTCGGCCTGGAGCTTGGCGATGACGTCGCCGTTCTCGGCGTGCACGAGCACGAGCACGCCGGCCTCGCGCGCGATCTGCAGCGCCTCGAAGAGGTCCTCGTCGGCGGTGAAGAGCGGCGTGCCCTTGTAGGCCATGAAGATCTTGATCGTCGAGACGCCGAGCCCGGGCAGCGACGGAATCTCCTGCTTGACCGCGTCGGTGAGGTTGGTGATCGCGACGTGGAAGCCGTAGTCGATGCGCGCCTTGCCCTCGGCCTTGCCCTGCCAGGTCTCGACCGCCTCGGCGAGCGTGCCCTCGATGTCCTGCAGCGAGAAGTCGACGACCGTCGTCGTGCCGCCGGCGACGGCGCCCGCGGTCCCGGTGTCCCAGTCGTCGGATGTGACCGTCCCGCCGAACGGCATGTCGAGGTGCGTGTGCCCGTCGATGAACCCCGGCATCAGCAGCGCGCCGGAGACGTCGACGACCTCCGCCCCGTTGGGCGGCAGGTCGATCCCGACCGCCGCGATCTTCTCGTCCTCGATCGCCACGTCGGCGCGGAAGCTCGCTTCCGCGGTGACGACCGTTCCGCCCGCAAGCACCATCTCGCTCATGGGCGCAACGCTACTTGCCGCGCCGCCGGCGGACCACCCTCAGAATGCGTACGGCGCGGTGGCCGGGTTGGCCCGCAGCGCGGCGAGCTCGTCCTCGTCGAGCGGCTGCGGGCGGTCGCGCTCAGCGTCGACGGTGCACAGGAAGCCGAACGGCTCCTCGCCGGCGTTCATCCACCGGTGCGGCGTGAGCGGCGGGACGTAGATTGCGTCGAGGCCTTCGAAGTCGAACACGCTGTCGCCCACCAGGGCGCGCCCGCGGCCGCGGACCGCGAAAACGAGGTGGACGTGGCGATGCTTCTCGAGGCTCGAATAGCCGCCCGGCTCGAGCTCGAAGTACCGCGTCTCGAAGGCGGCACCCGGCGGACCGATCGTGTGGCGGGTGAGCGCCTGCCAGCTCATGCCCGGCGCGTCGCCCGCGCGCGACTTGTAGTCCCTCGCCTCCACGCCGGCCCAGCGGAAGGCCGCGCGGTCCAGCGGGATGCGGCGCGGTGGCTCCGCCACGCGAGCGATGCTAGCCGCCACCCAACTGGTCTCATCCAATTCCGGGTGAGTGGATCTGGTATCTGCACCAGTTCGTCGCGACCATCGACGAGTGCATTCGATCGCTTCCACTCCTCGGACGCTGCGCCTCTTCGCCGTCTCGATCGTCGCCCGGGTGCCGGAGGCGATGTTCAGCATCGCGCTGCTCGTCCACGCCCGGCACCTGACCGGCTCGTTCGCCGCGGCCGGCGTCGTGAGCGGCGCCTACGCGGTCGGGCTCGGCGTCTCGGGGCCGGTCCTCGGGCGGCTCGTCGACCGCCGCGGGCAGGCCGCGATCCTCATCGCCGCCGCCGCGGCGTCGACCGTCCTGCTCGTCAGCATCGCGTTGCTCCCGGTGGGCGCGCCGGTCGCCGTCATCGTGCTCCTCGCGGGCGCCATCGGCCTCGCGAGCCCGCCGGTCGGCGCATGTGTGCGCGCCCTGTACCCCGGCCTCGCCGCCGACAGCGCGGCGCTGCGCGCGACGTACGCCGCGGACGCGTCGGCCTCCGAGCTGACCTGGATCGCGGGCCCGCCGGCCGCGCTCGCGCTCGGCGCGCTGTGGTCAACCGCGGCGGCGCTCATCGCGGGCGGGGTCGTGCTGCTCGTCGCGACGGTGGCGTTCGCGGTGCAGCCGGCGTCGCGCGCGTGGCGACCCGACCCGGCGGCGACCTCGACGCGCGGTGGATCTCTGCGCGCGCCGGCCATGCGGACGCTGGTCGTGGTCTTCGTCGCGGTTGGCGCGCTGTTCGGCGCGGCCGAGGTCGCCGTCACCGGCGCCGCCGACGCGCTCGGCAGCACCACCGCGGCCGCGCCGCTGCTCGGGCTGTGGGGTGCCGGCTCCCTCGTAGGCGGCGTGCTGTCCGCGCGCTTCGGCCGCGGCACGCCCTCGCTCACCCTCGTCCTCGGCGCGCTCGCCGCCGGCCACCTCGCGCTCGCGGCGGCCGCCGGGAGCCTCGTGGCGCTGGCCGTGGTGCTGTTCCTCGCCGGCGCCGCGATCGCGCCGACCTACGCCACCGTCTACGCGCTGGTCGACGAGGCCGCCCCGGCGGGGGCGGTGACCGAGGCGTTCGCGTGGCTCGTCACCGCGGTCGCGGTCGGCGGAGCGGTCGGTTCGGCGGTGGCCGGCGGCGTCGTCGACGGCGCCGGTCCCGCCGCCGCCTTCGTCGTGGCGGGTGGCTGCGGCGTTGTCGCGGTCGTGACCGCGCTGCTGCGGGCGCGCACGCTGGGCGGGCCGGTCCCGGCGCCGGCCGCGGCGTAGCCTTGCCGCGGATGACGCGGTCGTACGTCGTGACGGGAGGGGCGCGCGGGATCGGCCGGGCGATCGTCGAGCGCCTCGCGCGCAGCGGCCACGTCGTGGCGCTCGACCGCGACGCAGCCGCGCTCGCCTGGACCGATGGCAACACCGGGATCGACGCGGTGAGCGGCGATGCGGCCGACGAGGCCGTGGCCGAGCGCGCGGCCGAGGTGGCCGAACAGGCGGGGCCACTCGCGGGCTGGGTCAACAACGCGGCCGTCTTCCGCGACGCCTCGCTGCACGATGCACCGGCGCGCGAGGTGCTCGATCTCGTCGCGTTGAACCTCGGCCTCGCGCTCACCGGCTGCGCGGTCGCGGTGCGCCGCTTCCTCGCCGCGGGCCGCAGCGGCGCGATCGTGAACGTCTCGTCGCACCAGGCGCAGCGTGCGGTTCCGGGCGCCCTGCCGTACGCGACGGCGAAGGCCGCCGTCGAGGGCCTCACGCGCGCGCTTGCCGTCGACTACGGGCCGCACGGCATCCGAACGAACGCGGTCGCGCTGGGCTCGATCGCCACCGACCGCTACGAGGCGCTGGGTGCCGAGCGACCGGCGGTCGGGCAGCAGATGCGCGCGCTCCACCCGCTGGGGCGGGTCGGCACGCCCGAGGAGGTCGCCGCTGTCGTCGCCCACCTGCTCTCCGACGACGCCGGTTACGTCAACGGCGCGGTCGTCCCGGTCGACGGCGGGCGCGCGGTCCTGGGCCAGGATCCCGAGGCGCGCGACGTCGTCTGAGTCAGGCCGCTTCCCGCGCCGCCCGCGCGCGGTGCTGCTGCGGGCTGATCCCGCGCACGCGCTTGAACGCCGTGCTCAGCGCGAACGGGCTGCCGTAGCCGACCTGATCGGCCACCGAGCCGATCGTCGCGCCCGGTTCGAGCAGGAGGTCGGCGGCCAGCGCGATCCGCCAGCCGGTGAGGAAGGTCATCGGCGGCTCGCCGACGAGTTCCGTGAAGCGCCGCGCCAGCGCCGCGCGCGACATGCCGGTCTCGTGCGCGAGCTCCTCGACCGTCCACGCGTGCGCGGGGTTGTGATGCAGCAGGCGCAGCGCCTGCCCGACCACCGGGTCGCTGTAGGCGCGGTACCACTCGGGTGCACTTGCCTCCGGCCGCGCGAACCACGCGCGCAGCGCCGCGATGAGCAGCACGTCGAGCAGGCGGTCGAGGACGGCCTCCTGCCCGGGGTCGTCCTTGACGATCTCGTCGGCGAGCAGCGGAATGACCGGGCAGTCCCAATCGTCGGCCGCCAGGACGAGCAGCGGCGGGAGGGCCCGGAGGAGCCGTTGGCTGACTTCGCCGTCCATCTGGTAGGTGCCCGTGAGCATCACGGTCGACCCCTCGGCGCTGTTGCCCCACGTCCGGACGCCGAGGAACGACATCTCGACCTCCTGGCCATCCGGAGTCGTGCAGCGCTGCCCGGGCAGGATGATCGCCTGTGGCTGC
>DATFRW010000279.1:0-4802 GCA_035262945.1 Solirubrobacteraceae bacterium
TGGGGATCGGCGCGGCGGCGATCCCGCCGGACTTCCCGGTCGCGCTGGCCGACCGGCTGCGCGAGGAGGGCGTGACGCTCACGCCCGACGACACGCTGTTCGTCGAGCGCCGGCGGCGCAAGACCGAGGCGGAGCTCGCGGGCATCCGGCGCGCCGCGCGCGCCGGCCTCGCCGGTCTGGACGAGGCGGCCCGCGCGCTGCGCGAGGCCCAGATCGACGGCGACACCCTGCGCTCGAACGGCGACGTGCTGACGGCCGAGGCGGTCCGCGCGCGCATCCGCGAGGTGTGCGCGCGCCTCGGCGCGCCAGCGCCCGAGGACATCATCGTCGCCGCGATGCGGCCCGGCGACCCGGTCGGGCACGAGTCGGGAAGCGGGCCGCTCCCGGCGCACGCGCCGATCGCGGTCGACCTCTGGCCGCAGGACGAGGCGTCGGGCTGCTGGGCGGACATGACGCGCACGTGGGTGCGCGGCAACATCTCCGACGCGGTCGTCGAGATGCACCGGATCGTGCTCGAGTCGCACGAGCAGGCGCTCGCTGCCACGCGCGCCGGTGTCCCCGGCGTCGAGCTCTACGGCGCGGCGTGCGACGTCATCGAGGCCGCCGGGTACCCGACGCAGCGCACGAAGAAGCCCGGCGAGACGCTGCGCCACGGCTTCTTCTTCTCGCTCGGGCACGGCGTCGGCCTGGAGGTGCACGAGGCGCCCGCGCTCGGGCGCACCGGGCGCGCGCCGCTCATCGCGGGCGACGTCATCGCGATCGAGCCGGGCATCGTGGACCTCGAGCGCGGCGGGATGCGGGTCGAGGATCTCGTGGTCGTCACCGACGGTGGCTACGAGCTCCTGACGGAACGTACGTACGATCTCGTGCCATAGGTTTTCAGCCAGAACCTTGGGGGCCTGATCCGAAGCTCGAAGCGCTGCTCGGCGCGCGCGGCGCCGAGGGCTTTCGTGCGCTCCTGGACGGGTTCCCGGAGGCGGTTGGCGTGCTCTGGGCGATCCGCGACGGCGGCGGCCGCATCGTCGACTTCGGCTTCGGCTACGGCAACCCGTCGATCATGCGGCGCTTCCGGCTCATCTCCGGAGCGCCCGACTACACGCTGCTCGAGGCGCTGCCGCAGATGCGCGGCAGCCACGCGTTCGATGCGTACGCGCGCGTCTGCGACGAGGGCGTGCCGTGGGTCCAGGAGGTCACCTACGACACGCCGTTCGGCGACGGCTACATGCTCGGCACGTTCATCCAGCGCACGGCGAAGCTGGGCGACGGGCTGATCGTCTTCATGACCGACATCACCGAGCAGCGGCGGATGGAGTCCGAGCTGCGCAGCTTCGCCGATGTCGTCGCGCACGACCTGCGCGAGCCGATCACCGGCATCGCGCACCTCGTCGCCCTGCTCGAGCGCCGCGCGGGGGAGCCTCCGCCGGCGGATCTCTTGCGGCTCCTGCGCGACAGCACCGAACGCGCTCGCGAGCTCATCGACGGCGTGCTCCTCTACGCGCGCGCGGGCGAGTTGCGGCGCGAGCGCGTGGCGCTGGGACAGGTCGTCGCCGACGTGGCCGAGGACCTGCGGCCGGGCCTCGAGGCGGCCGGTGCCACGCTCGAGGTGGGCGATCTGCCCGAGGTCGATTGCGACGCGAGCCAGCTGCGGCGCGTGTTTCAGAACCTCGTGCGCAATGCGGTGAAGTTCCGCGGCGAGGCGCCGCCGCGGGTCGAGGTCACCGCGCTGCCCGACCGCGAGGAGTGGGTCGTCACCGTGCGCGACAACGGCGTCGGCGTCGACCCCGAGCACGCGAGCCGGATCTTCGGGATGTTCGCGCGCCTGAACGGCGAGGCCGAGGGCAGCGGGATCGGCCTGGCGATCTGCCGGCGGGTCATTGAGGCCCACGGCGGGCGCATCTGGGTCGAGCCGGCGGACGGCGGCGGCAGCGCGTTCCGGTTCACGCTGCCGCGCTGAGAAGCCGGTCCAGGCGCAGCGGCAGATCGCGGATCCGGATGCCGGTGGCGTGATGGACCGCGTTGGCGATCGCCGCCGCGGTGCCGACGATGCCGATCTCGCCGATGCCCTTGGCGCCCATCGGGTTGAGGTGTTCGTCGTCCTCGTCGATCCACGTCGCGTCGAGGTCGAGCACGTCGGCGCAGGCGGCGACGTGGTACTGGGCGAAGTCGTGGTTGAGGTAGTCGCCGAACTCGAGGTCG
This sequence comes from Solirubrobacteraceae bacterium, assembly GCA_035262945.1. GTDB lineage: Bacteria > Actinomycetota > Thermoleophilia > Solirubrobacterales > Solirubrobacteraceae > JAOPZW01. The sequence continues at coordinate 2,197 of DATFRW010000279.1, forward strand.
AGCACGCTCTCCTCGTGGAGGGCCATCGAGAGGCCCCAGGTCATGCCGCCGATGAGCTGCGAGCGCGCGGTGAGCGGGTTGAGCACGCGGCCGACGGCGAAGACGCCGAGGAGGCGCGGCACGCGGATCTCGCCGGTGTCCGCGTCGACGCGGACCTCGGCGAACTGGGCGCCGAAGCCATGGCGCTCGAGGCGCGCGTCGGCGGCGACCTCGTCGCGGGTGTCGGCGTGCGCCTCGACGCCGTCGGAGGCGCGCAGCGCCGCACACGCCTTGACCACGGCCGAGCCCCACGACGCCGTGCCCATCGAGCCGCCGGCCGTGCGCGCCCACGGCAGCGCGCTGTCGCCGAGCTCGAGCCGCACGCGTTCGAGCCCCACGCCGAGCGCGTCAGCGGCGACCTGGGCGAGGACGGTGCGGGCGCCGGTCCCGATGTCGGCGGCGCCCAGCCGCACCACGAACGTTCCGTCGGGCTCGGCGCGGGCGCTCGCGTGCGACGAGGAGCGGCGGGCGGGGTAGGTCGACGAGGCGACGCCGGTGCCGACCAGCCACGGTCCGTCGCGGCGGGCGCGCGGCGCGGGGTCGCGGTCGCCCCAGCCGAAGCGCTCGGCGCCCTCGCGCAGGCAGGCGACAACGTTGCGCGAGCTCCAGGGGACGTCGGTCTCGGGGTGGACGGCCGGCTCGTTGCGGACGCGCAGCTCGATCGGGTCGATGCCGCACGCGCTGGCCAGCTCGTCCATCGCGCATTCGAGCGCGTACATGCCGGGCGTCTCGCCCGGCGCGCGCATCCAGGTCGGAACGGGCACGTCGAGCGCCGCGAGGCGATGCGTCGTGCGCCGGTTCGGCGCGGCGTACATCATCCGCGAGGGCAGCGCGGTCTGCTCGGCGAACTCGCGCACGGTCGATGTCTGCTCGACGACGTCGTGGGCGATCGCGACGAGGGTGCCGTCGGCGTCGGCGCCGAGCTGGATGCGCTGGATCGTCGGCGTGCGATAGCCGGTGAAGGCGAACATCTGCTGGCGGGTGACCATGAGCTTCACCGGCCGCCCGAGATGCATGGCCGCGAGCGCCGCGGCGATCGTGTTCGGCTTGAGCGTGATCTTGGCGCCGAAGCCGCCGCCGACGTGGGGCGAGACGATGCGCACCCGCTCGCGTTCGAGGCCGAGGATCTCGGCGATCGCGTCGCGCGTGGGCGACGCGCCCTGCGTCGACTCGTAGAGCGTCAGGTCGCCGTCGCGCCAGACGGCCAGCGTCGAGTGCGCCTCCATCGGGTTGTTGTGCTGCGCCGGCGTGGTGTAGGTCGCGTCGACGGTGATCGCCGCGGCGGCGAGGCCCGCGTCGGCGTCGCCGCGCGCGGTGTCGGTGTCGAGCGCGGGGTTGACCCGCTCGGGCTTGTAGAGCTTCGGATCGTCGCGGCGAAGCTCGACGTCGTGGGCCTCGGCCTCGTATTCGACGCGCACGAGCGCGGCGGCCTCGCGGGCGACCTCGAGGCTGTCCGCGACCGCCACCGCGACGACCTGGCCGCGGTAGGCGACGTCCGGCGCCTGGAGCACCGCGAGGTCGCGGTTTGCATCCGAGGCCACGCGCGGCGCGTTCTCGTGCCACAGCACGGCGAGCGTCCCGTCGAGCGCGAGCGCCGCGTCGGCGTCCACCGCGCGGACGCGGCCTTTGGCGATCGTCGCCTGCACGAGCGCGGCGTAGGCGACGCCCTCGACCTCGTGCTCGACCGCGTACCGGGCCTGGCCCGTGACCTTGTCGCGGCCCTCGACGCGGGTCGCCGGGGCGCCGAGGACGGCGGTACCGAGCGTCTCGGTCATGCCGACAGCTCCGACAGCGTGCTGACGAGCAGGTTGCGCGCGAGCCGCACCTTGAACGCGTTGTCGCTCAGCGGGCGCGCCTCGCCGAGCTCGGCGTCGGCGGCCGCCGCGAACGCCGCTTCGGTGGCGGGCGCGCCGCGCAGCGCCTCCTCCGCGCGGGTCGCGCGCCACGGCGTGTGGGCGACGCCGCCGAAGGCGATGCGACAGTCGCGCACGCTGTCGCCCTCGAGGTCGATCGCGGCGGCGATCGACACGACCGCGAAGGCGAACGACGCGCGCTCGCGCACCTTGCGGTAGCGGGAGCGGCGGGCAAAGCCGAGCGGCGAGAGCTCGATCGCGGTGATGAGGTCGCCGGGGCGCAGCACGGTGTCGTGCTGCGGCTCGTCGCCCGGGAGGCGGTGCAGGCCGGGGATCGGGATGGTTCGCGTGCCGCTCGGGCCGAGGACCTGGACCTCGCCGCCGATCGCCGCCATGGCCACGGCCATATCGGACGGGTGCGTGGCGACGCAGGCCTCGGAATGGCCGAAGATCGCGAGGTTGCGGTGGTCTCCCTGCCGGGCCGGGCACCCGGACCCGGGCGCCCGCTTGTTGCACGGCTTGGAGACGTCCTGGAAGTACGCGCAGCGCGTGCGCTGCAGCAGGTTGCCCGCGACGGTCGCCGCGTTGCGCACCTGGCCGGACGCGCCCGACAGGATGGCCTGCGCGAGGAGCGGGTAGCGCTCGCGCACCGCGCGGTTCGCCGCGAGGTCGCTGTTGCGCGCCGCGCCGCCGATGCGCAGGCCACCGTCGGGC